>CAZFLK010000074.1:0-16081 GCA_964519245.1 uncultured Verrucomicrobiota bacterium
TACTGTTTCAAAATTAGGATCATTTTCAAATACAAAATCAGGATTGTTGCCTGGTTCAACAGTATCTACTACAGTAGGTTTTTCCCCACAATGTTGTTCAGGATTATTCATAGCTTAATTAAGTATATAAAAAGAATTATATTTATCCGGATTCATGATACCGGGGAAAGACAGTTCTTCTGGATTGGAAACGGCCACCACCTGGAATCCGGAAAAGAACGACGCGGACTACAATTTCCCGGGTGAGGGACAGGGGCGGGTGCGGGACATTCTCAAGGACGCCTTCAAGCACGGCTACGACGCCGGCATCTCCATCGAGCCCCACATGGTCGTGGTCTTCCACGACGCCGACTCCGCCGCCAGCGATGACGCCATGTTCGACAACTATGTCGAATACGGCCGCCGTCTCGAGAAACTCATCGCAGAGGTCAAGAGCGAGCTCGGGAACGAAGCCGCCTGACCAACCCGCTCAGATCTTCAGCAGCCAAACCGCCTGATACGGGGCCAGCGACAAGGTCGTCTCATCGTCGACCTTGATGCTGAACCCCTGTATCAGATCGCGGTATTCCGAGCCAGGCGCAAGATGGAGCGCCCCGACAGCCGGAACGTCGTTCGGCGTTCTCTGAAAGTTGAACAGGCAGACAACCGTCTCGCTCTGGTCCGGCGACGTCCGCATGACGCCAAACAACCCGGGCGGCAGATCCAGGACCAGTTGATCGCCGTCCGGATGAAAAGCGGCATGCTCCGAGCGGCGCAGCAGCATCTGGGTCATAGCCTGCAAGACAATCGCCGCTTGGCCGTCCGGGTCGGCCAAGCGCGCCTCCAGTTCATCCTCTTTCCACTTCCGGCGATTGATGGTCCGTTTCCGTCCGCTCTCCTCCACGCCTTCACTCCAGTTTCCGCAGGCAACGAGATTATGAAAGTAGACCGCCGGAATGCCTTGCAGCGCCATGGCCACCGCCTGCGAACAAAGAAAACGCCGCCGCCCCAAGTCAGGGTTCCCCGGCTCCGACATCGCTGAATACCAACTGATGTTGAGTTCGTAGGGACTCTGCGTGCCATCGCCGTTGTCGCGCCAGGAAACCTCCCCGTCGCGCGCCCGGACCTGCTCGATCAACGCGTCCAACTCGCCGTCCGGAACCAACCCGGTCAAAGGCCGGACTCCCACGCCATCGTGCGAAGCCGTAAAGTTGAGGAAGGTCCGTCCGTCGCCGGGAGGCGGCAGGCTGTCCGCCCAGGATTTCAAATGGGCAGTCTCATCATTCAACAGCCCGTGCAGCAACAGCGGCGGCAGGCTGAACTGATACACCATGTGCGCCTCATCCCCATCGCCGAAATAGCTGATGTTCTCCTCGTGCGGCACGTTGGTCTCGGTCAACACGATCATCTCCGGCGCCACAACCTCCAGCACATCCCGGATCAGTTTCACGGCCTCGTGCGTCTCCGGAAGATGAAGACAGGACGTCCCCAGCTCCTTCCAGAGAAACGCGACCGCATCGAGGCGTATCGCCGAGGCGCCGTTGGCCGCGTAGAGCAACAGAATGTCCAGGAACTCAAACAAGACATCGGGATTCGCCCAGTTCAGATCGACCTGGTCCTCGCTGAATGTCGTCCAGACATGCCGCACGCCGCGCCGGGTCTGAACCTTCGACAACAAGGGCGTCGGACGCGGTCGGATCACCGCCGAAACATCCGTCCCGGGATCCAACTCATGGAAGTAATCCCGCGCCGGCTGCACGCCCTTCACATAATCATTGAACCAGGAGCTCCGCCGGGAACAGTGGTTCAGCACGAGGTCAAACATCAGCTTGAAGTCCTGCCCCAGGCCGCCGATGTCCGCCCAGGTCCCGTAATCCGGCTCGACCGCGCGATAATCGATGACGGAGAATCCATCGTCCGAGGACCAGGGACAAAACGGCAGGATATGCACCGTCGAAACCGCCCCTCGCAGGCGCGCGGACAGGAAACGCCTCAGCGTCTTCAAGGGAGCCTCGCCCTCCCGCTGAACCATGTCGGCATAGGTGATCAGGAACGCGTCCTTCTGACTCCAGCGACCATCGACTCCGGCCGGATTCACCCCGACTCCGTAACGCCCCACGAGATGATAGAACCGACGCGCCAGGGTTTCCACCTTGTCCGGATAAAGGCGCGACAGACGCCTCCGTATCCGCAGCATCGCCTCGTGCGAAATCTCTTTCATCATGACTCCTCCACCCCCGTCAGGCTGGCGATCAAGGCGCGCAGATGCCGGCGCAGAAAGCTGAAGCTGTAGAACCGCCTGGCCACCTCGTAATTGTGATCGCCCAGTTCGCGCCGGTAATCCGGGTCCGACAACAGGCGCCGCACTTCCTTGACGACGCCCTGCGTGATGTAGCCGTCCATCACCGGCATCCGAAACCCTTTGGGCTCGATGTCCTGAATGAAGATCGAATAACGATTCGTCACGATCGGCACCCGAAAGTAGATCGCCTCCAACAGGGCGTTGCCGAATCCCTCATACAGGCTGGGATAGGTCACCAGGTCAGCAAAGTGATACAGATCCCACAACGTGTAGACCTTCTCCCCCCGGTCGTTGAGCTGCCGTTCCTCTCCCACCCGGTCCGACACGAACCTCAGGTCCACTCCCTCGTCCCGGGCGATCTCCTCCAGCATGTGCTGATACGCCATGCCTTCGTCGCCGGCCTCGTGCGATATCACCAGCTTGCAGCGCGGATCGTCCAACGCCCCGACCAACTTGATCGCATGCTCGATCCCCTTGCGCGGGACCACCCGCGTCGGTTGCAGCACAAAGACATCATCCGGCTCCAGACCGATGTCCTCCCTGAGGTTACGGATGTACTCGTCCGGCGGCGGGGGCTCGTTCTCGAAATCCAGGAGATTCGGAATCAGCAGGGCGCCCACGCCCTTCCGCAACGAAAGCTGCTCCTGCGCCGCCTCGTTGATCACCACGTGCCGCAGGTTGTGCAGCCTCGGCGGAAAGGACATGTCCAGGTAATCCGAGACCGCGTTGATCGTGAATCGCGTCCGCTCCCAATAGAAATCGTGATGATGCGCAATCGCCGGGAAATTGCTCTCCGCCAGAAACTCCGTAATCGCCAAGCCCAACGGAACATGCATTGGAATCGTCAGCGCGTTCTGAGGAATCAGAATGTCGATGTCGAACCGGTCCACGAATTCGTAAAGCGTGGACTTCAGGTAGGCGGCCATTTCATGGATGCGCTCCGTGACAAACGGATCGCGCCGCGTCCTGCCCCAGATGCGCTCGTTGATCCAAACGTTCTCCGGGTGCCCGAAATACGCCTCCGGCACGCACATGCTGATCTCGTCCGCCCTGTCGCTGCGACCGCTGTACCAATAACTCACCTGCTGGTCGCACTCCCAAAGCACGCGAGCCCATTTGGAGCTCTCGAGGGAGACTCCGTCTGTCCCCGCGAAACGGGTGGAGAGGAATCCAATGTTGCCTGACATGTTCCTGTTCCGTGCAACGGCGCAACACCGCGCTGCGCAAGTCACCGCTAATTCGCAACAGGAGCGGCCCAATGTCGATCAGAAACCCGGAATCTCACATGAAAAAGATTCATCGACTTTGGATTCGCGCGTCATCGCTTCCGCCACTACAACAAACGCGATGAAGGATAGCGAAGGACTCGATGGGATTCTCAACAATCTGCCGGCCCTGGCTGAAGAGATTCGCCAGCTCAAGGAAATCATCCTGACCAACGCCGTGATGGTCGCGGAGATCCCGGCCCCGACCCAGCGTGAGGAACGCCGCGTCCGCTTCCTTTGCGACCGCTTCACCGAGTGCGGCATCTCCGACATCTCCACCGACGAGGAATCCAATGTCACCGCGCGCATTCCTGGCGAGGAGGGAAAACGAAACATTCTCATCGCCGCCAATGCGGACAGCGTGTTCACCGACGGAGTGGACCACACCGTCAGCCTCGGGGCCGACGTGATCGACGGCGTGGGGTTGGGCGACAATGCGCTGGGCGTGGCCGCCCTGGTCACCCTGCCCTCGCTGCTCGAACATCTCGGCGTCAAGTTGCGCAACAACCTGATCCTCACCGCCGCAAGCCGCACCCTCGGCCGCGCCGACCTGCAGGGCTTCAATTTCTTCCTCGATCACGTCAAGGACCCCATCGATACGGCCGTTTGCATCCGGGGATCGGAACTGGGGAGGATCAGCTACAGCTCACTCGGAGCCGTCCGTGGCCAGGTCACGGTGGCCTTCGAGGAGGAGCAGGCCTGGGCTCGTCAAAACTTCCCGGGCGCCATCGTCGACATGGAGGCCGTGCTCCACAAGATCCTCTCCATCCCCGTCCCGCAAACGCCGAAGACATCCATCCTGCTCGGCTCGATCAATGCGGGAGCCACCTTCAACACCGCGCCTTCCAGCGCCACGTTGCAGTTCGAGATCCGCAGCGAGGATGCCGGGATCGTCCAGCATATCGAGCGGGAGATCGACCTCGCCGTCGAGGAGGTTGACGCGGGAACCACCGCCTCCGTCAAACTCAGCGTCTTCGGCCGCCGAGAGCCGGGAGCGCTGGCCTATGCCCATCCGATGCCCCAGGTGGCCCACGACACCCTGCGGGCGCTCGACCTGCAACCCAGGGTGCGCCCCAGCGCCGGCCTGCTCTCCAGCCTGATTTCCCGCAATATTCCCGCCATCACCATCGGCCTGACCGAGCGCGCGGGTCGACAGGAGGTCAACGAAACCATGAAGATCGCCCCGCTGTTCAAGGGGTTGGCCCAACTGATCTCCCTGATCCGCGCGATCGATTCCGGATACTGCCATGAGTAAGATAGACCAGTGGATCAAGAGCAACACCCACCATCACTCCGAATTCTGGGACCTCCTCTCGCTGATCGAGGAGAAGGAGAAGAAGGGGTTGAAGGTGTCCCTCTGCCTCCCGGCGCTCAACGAAGAGAAAACCATCGGCAAGGAGATCGTCGTCTTCCGATCGGAACTGATGGAGCGCTATCCCCTGATCGATGAAATCGCCGTCATCGATTCGGGGTCCACGGACGCCACCCGGGAAATCGCCGCCAACTTCGGAGCCGATGTCTATCTCGCCGAGAACATTCTCCCCGAGGTCGGCGACAAGAAGGGCAAGGGCGAGAACTTGTGGAAGGCCATCTACCAACTCAAGGGCGACATCATCTGTTACGTCGACACCGACATCAAAAACATTCACCCGCGCTTTGCCTACGGCCTGCTCGCTCCGCTCATCCACAACGACGACATCCACTACGTCAAGGCGTTCTATGACCGACCGCTCGCCTTCTCCCAGGGACTGCGCCCCTCCGGCGGCGGACGGGTTACCGAGATTCTCGTGCGACCGTTGTTCTCCCTCTTCTTCCCCGACCTGACCGCGTTGATCCAACCCTTGTCGGGTGAATACGCCGTCCGACGTGAAGTCCTGGAACAGATCCCCTTCCCCATCGGCTACGGGGTCGAGACCTCCCACATCCTCGATGTCTACCACAAGTGGGGACTCAAGGCGTTCGCCCAGACGGATCTCGATCAACGCGTCCACCGCAACCAGGCAACCACGGCCCTCGGCAAGATGTCCTTCGGCATCCTGCAGAGTTTCCTGCGCCGCATGGAAAGTTTCGACATGGTTGAGAAACTGCCGGAGCTCAACAGCGTCTTCCGGCAGTTTCAAGCCAAGGACAAGGAATACCAGCAAACGCGGTATGAGATCATCGAGGAAGAACGACCGCCCATGATCAGCCTTCCCGCCTATCGCGAGAAATTCAACCGCCCGGAACCCGCCTGAGACCCCGCCGTGCCTCTTCGCGTCGCTTTCGTTCACTACCACCTGCGTCCCGGCGGCGTCACCCGGGTCATCGACTCCGCCGTCGCCAGCCTTGCGGGACACGACGTTGAACCCGCGATCTTGACCGGCGAACCCTCCGCCCAAATCAACCTGCCCAATTGCCAGGTCGTCGAGGGACTCGGCTACGCGGACGAGAACGCCTCCGAGTCCGCCCCGGAAGATCTCGCCGCCAGCCTCACGGAGTCCGCGCGCCGCGCCTTCCGCGGCAAGACTCCCGATCTATGGCACATTCACAACCATTCTCTCGGCAAGAACATCGCCTTTCCCATGGCGTTGAAACAGTTGGCCGACTCCGGCGCTCCGCTGCTGCTACAGGTCCATGATTTCGCCGAAGACGGACGCCCCCACAATTACAGGACGCTCCGGGCATCAGCCTCGCGCGACAACCTCTCACAGACCATCTACCCGGTGGGCGGCCGCATTCATTACGCCGCACTCAACCGTCGCGACCTGAACGTATTGAATCAGGCGGGAGCTCCACCCCAAGCCGCACACTACCTGCCGAACCCCGTCCCGGTCCCAACCGACGCCCCCTCCTGCCCACGCGCGGGCATCATTGCGGAATGCAACCGCATCACGCTCTATCCGGTCCGCGGAATTCGCCGCAAGAACCTCGGTGAGTTTCTTCTCTGGTCGACCGCCGCAGCAGCCGGGGAGCGCTTCGCCCTGACCCTGGCTCCCGCCAATCCCAGGGAACATGGCCAATACCATTCCTGGCGCGCCTTCGCGGAGGAGCTGCAACTACCCGCCCTGTTCGGCGCGGCGGATCTCGCTCCCTTTGAATCCTGGGTCGCTCACGCCGATCGCTTCATCACCACCAGCGTCGCCGAAGGATTCGGGCTGGCTTTCCTCGAGCCGGCCACCATCGCCAAACCCCTGGTCGGCCGCAATCTTCCCGACATCACCGCCGACTTCAACGCCGCCGGAATCGATCTGTCCCATCTCTACAATCGACTCGGCGCGCCGCTCGACCTCGTGGATCGCCCAACGCTCCGACAACGCGTCGAGGACGCCCTTCACGACAGCTTCGCCGCCTATTGCGTCGCTCCTCCCTCCGACGCGGCCCGTCGTGCCATCGAGAGCCGTATCGAAGACGACACGATCGATTTTGGTTTCTTGGACGAGCCCCT
The DNA here is from genome assembly GCA_964519245.1 of uncultured Verrucomicrobiota bacterium. Lineage (GTDB taxonomy): Bacteria > Verrucomicrobiota > Verrucomicrobiia > Limisphaerales > JAYPEY01 > JAYPEY01. Next base: position 6,971 of record CAZFLK010000074.1, read on the forward strand.
GCAGACCGGCGTCATCCGGGCCGCGCGCGACTCACCCGAGCTCCGCAGCTCCATCTTCCGGAACATCAACACCACCGGAGCCCCAAAGTCAAACAGCTCCCGGTCCCGAGAAATCGTAAACGGGCAGTTCAATCTGCCGGCCTACGGCCAACGACTTCTCTCGATTTACCAATCCTTGCTCGACTCGAAAGCCGACCGGCCGGACAAATTGGACGCAGATCGGATTCTCAACGCCTTCCTGGCCCCGGAACGTTTCACCCTCCTCCGCGCCTGAGCATGTCCAAGCCCCTGCTCGACATCATCCGCAGCCGATCCCAGCCGCTGGCCCCGGTTCCAACCGGGGCCGACAGCCCCACCGAGACCGACCGCCTCGCCGGCATCCGGGCTGTCCTTTGGGATGTCTACGGCACGCTCTTCATCTCGGGGTCCGGGGACATCGGCCACGCGGCGCGATTCGATGGCGAAGCCGCCATCCGTGAAGCCCTCACATCCGCCGGCTGTGAAGTCCGGCAACCGGAAATGCGTCTGCACTCCCGCTTCATCGAGCTCATCAAGGAGGAGCATGAGCGACTTGGCTCCGGCGGCGTCGATTACCCCGAGGTCGAGATCCGCGAAATCTGGACCCGCCTGGTCGAGGAACTCCAGGCCGTTGGCGCCATCCACTTCTCCATCGCCCCGGACCTGGACGCCCTGGCCGTCGCCTTCGAATGCGCCACGAACCCGGTCTGGCCCATGCCCGCAACCTTGGACTGTCTGACCCAACTGCGCCAACAGGGAGTCCGACTCGGCATCATCTCCAACTCTCAGTTCTACACCCCGCTCTTGTTCGAGGCCCTTTTGCGCCGCCCCGTCGAAGAAATCGGCTTTGATCCCGGCCTTTGTGTCTGGTCCTACCGCCTCAGGCGTGGAAAACCAGACCCTTCCCTTTTTGTCGCCGCCCTTGACCAGCTCAGAAAGGACGGCATCTCAAGCAACCAGACCCTGTTCGTCGGCAACGACATGCTGAATGATATCAAACCCGCACAGGCGCTCGGGATGAAAACCGCCCTGTTCGCCGGAGATCGCCGCTCACTCCGATGGCGGCGGGACGATCCCCGGGTCGCCAAAACCACGCCCGACCTGACGCTGACCCGACTGGATCAACTTCCCGACATTCTCCTCTGATCCCGGCATCCGGACTCGCGGCTCATCCGGGGAATTAGTTGCGTGCGGTTTGGCGTTTCGCCACAATGGCGGCTCATGCCCCGTCTCCTCCAACTCATCGCGCTGCTCACCTGCGCATCGCTCGCCGCCGCGCAAAACTCGTCCGCTTCAGCTGCTCCCGCCCTGCAGGCGTCCACAGCCGGTCTCGAATTGGACCACCCTTTCAACATCGACCTCAAAGTCCTTCCCGGCCCCAATGCCGTGAAGAACGACATCGATGGCTCCAAGCTGCGACGAAGCCTGGCCGACAGCCTCCGCGAGGCGGGTTTCAAACTGGGCGCGCAACCCTCTTCGGGAAGCCTCGAAGCCCGGGTCGACACCGACTCCGAAGGCGTGTTTCTCTCTCTCATCCTCCGATTCCGGCGCCCGGTGGAGTTCGCCGCCCACAAGAAAACCTTCACCGCTCCCGCGGACGTCTGGACCCGCAGTTTCTCGGGTTCCATCAACGGTCAGCATGAGGTCATCCCGCTCATCGCAGCGCAATATCTCGAACAGTTCATCCTCGATCACCGGCGATCCAATGCCCGGCTGGAACTCGCCGGCAAAATCACCGCGGCCGACCCCAGATTCGTCTTCGTCGTGCTGGATATCGGCTCCAGCCATGGCGTCGAGGAGCAGATGGAATTCGACGTGCGCCGAGACGGCAAGTCCATCGGTTCCATCAAGGTCGTCTCCGTCAAGGAAACCCACTCGGTGGCCAATCCACTCGAAGGCACGAACGGACTCGAACTCCTTGAGGGCGACAGCGTCGTCGCCCGTTGAAGGCCGGCCCTGTTCCAACGCCATGAGCGACCAGAGCGATCAGCCTCCGAAAACCGACAAACCGGAACTCTTCGACGTGCGCGATCTGGTCGCGAACGACCCCGATCTGCCCGGGGGCATCCTCCCTTCGCGCAAGCGGTCCGCCTCCGCCCAGCGACAACGCAACGCGCCCAAGCCAACGCGCAGTTCCACCGGCAAGGCCCCCGTCTACACGTTCGTCATCTACGGCATTATCGGAGCCTTGATTGGAATTCCCGCCGCGATCTTTCTTTTCATTCGCTACGTCCTGCCGCCGTTCCGCTAGACCGCGGGACGTTGACGAGTGCAACCGACTGCGCTACAACGCCCTCGTCCATGCGGCCCGGCAATCCATCTCCCCGCCCCTCCAACCACCCGATCCATTTCCAGTCGTCACCCACAGCATGAAGAAGAAGTCCGCCGCCCCCGCCAAATCCACCGCCTCCAAAAAACCGGCCTACAAACGCGTCCTGATCAAGCTCAGCGGCGAGGCCTTGGGCGGGACGAAAGGCTTTGGCATCGACGCCGATATCCTGCGCAACATGGCCCTGCAGATCCGGGAGGTGCAGGCCCTCGGCGTCGAGATCGTCGTCGTGGTCGGCGGCGGCAATATCTTCCGGGGACTGCAGGGCAGCGAACGCGGCATTGAGCGGGCAACCGGCGACTACATGGGCATGCTCGCCACCGTGATCAACGCGCTGGCGCTGCAGGACGCCCTGGAGAAGGAGGGCGTCGAAACCCGCGTCCAAAGCGCGCTCCAGATCTCCGCCGTCGCCGAACCCTTCATCCGCCGCCGCGCCATGCGCCACCTCGAAAAAGGTCGCGTCGTCATCTTCGGCGGCGGCACCGGCAATCCCTACATGTCCACCGACACAACCGCCGCGCTGCGCGCCAACGAGATCGGGGCCGACATCATCCTCAAGGCGACCAAGGTCGACGGCATCTATGACAAGGACCCGATGAAACACAAGGACGCCAAGCGCTACACCAAGATCCGCTACATCGAAGCTCTGCAAAAGCAGCTCAAGGTCATGGACGCCACCGCCTTCTCCATGTGCCTCGACAACAACATGCCCATCGTGGTCTTCAACCTCTCCAAGCCGCACAACATCAAACGCGTCCTGCTCGGCCAGAAAGTCGGCACCCTCGTGACCGCCTGAGGTTGCCGCTTCACAACACCCTCCCCATTTGCTAAAGAAAAGCCATGCCTGTTGACGACATACTTCTGGAAGCCGACGAGAAAATGCAGAAAAGCGAGGAACACGTGCAGCACGAGTTTGCCAGCGTGCGCACCGGCAAAGCCTCACCCGCCCTCGTGGAAAACGTGACCGTTGACGCCTACGGCTCGCCGATGCGCCTCAAGGAAGTTGCCGGCATCACCACGCCCGAACCGCGCATGATCGTCATCCAACCCTGGGACGCCAGCACATTGGGCTCCATCGAAAAGGGCATCCAGGCCGCCAACATCGGCTTGAACCCGACCGTCGACGGCAAGATCCTTCGCATCGTCATCCCCGAACTCAGCGAGGAACGACGCAGCGAGTTCGTGAAACTGGCCAAGAAAATGGCGGAAGACGGCCGCGTCGCCGTCCGTCACGTGCGCCGGGAGGCGATCGACAACCTGAAGAAAGAACAGAAGGCCGGCGACATCACCGAGGACGAACTCGCCCACGGGGAAAAGGAAATTCAGAAACTGACCGACAAGTTCACCGGAGCCATCGACCATCACCTCGAGTTGAAGGAGAAGGAAATCATGACGGTCTGAACCCGAACGAAGCTTAAGCCAACGAAACGCAGGACGCCGGGCTTCCCTCGCCCGGCGTTCTTGTTTGTCCGGGGCAGTCGCGGCGTATCGTCCGCGAACAATTTGAAGCAACCAACACGGAGGCGCCGCTCAATTCGAGCTCGGCTCAACGGTCTGAAACCGGATCACGGTTTCGCCCGGCTTGGCGTAACCCAACCGCTCCCGCGCCAATCGTTCGATGGTCTGAGGGTCGGTCTGTATGGCTTCAATCTCAATCTTCGCGCGCTCCGCAATCTGCGCTTGGCGCGCGATTTCATGGTCGAGTCCGATCATCTCCTGGCGCATCCGCTTGTTCTGCTGGATCAACGGCAAATACCAGACAGCGACACCGCCCAGCATCACCAGGACGGTGATGATCAGGATGGTCTGCGTGACCTTGTCCCATATGCCGGTGTTCACGTTCATGCGCTATCGCAAAGTATTACGCTTCGGGCCAAGTTGGCACAATAAGAAAAACTACTTGTATGACCACCGCCAACTCAAGAGTTCGCCCGCCTGATCAAAGGTCAGGTTCAGATACTTGTCCGACATGCGCGGCTCGTCCTTGATATCCGACGGGCCGCCTCCGTACAGAATCTTGTGAGCCAACCGATCCTCTCCCTTTCGGTGCAACCACTGCGCCACCCGGCTGCCGTCGCTCAGTTCCACCGTTCGTTCCGGCTGCCCCAGCTCGCGGACCGCATCGGCATACGTCGCCTCGCCCACCCGACCTTCCCAATCGGAGCTCCCTGTCGTCTGACAGCCCGCCAACAACGCGATCGCCGCCGCGGCCCACAATATCGCCGCCACTGAGGTCAAGCCTCCGCGCCTTCCCGGCGCCCACTTTTCAACCATGCTCATGGCGACCAGCCTACGAGGGGCGACCGGCGCCGCTCAATCGGAAAACACGATGGATTCCCCGCGCCGGTCCGCGCACAATGCCGCCATGAAAGACGATGTCTTCGAATCCGGCCCCGTTGGCCGCGAACCGCTCGACACCTTCAGAAACGTCCTCCGGGCGGTCCTGCAGAAACCGGGGTTCTACCTCGCCGGCCCCGGCCGCAGCGGACATTCCATCGAACTCCTCCAGACCTTCATCCACGGCTACGAGATGGGCCACGCCTGTCCGGACGACACCTCCGACCTCGACGCATTCACCTGGTGGGTCTGCCTGCGCTATCGCGTCAAGGCCGAAACCCTGAACTGGGCCTCCCTGCTGCTGGACCAGAGCGACGGCAACGGCGAGGCGGCCTACGAGTTGTTCGCCTCTCTCTTCGAAGACTACCTCCAGGAATTGGAGACAACCGGCCCGGATCAGATCAAGGCGCGCTACCAGGAACTTCTGCAGGAACTGCCCGGCTGATTCCCTGCAACGCCGCCCGGCGAAAGTCGTTGACGCGCCGGCCAAACCAACGATCCTCAACGCCACACACATTTTCCCGCCATGAATCGATTCTACGCCGCCATTGCCGCCTGCGCCGCCGCCCTCCTCCTGGGCGGCCCGTCCCTCCCCGCCAACGAGGCCCTCCGCTCCTTCACCTGCGCCCACGGCCACCGCCACTTTCTCAACAACCCCATCCCCGGCCAGCAGAACTTCGCGCCCGACCGCCTCGTCGATACGTTGAACCTCAAACTCGACGTCACACCCGACTTCCAGGACCGCACGATCGCCGCCACCGCCACAATCGACTTCACCCCCATTGCGAACCCCCTGCGCGAACTCCGCCTCGACGCGGTCGACCTGAATGTTGCCACGGTCAAATCCTCCCACGAGATCCAGGCCTGGCAGATCGCCCTCGACAAGATCGTCATCACCTTCAAGAAGCCCATCCGCCCCAATCAAAAGGCGCAGGTGACCATCGACTACACCGCCGAACCGAAGCACGGCCTCTACTTTCGGACCGAAGCCATGGGCTACCCCAAGGGCGACGACCAACTCTGGACGCAGGGCGAACCGCTGATGCACCGCCATTGGTTCCCCAGCCACGATTTCCCCAACGAAAAGTTCACCACGGAGATCATCTGCCGCGTTCCGCGGGGCATGACGGTCCTTTCCAACGGCCGACTCCTCAGCCAGACCGCCGAAGGCTCCGACGGCCTGGTCGCCTTCCATTGGAAACAGGACAAACCCCATGTGAACTACCTCGTCTCGCTGATCGCGGGTTACTTCGACAAGTTGGAGCAACGCCACAACGACATTCCCCTCGCCTTCTACACCCCGCCCAGTGAGTTCGACGAGGCGGCCAACTCCTTCCGCGACACCAAGCAGATCATGGCGTTCTTCGAGCAGGAGATCGGCGTGCCCTACCCTTGGGACAAGTACTACAACGTCTGCGTCCATGGCTTCATGTGGGGCGGCATGGAAAACACCAGCATCACCACGCTCACCACCCGCACCCTGTTCTCCGAGGAATCCGAGAACCTCCGCTCCTCCATGGCCCTGGACGCGCACGAACTGGCCCACCAATGGTTCGGCGACCTCGTCACCTGCAAGGATTGGAGCCACCTCTGGCTCAACGAGGGCTTCGCCACCTTTTACGAATCCCTCTACGAGGAACACAAGAACGGCCGCGACGCCCAGGTCTACGACATGTACAGGAATGCCCGCGGGATCCTTTCCAGGAAGAACGACACCCGCGCCATCCATTCGCGCAAGTTCAACGATCCCGAGGATCAATTCCGGACCTACGGCTACCTCGCCTACCCCAAGGGCGCCTGGATCCTGCACATGCTCCGCTCGCAACTCGGACCGGACCTGTTCCGCAAGTGCATCAAGACCTACCTCGAACGCCACGCCTACCAGACCGTGGTCACCGAAAACCTCCTCGCCGTCATCGAGGAACTCTCCGGCCGCTCCTTCGATCGCTTCTTCAATCAATGGGTCTACCACGCGCACCACCCCGAACTCACCCTCAATTACAGCTGGGACGAAACCTCCAAACTCGCCAAGGTTTCCATCCAGCAGACCCAGAAAACCAGCGATTCCGTCCTGCTCTTCCAGTTCCCGGTCACCCTGCGCTTCAAGTCGGGCGACCATACCCACGACCACAAGGTCACCGTGAGCCAGCAGCGGGAGGATTTCTATGTCCGACTCAGACAACGCCCCGACATCGTGCGGTTCGACCCCGACTACACCCTCCTCGCCAAGGTCAATTTCAACCTGCCTGCGCCGCTCCTGAAAGCCCAACTCGCCGACCAGAGCGACATGATGGGCCGACTCATCGCCGTGCAACAACTCGCCAAGAAGAAAACCAAGGAGTCCGTCGAACTGTTGCGGCACACCCTGAACAACGACCCCTTCCATGGCGTCCGCGACGAGGCGGCCAAGGCCCTTGGCTCGCAGGACTCCGAAGACTCCCTCGCCGCGCTCATCGCCTCCCTTGAACAACCCGACGCCCGCGTGCGCCAGGCCGTCGTTTCAGCCATTGCCAGCAGCTATAATGAGGCCGCATACGACGCCGTCGACGAGGTGGTGGTCGCCGAGAAGAATCCCGACATCCGCACCAACGCCATCCGCGCGCTGGGCAAGTATTCCAAACCCGGCGTCAAGGCCCTGCTGACCAGATTGATCCGAACCGACTCCTATCGCAACCGCCTCGCCGACGCCGCCATCGCCGCCATGCGCAGCCAGGATGACCCGGGCTTCGTCGGCCCCCTGCTCAAGGAACTCCTCGACAACGAGGGATCGTTCACTCACGGCGGTTTCGCCTCCGCCCTCGGCTCGCTCGCCTTCCTGGCCCGCAACGACCAGGACAAGACCGTCGTGCGAAAATTCGTCGCCGCCCGCGTGAACCACCCCATCCAATCGATCCAAACCGCCGCCATCAAGGCCCTCGGCTCCCTCGGCGACACCCAGGCGATCGCCATGCTCGAATCCTTCCGCAGCGAGGACCCCGACGACGCCGTCGGCAAGGCCGCCGCCGACGCCATCACCCGACTCCAGGCGGAACAGAAACCGTCCGCCAGCCTCGGAACGCTCCGTGGGGAGGTGACCGATCTCCAAAAGCAGCTCCGCCAACTCACGGAACAACTCGGCGCCATGGAAAAGAAACTCAAGGCCGCCACCGCCGAACCCGCGAAGGACGCCAAGTGACCGCCACGCCGTGAAGACGCTTCCCAACGTCCGACGCCACGAAACGCGGGTCTGTGACCCGCTGCAACTTTCAACCGCCCGCTGCCCGAGCCGGCATCCCCGCCCCGGAAGATTTCCTGAGTCGCTGCGGGTCAAAGACCCGCGGTCCGACTCCGCATGACGCATCTCACGCGTCGCTGACGTGGCACAACGCAACCCCATGGTCACCGCCAAGCGCAAACCCCGAAAGACCTTCGCCGACTATGGAACAACTCGGTGCCACGGACCGCGGGTCTGTGACCCGCTGCAACTTTCAACCGCCTGCTGCCCGCGCCGGCATTCCCGCCCCGGAAGATTTCCCAAGTCGCTGCGGATCAAAGACCCGCGCCCCGCCTCTGCATGACGCATCCCCTGCGTCGCTGACGTAGAACAAAGCAACCCCATGGTCACCGCCAAGCGCAAACCCAGAAAGACCTTCGCCGACTACGTCGCCATCCTGGTCGCGCCGCTGCTGATCATGGCCATGGTGGGCAGCCTGGTCTTCTTCCTGCTGGAAGCCTTCGTCGGGGAAGGCCTCGACAACCGCATCGGCTCCCGCCTTCGCTGGGTCATGTTCTGGTTCGTGGTCGGCTCCGTCCTCGTCGGCCGCATCGCCGTTCAGAATGGCTCCAGCTACGCCGGAATCTACGCCTTCGGACTCGCCGCCGCCACCGGCATGTGGATCATGAAGTTCTTCGGCTTCGTCTGGATTCCCATAGCCCTCCTGGCCTTGATCTGGTGGGCCACCCACAAGCTGACCTGGGACGTCACCCTGATCGATGACGACGAGGACGCCTCCGGCGAAGGCCTGCTCCAGGCAGCCGGCGTGGATGCGCCCGACACCGCCACCGTCGATGAACGCGGGCGCGCCATCGAGGACGAACCGGAGGAGCCGGATCGCAACCCCCTTTGGAAACGCATCTTCGTCAACCGCTCCGAACGCGCAGGCAAGGCCCATTCACCCGGTCTCTGGATCGTCTGGATCTCCCTGATCGCGCTACCCGTGTTCGGTTTCGGACAGCTCGGACTCGATGACACCGCCGGCGAACGTCGCCTCGCCTTCATCTTCCTGCTGGTCTACATCGCCTCCGCCCTCAGCCTGCTGCTCTGCGCCAGCTTCCTCGGACTGCGCCGCTACCTCCGCCAACGCTACCTCAAGATGCCCCTCGGCGTCACCGGCTCCTGGGTCACTCTCGGCGGCGGCATCATGATCGCCACCCTCCTCGCCTGCCTC
>CAZFLK010000074.1:16091-24836 GCA_964519245.1 uncultured Verrucomicrobiota bacterium
CCCCGCCCCGACGCCTCCATGTCCTTGCCCCAACTTGTGGACAAGGTCAGCGACGCCGCACAGGAAGCCTCCGATTGGGCCTTCCTCAAGGACGACGGCGTCGAGGACGACGAGGGCCGCGAGATTGGCGAGGGCGACGCCAACGATCCCGAAGGCGAGAACGGCTCCGGCTCCGAGGAAGGCGAGGAGAAGGAAGGCCAATCCGGGGAAGGCGGCGAGACTCCCAGCGCGGAAATGGACCAAAATTCGGAGATGCAGGGCTCCCCCCAGGATGCGCCGGACGAACCCGGGGCCCCGAGCATGGCAGACCCTGCCGCCCCGCCCGACGCCGGCGCCGCGCCCGGGCAGACCGGCGAACAAGGAGGCTCATCCCAGACCGGCGAATCCTCGAATACCCAGGAACCGCCCGGCCCGGAAAACAATCCCGATTCCCAGAACGCCGACGCCGAATCGCAGGCCGAAGAAACCGGCGAGGCCCAACCGCTCCCCGACGAGCCACAGTCCGCGCCGGATGAAAGCGAAACCGCCTCCGCCGAATGGGTCGGGCCCTTGGTGAAAGGGTTGATCTACCTGACGCTCGTCGCGGCCGCTGCCTGGTTCGGCTACAAACATCGCAAGGAAATCCGGGCTGCGCTGCGCCAATTCTGGGCCAACATTCTCGCGCTCTTCGGCAAGAAGCCGCCCCGGGTCATTGCTGCGCCCGAAGCGGAGGAGTCCCCTGAGTTGCCCCCCTTCGCCGCCTTCCAGAATCCTTTCGCCTCGGGTTCGGCGCAGTCGCTGCCCCCCGAGGAACTCGTGCGTTACACCTTCGAAGCGCTCCAGGCCTGGGCCAAGGAGCGCGAACTCGAGCGCCCCCCGGACCAGACCCCGATCGAGTTTGCCCGACGCCTCGGAGCCTATATCCCCGAACTCGCCCACGAGGCCGGCCAACTCACCCGCATCTACTCCAACTACGCCTACGCCGGCCGGACGCCAACCGGCGATTGGCAGCCACTCATACGGACCCTTTGGGCAAAGCTCGGGTGAGGAGGTCAAGGTTCACACACATTCCACATGCCTTGAGACATGATTGTCGATTGTGGGGACATGCCTCCTGCTCGCCTCGCCCCCCAAAAATCGAGCATCAAAGAATCCTGGAAACGAGAGGGATTCTCCGAATCAACCACCCCAGAGCGAACGTAATGACCAGGCAGGGCAAAGACAGCATGGTGAACTTGAGCAATAGATTGGCCTGCCATGGCGCCGCCGCCCAGGCGACCAGCAGAATGATGATCGGATGGAAGACATACACGGTGTAGGAAGCATCTGAAAGACGGCTGACCCACTTGCCGGTGACGTTGCAATGGCCTTTGAAGATGCCCAGGAATCCCAAGATCAGACTCACCCCGACGATTTGTTCGTACATCGCATAAACAAAGCTCTGCCAATGCCAACCGCCCAAAAAGGGCTCCAAGTTCCCTGAGGCAGCGCCTCCCAGGATAAAGATAGTCGGAAAACCGATGACAATGGTTCCCATTGCAAAGAGCATCCATCGCCACCCCAGGCGAGCCGTCAGCGCTTCCAGCCATTGGTGCTTGGACGCCGCCACCCCCGCCCAAAGCGCGAGGACATACTGGGGAAAATGAGCGAGTTGCAGGTGCGCCACCAGAAGCCAGTCTTTCACGGAGAACATCGTTCTCACCAATCCGGTCGTGATCCCCAACGCCGCGATGACAAAAATCAGCGTCGCGAGCGAAGGCGCCGGTTTCCGGACGGCAGGACCGGAAGCGGCTCCGCGCCATTTGCGGAGCAGCACATACACCAAGGAGAACACGATCAACACTTCGACAAACCACATGGGTCCGAGCCCCCGCCCCCATCCCGCCATCATGTATTCCCCGAAGCTGCGCGGCGGCGAATCGTTGGAACTCATTCGATACGCGATGAACCCCGTAATCGGGCTCAACACAAAGTAAAAGGCGACCATCGGAATCCCCAGCCGGATGAGGCGATCCTTCAAAAACACCGCTCCCCCCTTTCGGTCATGGGAACTTCTGACAAAGTAGGCCGAGACAAAGAACAGGAGCCCCATGAAAAACGACTGGTTCGTTGCCGTGAACAATGTCAGCAGAAACTGCTGCAGAACATGATCGGGAACGCCTTCGACATAATACCAATCCCCCGTCGCGCCGTAGATCGTCGCAAAGTGGTGCAACACCACCAGCGCCACCGCGAAGATGCGTAGATTGTCGATGTAATACAGTCGGCGGCGCATGGGTTTGAAGATCCGAGCCCGGGAAACCAAATTCTTGGCTGGTCGAATTCGCTCTGTTTACTCGGCCGCGTTCTAAGCCAATCCCGATCCCGCCGCAACTGGCATATTCCCCTTGATCGAGGGATTGATTGCCGCGGATTCTTCCGGCAGATTCTCCCCCGACGGCAGCCCTCGTAGCTCAGTGGATAGAGCAGTGGTTTCCTAAGGCGAAAGGGCCAAATTTCCCAAATCCTCTCCAGTCATCCCGAGCGCTCAACTTCTTGATTCGCCGGGACTTTCGCCAATTCGGCGTCATCTTGAATCGTCCTGAAAAATCCCAAATTTTAAAACCGGGTTACATTTTTTGGGTTACACTTTTCAGCGATGAGTTCACCGGCCCATCGATCGCCAACTCCCAATTGCTGAATTGTTTTGACGCCCATATCGGAGAACAGAGCCCGAAGCAGGAAGTCACGATTCCAGCAACAAGACTTCGGCCTTTTTCATTTCGTGGCGGTGTGACCAAATTCGCAATTCGGCAACGCTTTTTGAAGCTTGTCGATCTCGGCCTTGGTAAGAGGGTTGTATTGGAGCCTATGCGCCTGCATCCGGCCTACATCAAATCATCCTCCGGCAGCGTTCCTGTCACGCAGCAGTTTGAAGAGCTTAATGCCCTTCATCATGCAACGTTCTACATCCCTTGGATTGATCCGAGCGTTCTCGCGCAGCAGGAGGCGCAGACGGTCCCCTTCCGCCATTAATTCCATCCCGTGCAGATAAAAGCGCAGGCCATAAACCTCTCCATTGAGGACTTCGACTCTTTTCCAATTCTCAATGAAGTCGAGCAACTCCTTCCCAAAAAATGAGCGAATCGACTCCTCATCCTCATTTTCCGAATCTGTTCCCCAGTTAACCTCATACTCATTTCCCGATCCTGTTCCCCAATTAAGCGCATACGTTTTGGAGAACTTTGGGTGCGAAGGGAAAACGATGTCCGCGGTGCTGAATGCGATATTTAACGTCCCGCACAAGAACCTAGGCACCCAATGCCTCAATCTCAGGTGGAATTTCGGCAGATCCAATGAATGCGCAGGAAGGTCGATAATGGCGGACGTCACTTTCTTAAAAATTGGGGGACCGTGCCGATCTCCTGACGTCCAGCCTGTGTCTATGAAATGTCTCTTCTCACAGAAAACGATCTCGATTCCGTCAATCTCGCCATGCATCATGTTGAGATACTTCGAGTCACTCGTCCGCACATAGCGCTCAGCCATCGCAGGATCGCCTTCGGGGAAGAAACGGAGTCTGAGATCTTGTGCAACCTGCTCAAGACCCTTGGAGTGTCTTCTCCTGTTGAATAATCCGACGACAACATAGATGCCAATTCCCAGTATGGCGATCGAAGCCGTCCAATCGAGCGACAGATTCCACTTATAGTACAAGAAGTAGAAAGCGGCGAGAGCGACGGGCGCGACCAAGATCACTCCCTTGAGAAAATTGTTGAGTTCCTTCAATTGTTGAGTTCCTCCCCAATCTTCCCAACGTCCATGAACGGCACGCTATTCCTGATCATCTCTCGAAGCAACAGTATTGTGGAGCAAGAAAGGGTCAGTCCCGGAAAGCAGGAAGCGTCCTTCAACCAAACTCGTCGCAGGACCTTCTGACTGGGTCAGAAACAGTCTTCAATCATCCTCGTCCCGGAAGATTGATCGTCCTGGGTTGCCGCGGCTGTTGAAATGGCAAACAGAACCAGAGAACTCGACTCCCCGCGCCTTCTCCAACTCCGACATTCCCGACCATTGATTTCCGGCGCGACTTGATCCAATGTCACGCCCTCGACGCCACGCCCTCGTAGCTCAGTGGATAGAGCAGTGGTTTCCTAAACCGCGTGTCGGAAGTTCGATTCTTCCCGGGGGCGCCATTTTTTCAGATCGGCCGCATCACTCAGCTTTTCGTTGCAACGAGTTTCTCGCGGAGGAAGGCCGCGATTTCGTCGGCCATCGGGACGAACCAGGGGTGACTGTTCCAGCAGCCGTGTCTCCCGCCCTGGACGATCACGAGGCGATGTGAAACTCCGGCTTGATCGAGCTTCCGGCGGAACTCGGGATAGCGTTCTCCGGGGGAGTCCTTTTGTCCCTCGATGATCAGGATCGGCGGATCGCCCTTGGATATGTGGGTGATCGGCGAACCCTGCCGGTAGGTCTCCTTCCGCTTTTCATACGGGCCGCCAAAGAAGACGAACTGATTGCGGATCGGTCTCTTTGCCTCCAACGCCCGGGTGACCTGATCGACGCCGGAGCCCATGATGACCGCGGCCTGCAACGCGCTGGAGGCGTCCGGATGCCCGCCCCCGCCTTCAAAGAGCTCCGCGTCTCCGGTCAGCGCGACCATGGCCGCCAGATGCCCCCCGGCCGAGCCTCCCACCGCCCCGATCCGCCCCGGATCGACCCGGAGCCTCGTCGCGTTGGCGCGCATCCAGCGGACCGCCGCCTTGCAATCCTCAACCGCCGCCGGAAACTGAGCCTCGCCGGAGAGCCGATAATCGATGGTCGCCGCAACGAAGCCCTGCGTCGCCAGTCGTTGCGCCATGGCGCGAAACGACTGTCGATTGCCGTTTGCCCAGCCGCCGCCATGGATGACGATCACGCCCGGAAACGGCCCTCCTCCCGGGGCGGCCGGGGCATAGAGATCGAGCTGCAACGCTTTGTCGCCGCCCTTTCCAAACACCACGCCGGTCTGCGCGACGATCCCCGGAGGAATCTCATCCCGGACGCGGGCGGGCTTCGTCCCGGAAGGGACCTCGATGAACTTGTCGACCTTCACTCCGGGGGCAAACTTGGGAAGCTCCGCCGACGCGACGGCGAGCGATCCGACAATGCCAAGGAGGACGGCCGAGATTTTCAGTGAGGCTGTTTTCATGGGAGCGCAGTCTGGCAGGAGTCGCCCCCGAGGAAAACAGTTTTGAAGGCCTCCCGGCGAAACAACTTCAACCGCGGGTTGTTTTTTGAAAAAATGGTTTGCGCGCGCCGCGATCCGGCCGCCTCATAGCGCCTCGACTTTGCAACGCTGTTTCACCTCGAACGATGTCCAACCCCGAACTCGACAAGATTCTCAAACCGGAGAAGATGCATGGCGGCCTGAAGTTTTTTCTTTGGATCGCAGGTCTGACCCTGACACTGGTCATCGCCTGGTTCTGGGTCGACCTGAGCGGCCTGCAGGCCTGGCAGAAGCACCTGGTCGCCATGCGCAGCCAAGGGGTTGAGTTGGAGGCGGGCTCCTACGCGCCGCCGCCCGTGCCGGACGCAGAGAACACCTTCAAGGAGCCGACCTTGGAATCCATCGTCATCAAGGCGATTTCGTTGACTTCCCGCGCTGAGTCGCTGCTGGCCCCGCCGACGCCTTTTGAACCGACCATGCCGCTGACGCTCGCCTCGCTGCAGTCCTGGGAACTGGAGGGCGAGGGCCTGCCCGACGCGGAGGATCTGGCGATCGAGGGACGGCCGGCGACCCCGGCTCGCTTCATCCTGGACCACTATCGTTCACAGACCAACCTGCTGGCGCAGATCTATGCCGCGTGCGACCGGCCTCGCTCCCGGCCGGACCTGCAGTACGGGGACTGGGAGAACGGCGGCATTCCCGATTTCGTCAGCGTCCGGCGACTGGCCCAGACTTTCGGCCTGCGCGCCCGCGCGAATCTCGCGGTGGGCGACACCAAGGCGGCCCTGGAGGACCTGAACGTCATGCGCCGCCTGGCGCTGATGTCCGAGGGGCGCCCCACCTCGCTGGTCCAGGCCATGGTTGAGACGGCCATCGCGGGTCTGATGGTGAGCGTCATTGAGGAAGGGATTCAAGAGGGCGCGCTCAGCGTGCAGGCCTGTTCGGAGTTGCAACAACAACTGGAGTTCTTCGATCTCCCGGCGAGCCTGGTCTTTTCGTTGAAGAAAGGCGAGATTCCCGGGGTCACCAGCATGATTCTGAATGCCTCTCCCCAGGCCTTCGCTCAGGATGCCGGCGCCCTGGTTTACCTCCCGGAGGGCATCTTCCATCGGAATCTGATCGTCTATGGCGAGACGGTCCTGGACCTGATGTCAGGAATCGACTTGGAGCAGGGCTCCATCGACCCCAAGGAGATCGACCGTCATGACGCGACGCTCCAGACGAAGTTCCAATCCTTCTCCGTCAACACCTTCATCGCGAAACTGGCCGTGCCCAGCCTGTCCAAAGCGGTTCAGACCTCGGCCAGGATTCAAATGAGGATCCGGATGGCGCGCATCGCCTGCGCGCTGGAAGCATTCCGGCTGGAACACGACATCTTCCCGGAAAACCTCGAAGACCTGTCGCCGAAGTTCATTGACCAGATCCCCAACGACACGGTCACCGGCAAACCGCCCATCTACCGACTGACCGGCCCCAGCGAATACCAACTCTATTCCGTCGGTTGGAACCTGACCGACGACGGCGGCGAGGGCGAAGGCGAAAAGGACTGGGTGTGGCAAGGCGGACTTCCGGTTGAGAAGGAGTAGTCGCGGCGTAGAATAGCGCCCCAGCCCTTTCCCCATCAGCCCCGCAAGCGGGCCTCCAAGCCCGACTTCACCGCGGGCCACTCGGAATCAAGGATGCTGAACACCACGGTGTCGCGGACATAGCCGTCCCAGAGGCGACGATTCCTCCGCAGGACGCCCTCGCGCCGGGCCCCGATTCGCGCAATCGCCTTTTGCGACTGTTCGTTTCGCCCGTCAGTCTTCAACTGGACGCGCGCCGCGCCCAAGTCATCGAAGGCATGCCGCAGCAGCAGGAACTTGCACTCCGTGTTGACGGCGGTGCGCTGCCAAAGCTTGCCGATCCAGGGCCATCCGATCTCCAGACCTCCGTCGTTCCTGAGGATATCCAGATAACGCGTCGAACCGATCGCCTGTCCCGAATCCAACAGGATGATCGCAAAGGGAACCTGAAGGCCGCTCGCCGCAACCTCCAGCGCCTCGTCAATATAGGCTTCGACGTCACTGAGTTTGGTCGGGGGAGCGCACGGCAGGTAACGCCAGACTCCTGCGTCCTTGCCCGCTTCCAGCAACTCCGAGGCATGTCGACGCTCCAGCGGCTCCAACCGCACATGGGCGCCCGTCAGCGCGACGGGTTGCGGATCAAACGCTTGGCTCACCACGGCATCATGCGGACCCGGGCCGCGTCAGAAAAGACAAACCGCCCCGCACGCGGGAACTCAGGTCAGCATCCGCACCACGAGCGCTGTCCATCCGGTCTGGTGGCTGGCCCCCAGGCCCTTGCCATGGTCGCCGTGGAAATACTCATGAAACTGCAACAAATCCTTCCAATGCGGATCTTTGGCGAATCGCACATCGTCGCCGAAACATGGCCGGCGGCCGTTCGCATCCGGCAGGAAGATGGCGGCCAACCGACGCTTGAGCTCCCCGGCCGCAGTCGCCAGGTCGACCCGCGCCCCGGACCCGGTCGGATACTCCACCGTCAGATCCCCCCCATAGAATTGGTGATACTTTTCCAGGGCCTCGATCAACAGGTAGTTCACCGGAAACCAGACCGGTCCGCGCCAATTCGAGTTGCCGCCGAAAAGGTGGGTGTTCGATTCGCCCGGCACGTAGTCCACCCGATGCTCCTGTCCTCCCGCACGAAAGACATACGGATGCTCCAGGTGATGCTTGGAGAGGGATCGAATCCCATGCGGCCCCAGGAACTCCTGCTCAGCAAACAGACGCTCCAACGTCCGGGTGAGCCGATCCCCCGTCGCGATCGCCAGCAACCGCCGACACCCCGTGGCGTCAACCTCCGAAATATGCCGCGTCAACTCCGGCTGATTCCGCAGAAACCACTGCAAGCGCTTGTAGAACCCGGGCAATGACCGGATGCGCGCCTCATCCAATGTCTCGACCGCGATCAGCGGCAACAACCCGACCAGCGAGCGCGTCTTCAAGTGCAGGACGCAATCGTCGGTCAACAGCTGATCGTAATAGAAGCCGTCCTCCTCGTCCCACAAGCCTTCGCCGCCGACACGATTCATGGCGTCCACAATCTGCACGAAGTGCTCAAAGAACTTGGAAGCCATGTCCTCATAGGCCTCGTTGACGTCGTCTCCGTCCCGGGCAAGTTCCAAGGCCATGGAGAGCATGGTCACGCAATAGAACGCCATCCACGCCGTTCCATCCGCCTGCTGCAATTCCCCGCCGGTCGGCAGGGGTTTGGATCGATCGAAGACCCCGATATTGTCCAAGCCGAGGAAACCGCCCGAGAAGAGATTGTTTCCCTGGGAATCTTTCCGATTCACCCACCAGGTAAAATTGAGCAGCAGCTTCTGGAAGGCGCTTTCGAGGAATGAGCGATCGCGAGTTCCATCCGCATTGCCAATCTGGTAAACGCGCCATACGGCCCAGGCATGCACCGGCGGATTGACGTCCTCGAACGCGAACTCATAGGCGGGGATCTGGCCGTTGGGATGCATGTACCATTCGCGCAGGAACAGGGCCAACTGATCCTTCGCAAAC
>CAZFLK010000075.1:0-24447 GCA_964519245.1 uncultured Verrucomicrobiota bacterium
GAGGCCAAGGACTCGCTACAGGTTTGGCACAATTTCCGCGAGACGAGATTGACCCGACAGCGATCCTATCTGGCCCGCCTGAATTACGTGCATCAGAATGCGGTCCGGCACGGATTGGTGATGGTTGCCAGCCAGTATCCATGGTGTTCGGCCGGTTGGTTCGAAAGGACGGCTTCGGGCGCGATGGTGAAATCGATCTACAGGTTCAAGACGGACAGGCTCGGTGTGGATGACGATTTTGACGTCGCAGAAGATTGGTAGACCGTGGCTTCTCCAGCGCGCAACAAAGCGGCGTGCGACACGGCTCTTCAGGACGCTGCTGCGACCTCCTTGGCGCATCCGGTCTTGTGGGCAACCGGCGAACGGTCAGCGGGTTGCGTTCCGGTCCGCGCGATAGCGTCCTGGAGTGCGGTCTCGCAGACCGCTTTTCACCCCGGGGCGAGGCGCGAGGGCGGGGAAGCCGGGGGGGCGTGAGGGGGCGCGGTTGAAACTGGGATGAGGAGGGGAGGCTTCTGCCCCAATGTCGCGAGCTGGTTGCGGGAACGAAATCCCAAGCTCCAAACTTCAGCAAAGGGCGACCACGAGCCTTGCTGGAACGTCAGCGATCAAGCCCGGCGACCGCTTTTGAGATTTGGAACTTGGAGCTTCTTTGAGATTTGGAGCTTGTGAGTTGGAACTTCGACCTCCGACGCGATTTCTTATCCGGCCAAGGAGTTTCTGTTCCCGGCTGAACTCATCCCAGTTTTAATCATGTCCGGCGTGGTGGCGTGGTGGCGTTGGTTCGGCGGGGGATGCACCGCGCGCAACAAAGCGGCGTGCGACGCCGCACTCCAGGACGCTGCCGCGAGTTCCTTGGCGCATCCGGTTTCGCTGGCGACTGGCAAATGATGGGCGGGCAGCGTCTTGTTCCGCGCGATAGCGTCCTGGAGCGCCGTCTAGTCGACCGCTTTTCACCCCGGGCGAGGCGCGAGGCGAGGAAGCCGGAGGGGCGTGAGGGCGGAGGGGCGTGAGGGCGTTGGTTCGGCGGGGGGGATGGTCGTTGGCGCCAGCCTTCGACGTGACCTACAGCTTCAATCCATCAGGATCGTGGACGGCGACGCATCAGATGAGCATGAACGGGAAGCGCGACGGTTTCACGCTCGCGGATTTCGAAGCCTGCGGAAAGGCGGCGTCGATGAAGCGCGGGCGCGCGAAGACCATCGTGGCCGAGACGGTGGCGGCGGTGGGTCGTTGGCGGGAGTTTGCCGGGCGGGCCGGGATTTTGGAGGAATGGACGGAGCAGATCGCGCGGGCCCATCGGCTGAAGTTTGCCGGGAGGTGATTCAGCCCTCCGCCAACGGGTCGGGCAGGTGCGGTTCGGCGTCGGGGACGAGGCAGCTGAGTTCCTCGGCCTCGTCGTCGGGGATTTCTGCGAGGCGGTCGAGGCGGCAACCGGAGAGGGAGATTTCGGAGCTTTCGCAGTAGGCGCCGAAATGGGAGCCCTCGTGGCGTCCGTCGACGAGGGCCAACTGGACGACGCCGTCGATGGAGAACTCGATGTAGTGTCCGTAGCGGATGAGGCGGAATTCGTGGGTGAGGGTATCGTTGGGGGTGAAGATGTTGGTCTGAAGGTTGTCGAAGACGTAGTCCTTCATGATGTTCTCGGGATCGCAGCCCCAGGCGCGGATTTGGACGTAGCCCTGGACGATGTCGAGCGAGATGTAATAGCCGTTGCCGTGTTCGTCGCCGTTGAAGAACAGGCCGCATTTGCCGCGGCCGATGACCTTGATGACGCCCCGCCAGATGAACTGGGCTGCGTCGAAACGGAAACTGAACAGCTCATAGCCGCTGGCGCTGGAGAGGCGGAGGCCAGTGACGGCGGAAAAGGGGTGGGATGATGCGGTGGGGTTGCGGAAAACAGCGGCGACCGGGGGGAAATGATCCTGCTCGACCGTTTCCACGATCTTCTCATTCCAGCGGTGATAGCTGACCAGTTCGAGACGACCGTTCTCGGAGACGCGAATTTCCTTGGGAGGAGGAAGGTAGCGCCGTTCGTTGGGGGTGTCGTGATCGGCGATATAGAAGGCGTGAACCACCTGGCGCTCGCCGTCGCGGCTGACGCGTGCGGCGTAGTTGCCCTGGGGCATCAGGACATTGTCATGGAAGGCGTGGTATTCGCCGAACATCTCGTCGGCGTACCAATAATGGACCTTCACGTCCTCCCGGATGGAGCCGATCAG
This sequence comes from uncultured Verrucomicrobiota bacterium, assembly GCA_964519245.1. Classification (GTDB taxonomy): domain Bacteria; phylum Verrucomicrobiota; class Verrucomicrobiia; order Limisphaerales; family JAYPEY01; genus JAYPEY01. The sequence continues at coordinate 2,220 of CAZFLK010000075.1, forward strand.
GTACCAACGTTTCTCCAGTTTGACGAGGCAGGGGCACTCGACGTCGTCGTAGACGAAGGGAGTGAAGAGCGGCTTTTCCATGCGGGCCTCCCGCCCATCGATTTCGACCACGCCGACGCAGCCTCTCCGGGAGACGGCGCCGCGATTGACGCGGGCGCAGACCAGCAGGAACTCGCGTTGCTGGTCGCGGACGAAGAAGGGGTCGCGGAAGCTGACCCAGAGGCGGGGGTTGTCGTGCTTGGTTTCGTAGTAGGGGCCGGCGGGAGAGATGGGATAGGGCGCCGTTGAAGCCTTCTCCCATTCGAAAAGGTCCTTCGACACGGCCTTGCCGACGCGTTGCACATGCCCTTTTTCCTTCTGGCTGAGGCCGGTGTAGTGCATCTCGTAGCCGTCGCCGGTCGCGTTGGGTATGACGTGCATCGTCCAGAGCATGTCGTCGTCCCAATCGCCGGGATCGCCGACCCAGAGGGCGCTTTTGACGCGTTTCCAGTTGATGCAATCCTGGGAGACCGCGTGGGCGATATAGTCGTGGTTGGGGAGGATGAGATGGAAGAGATGGTATTCATCGCCGACGCGGATGACGTCGATGTCGCCGATTTCGGATTCGCGGAAGCCCCGGTTGGAATACATGGCGGAGGATCAGAAGAATTTGAAGTGACGCAGGCCGTCGAGCACGCCGCCGGCGCTGGGTTGAGTTGAGAAATGGACGCGCCGCATGCCGCGCAGCGGTTCGAGTTCGGGGGCGTGGTTGCCAACCACGATGCCGCGGGCGGAGCCGGTGAACATGTCGAGGTCGTTGCCGGAATCGCCACAGACGATCACGTTGCGCAGCGGCACGGACCACTTCTGGCAGAGGTAGCGGATGGCCCTTCCCTTGGAGGCGCGCTTGGGCAGGATGTCCAGGAAACGGTTCCGGGAGAAGATGACATTGACGCGGCGCAGCAGCGGCCCGAGGGCGGCGTGGAACCCGTCGATGGAGAAGGATTTGTCCGTGAAGAACGAGATTTTGAAGGGGTTCTGTGCGGCGTCCTCCTGCGGTTCGAGACCGGGGATCCGGGCGATGGTCTCGAAGATCCTGTTCCTGTCCCAGCGGAAGGCGAGATGTTGTTCCCAGCCTTTGTCGCGGAGGTTGTGGTCGAGACCGTAGTAGACGTAGGAGCCGACGGAGGCGATGGCCAGGTCGGGCTGGGGAAGGGCGTGTTTCTCGATGACTTCCCGGGTCAAGTCCAGTGAGCGTCCGGTGGCGATGCCGAAGATGAAACTGTTGTCCCGGGCGGCGATGAGTTCCTTGAGTTCCTCGAGTCCGGAATAATCGCCCGTTTCACTGACGAGGGTGCCGTCGATGTCGGAGACGATCATCTTGTTTGCGGTGCGCAGCCGCTTTTGAACGGTGGGGAGCTTGGCGATGTTCTTGATGCCCCAGCCCTCGGAGTCGTCACGGTTGGCCTTGACGAGCTTGAGGTAATGGTCGACGTGGGACTCCCAACTGTAGTGTTCATCAACCTTGCGGACGCCGGTGAGGGAGCGTTCGTTCCAGCGGTCCTCGTCGGCGAGCAGTTCGCGCAGGGCGGCCTGGATGGCGGGGGTGTCGGAAGGCCCGACGAGGATGCCGTTTTCGCACTTGGGGATGATCTCGTTGGGGCCGCCGTTGTTGGTGGCGACGATGGGCAGTCCGCAGGCGGAGGCCTCCAGGATGGTGAGGCCGAAGGGTTCGTGGTGGGCGATGTTGACGAAGACGCCCTTTTGCCTGGCGCAGAGTCGATAGATTTCCGGGACCTCCCACTCGGAGTCGTGCTGTTTTGGGATGGCGAGTTTTCCGTAGAGGTTGTGCTTGTCCATGAGCAGGAGGATCTCGGTGAGAACCTCCTTGGCCTCGTTGGGCATGTTGGCGATGTCGCCGCGGATGCCGGCGAAGATGGCCAGGTTGGCCATGGCCTGGATCTGCGGGTCGGTTCCAAAAGCTTCGATAAGGCCGGTGATGTTCTTTTTCCGGTCGGGGCGACAGATGGCGAGGATCAGCGGCTTGCCGGGATCGGCGAGAAAGCGATCCATCCGCTCCTTGGCCATGTGCTTGGCCTGCTTGAGTTCGTGCGACGCGTCAGGCTGCTCGGCCTTGTCCTCGTAGTAGGGAAAAAACCGGCGGTAGTCGATGCCCGGGGGGATGACGTGGAATTCCGATTTGTCGAAGTGCTCGTAGCCGGAGAACTGGCCGATCTCCATGGAGGTGGAGGTGCAGATGAATTCGGCGTCGGCGAGCGCCCGGTTTTCGGCTTCGAAGCGGGCTTCGAACTGGTAGCGGTCGTAGGCCTCCTCCTCCTCCATGCCGGAATCCAGGACCTTGGCAAGCTTGGGTTTGCCCAACGAGTGGGCGGTATGGACGAAGGGGACATGCAGGTAGGCGGATAATTCCGCCGTGACATAGGCGGCGTCGCCGTAGTGGGAATGCATCCAGTCGGGAAAGATGTTCTCGGACTTGATGTGGGTGAGCGCGTTCGTGACAAACTCGTCCAGGTGTTGCCAGATCGACTCCTTCATCAGGTAGCGCTTCCCGCCGCAGGAGACGCGGCGGATGTCGAACTTGTCGTTCACCTTCTCGATGCGCTGGGCGTAGTCGTCAGAAAGGGCGGGATCATCGATGAGCCGGGTGAGCAGATGAACGTGATCGACTTCGGGCCGTTGGCTGAGGGTGCGGGCGAGTTCCATCACGTAGATGATCTGGCCGCCGTTGTCGGCGTCGCGTCCAATTTCAAGCGCGCCGCCGCGGAAGAGTCCGTGGATGCTGCAGAGCAAGATTCGCATGTCCGGCGAAGCTTAACAGATTCTGGAATAATCACAAATCTGCCCCGTGTCGGGGGCGTCCCTCGGATTGACATGAACGGTCCGTGCGTCCAGCGCGTGGTAGCGTCGTTTTCTTCCCGACTCACTGAGAAGAACTCTCGCGTCGTCGAGATCCCGGGAGCGTTTGCCATCGGCGCTCTGCCAGGATGTGTCTTTCAGCCACGTTTCGAAATCCTTGGCTGAGCGGATGTTCGGGGCCTCGGATTCCGTGGCGGAAGCTTCAGGCGCCGCGATCGAAACGGTGTCACAGAGGAGAGGGCAGAGTAGTCCGACCGCGACAGGCGTTGAAGAAGAATTGGCCCTGTCCCTGTGCATCGGCTGCAATTTTGCAGGGGCATTGTTGCAAGCGAGACAAATGTGCCTCCCGGCTCCAAGTTGGAGGCGCTTTCGGAGTTCGCGGCGGAGTCCAGTATTTCGGATTTCGAGAAACCGATTTCGGCTTTAGCATGCGGCATGCCTCACATTCACGAAGCCATCGATTTCACCGTGGCGATTTTTGTCGTCCGGGACGGGAAGGTCCTGATCATCCATCACCGAAAGCTCGACAAGTGGCTGCCCCTTGGCGGGCACATCGAATTGGATGAGGATCCCGAACAGGCGGCCTTGCGCGAGGCCCGGGAGGAGAGCGGCTTCAAGGTGGAGTTGATCGGGGAACGTCACCCAACCACGGAGCCGGGCACGCGGGCCCTGATCGCGGCGCGCTTTCTGGACATTCACCGCATCAGCGACACGCACGAACACATCGGGATGATCTACTGGGCTCGACCGAAGGAAGGTGAGATGACGTTGGCCGATGAAGAGCACCACGACATTCGTTGGTGCTCGAAGGAGGAACTGGAGGAGCTCGATCCGCCGATGTCCGGCGCGGTGAAGTGGTATTGCCTGAAGGCGATCGAGGAGATCAAGGGCGATTGGGGAGATGCGTAGACGGTGGGACGGACCGGGGTCTAATTGGGGGACTTAGGGGGACCGGAAGACGAACGGTCAACAAGGATACGATGTCGCCCCTGACGAGATGGGGGAGGGGTTCGCGCCCCAGACTGCCAAGACATGGGATTGGAGAGAAAGGAATTCAAACCATTCCTTTGTCTCTATTCACTTGTCAGCACATTGATGAGCGGGCGGGTTTGACGGGGTTTGGCGCGAGTTGGTCCGGCGGCGGAACTTAACCTGAACCCGCAGCACGGACGGCTGCGCCAAGGACGGGGAAGGAAAGTTCACCTGGGGAGATTCTGTTCTCTGTTTTCCGGGGAGACTCCTGTTCAATCCGCCGCTTCATGCCATCGCGGGCTTTCAAGATCGGGGTGTTCACGCTGGAGGGGCTCAATGCCATCCCTCTGGCGGTCTACTTCATGTACATCTTCTTCCTGATGCGGGATCGCTTTGGGTTTGGCGACATGGAGAATCTTTTGTTCGGCGGGTTCGGCGGATTTGTCTACATGGTGTTCTCGGCCGTAGGTGGAAGGGTCGCGCCCAGGTTCGGCTATCTGAACACCATCACCGTTTCCCTGGCGCTCATGGTGGCAGTGTTTCCCTGCGGTTTGATGGTGCATTCGTTGTGGGGGCAGATCCTGATTCACACGATCGGCGTTGCGGGCATGGCATTTGTCTGGGCTCCGCTGGAATCGCTTGCCGTGCAGGGCGAGCCGAAGCATCGGGTGCAGAAGATGGTCGGAATCTACAATCTCGTCTGGTCCGGCATGGCGGCTTTGGGCTTCTTTCTGGGGGGGGCGATCGTGGATCGGCTCGGGTTCGAAGCCATGTTCCTGATTCCAGCCGGGGTGCATTTTGTCCAATTGCTGCTCGCGTTGTGGCTGCGGCGTGTGGAAAGCCGTGATTTCGGCCGGGCGCACAGCGGCGCGCGCCGGCAGTCTGAGGAGGATGAGGTCCTGTTGCACGATGAGGCGGACGTCCCATTCGCGGGGGTCTTCCTGAAGATGGCCTGGATCGCCAACCCCTTCGCCTTTGTCGCAACCAACACCGTCGGGCCATCGATTCCGGAACTGGCTCAGCAGTTTGAACTCACAAAGACTGCAGCCGGATTCTTCATCTCGGTCTGGATGTTCTCACGCTTCGCCGGCTTCGTTGTCTGCTGGATGTGGGATGGGTGGCATTACCGGTTGGGCTGGTTGGTTGGCGCGATCGCGGCGATGACATCGGCCTTCGTGGTGATTCTGACGGCGCCGTGGTTGTGGATTCTGGTGGCGGCGCAGGTCGTCTTCGGGCTTTCCATCGGGATTATCTATTACTCTTCGCTCTACTACTCGATGCACGTGGGCGACAACCACGGGGAGCAGGGCGGCGTCCATGAGGCGGCGATCGGCGCGGGCAATTGCGTGGGGCCGTGGATCGGGGCCGGAGCGCTGTTCTTGCTGCCAGGTCAGCCGAATGCGGCGGTCTGGGCGGTGGCGGCCCTGCTGATCGGAGGCCTCGGCTGGATGTTGAAGACCTGGTCCGCGCGATCTTGAGTCCGGGATCAGTTGATCGCTTCGAGGAAGGTCGAGAAGCCTCGCCGGATCGTGGGGCTCGCCCGGCTGAGGAGGCGTTTGATCACGGACGAATCCAAATCGACGTCATTCGCCTGAAGCAGGCTGGCGGCCTGGATGGCGACGGCCTGGTCGTAGTCCCTCAGTTCCTTGAACAAAGCGCGCAGGTCGTCCTTGTGCTTGCGGTAGAGCTTTTTCGCGTAGTCTCGCGGCGACGTGTATTTGCCGTCGCCGTCGCCGTCGATGTAAATGGGATTGGCGACGCCGATGACCTTTGGAGTCCACGTTCTAGAACTCGGTTGATAAGGACGGGGTATGGCCCAAAACGGCGCGGTGACGCCCGGGGCGGTGACGACGGCGACGATCCAGTAGTCGTGCTTCGGTGCTTCCTTCAAGTCCCGGAGCACGAAGCCTGCGGAGCCCTTGGTCAGGTCAGTCGGGTTTCCGGGAAGGATGGAATAGCTCAACTCGGAAAATCCATTCATGAAGATCTGGATCTTGGCAGGCGAGTCCCGGGTGGGTTGAATCCAGGAGGGGCCTGTGGCAGTGACGGTGAAGTGGGCGTCCGGACCCAGGCCCGTGGCCAGATCGCCCATTCCGAAGTTGGTGTTCGGATCGGATGGACGCGCGCCGACCCGGGCGTCGACGAACAGGCCCATGCTGACGGAGACGCGTCCGTCGCGGTATCCCTCGACCAACTGCTCGATGCTCAGGTCCGCCGGATCGCGGTCATCGGCGCGCACGTAGCTGCGGCCCTGGCCGAGTATCATGCGACTCACGTAGTGGGTGTCGCTGGAACCGACGCCGGTGATGCGAAGTCCAAAGTTCAGCAGGCCGAACCAGTCCCGGATCGGATCCATGTAGTCGGACTGAAGCGCGGCGGAGGTGACGATCTCCATGGCTTCAAATCCAAAGGGCGCGCCGCGGAGATTCTCGCCCGTCGCCTGGCGAAAGTGTTGCGGATCCACGGGCGAAAAACCGCTGTGCACATTGCGCGGGTGGTTCAGGACAATGACCTTGGACCGGGTCCGTTCGCGAATGGATTTCAGCAGCGCGGTCCAGTCCGTGAGTTTGTGGTCCGGAAGCGAACTTCCGGAAGCGATGGGGAAGGCGTTGAAGTGGCCGGTCTTGGTGGTGACCTCGTTGCCGACGACCGAGGTGAACCGATCGCTCAAAGCCAACTTCCGGACCGTCTCGCGATAGTCGGTGTGATGGTTGTGATCCGTGGCGACGGCGAACTCGATGCCTTCGCCCGCGATGGTGACCATGCCCTCGTCGATGGTGGCGTCGCCATGGCCGCTGTAGGTGAGGTTGTGAATGTGGCAATCGGCTGCGACCCAGCCTTCGGTCGGAACCTCGCGGCGGATCTCCAGCTTCAGGTCCAACGAGTCTCCGGCGGTGAGATCCACGTGATTGGTGGCAGCGGAATATTCGAATCCACGACTGGCATAGATGGTGTATTTGCCGGGGCGCAGGCCGAAGTTCGCTGAGCCGTCCGGTGTGTAGACAACGCCGGTGCGGACGGCAAGACGCTGTCCGGGCTTGGTTTCTATGACGCCGCGGCCGGTCGGCAGGGTCGAGTCGGGGTTCGTGTGAACAGGAACCAGCGCGCCGCGTTCGTCCGCAATGGTGATGCGGCAGGGGACAGGCCGATGCTCGGCATTGAGCGCTTCGGTCACGACGACGGAAACGGAACAGCGGTTCAGGGATCTCCTCAGCGGTTGTGAATCCAGGATGATCTCCCCGACCAGAATGTCGTCTGTCGACTTGGGCGGCACGATCGAAAGCAGGTTCTCGCCGTCGCGCAGAAGACCGGGCGGGATTCTGAACGGCGTCACCAGTTCAACCTCCATGTTGTCGAGGGCGCCGATTGACTTGCCGTTCAGTTTTACTGACCAGGGATACTTCACGTCCTGCTGCCGGATGAAGAGCGTCGCTTCGTCCGGGTTTGGTTGGCCTTTGAACTTCAGGTCGAGTTGTCGGCCGTGGGGCGCGGAGTCCTCGAAGTGTTTCCATTCCGGGAAGCCCTGCACGCCGAGGTGGACGGCGCGTTCGAGCAGGGTGTATTCAACGGCCTGCCCGCCGCCGGAGAAAAGCATGAGCGCCAAGGCGCCGGACAAGACGCAGGGGTTGTTTCGCATGCCACAGGGAAACGCCGGGAGGCGGGGTTGAAAAGTTTTTTCAACTTTCTTGCGCGAGTCGAGCGCTTGGACACCTTTTGTCCCACCGCGTCTGCCAAGGTCATGGCAACAACACGAAACAAGATGATGAACATGACTGCGACACAACAAATGGAGATCCGGTTTCCGAATGTTCCGCTCACCCCGGCAGGTCGGCGCGCGCGCCGGCGGAGCCAGCAGGCGCGTTGGTGGTTCGACCGCATGCGCTTCGAAGTCGATCGCGGCCTGCTTCAAGGCGGCGGACGCGGCTTCCGCGCAACGGACGGGTGAGTTTCTTGCGCTGCCTGCGTCGACGTGAGCCCAACGGCCGGGCGACCTAAAGGAGGTCGCCTAGGTATGCGTCCGTCCGCCCATTGACGGATGCGCCCGTTCACCAAACCCAACACCCGCCAAGCCCGGCCGTTGGGCTCACGTCGGCGCAGGCAATCCGGGCAACTCGGTTCGGCATTCTCCCCGGGTTTGTTGAAACTTTCCGGAGGCGGTCGACGTCTTGTCGATGAACGATGGAAAAGGAACAGTTTCATTTCGAGGTGGTCCCCTTATCCCGCGCGCTCCGGACGGCAATCACGTTGTTCGTGGCGGCGTTCGTGATTCAGACTACGGCCGACGATTGGCCGAGGTTTCGGGGGGCGGGCGGCGACGGTGTCAGTGTCGATCGATCAATTCCGCTGCATTGGGGGGATGGACGTAACCTCGCATGGAGGGCGGCATTGCCCGGGCCTGGCAGTTCGAGCCCGATCGTGTCTCGGGGGCGGGTGTTTGTAACCAGCTACTCCGGATATGGCGTCGACCGGGACAATTCGGGGCGGATGAAGGATTTGCGGAGGCATCTTGTTTGTTTCGACGCGGCGACGGGGCGGGAAATCTGGAAACAGACGATTGCGGCGGCCCTGCCGGAGGACGCTTATCGCGGCTACATTGCGGAACACGGATACGCCAGCAATACACCGGTGACCGATGGCGAGCGGGTGTATGCCTTCTTCGGGAAGTCCGGGGCCATTGCCTTCGATTGCGAAACCGGAAGGGAACTGTGGCGCGCGAACCTGGGGATGGAATCCGGCAATCGTCGCTGGGGTTCGGCCGCTAGTCCGATTCTCTTTCAGGACAAGCTGATTGTCACCGCTTCGGAGGAGAGTCAGTCGGTTTGCGCGTTGGACAAGGTGACCGGCAGGGAGCTTTGGAAGGCCGAGGGCTCGAACCTCGAACTGGTCTACAGCACACCTCGGGTCATCGATGCCGGTGGGCGGCAGGACCTGGTTGTCGCGGCGGTCAATGAAGTCTGGGGGCTGAATCCCGAGAATGGCAAGTTGCGCTGGTTGGCGGAGACCGGTGTGCCGGGAAATGTTTGTCCCGGCGTGGTGTATGCCGACGAGACGATCTACACGTTCGGCGGTTTTCCCCGGCGGGTGGCGGCGGCGATCCGGGTCGGAGGCAAAGGCGATGTCACCGACACGCATGTGCGCTGGACAAGCGGAGACAGCCCTTACGTCCCGACGCCCGTGTTCCGGGAGGGGGCTTTTTACTGGGTGGATCGATCCGGCATCGCGCAGTGCATCAGGGCTTCGGATGGAGGTTCGGTCTACCGGGAACGTTTGCAATCCGGCGGCGAGCGGATTCAGGTCTACGCCTCCCCGGTAATTGTCGGGGACAGGATCATCGCGGTGACACGGAACGCTGGGGTGTTTGTGCTGGCGCCCGGACCGGAGTTTCGACAGTTGGCGCGGAATGTTTTCGAGTCCGACAACAGTGAATTCTGCGGGACGCCGGCCGTTGCGGGAGGACGGCTTTTTCTGCGATCAAACGAGGCGTTGTATTGCGTCAAGGCCACGACTGGGGCCAGTATTTCCCCGGTGACTGCCCCCGAAGGCTTCAATTGACTCTTATTGCCGCCAAGCAGACTAACTTTTCAGCCCTTGATTAAGAGAATAACCCACATCCGAGAAACCCTATGAAAACACCTTCCTTGATACTTACCGTGGCGATCGCGCTGGGCGCTATTGCCGGAACATCCCAGGCCCAGGATCGCGAACGCGGCGGCGATCGCTTTGGCAACCCCCAGCGCGAGGGCGGTCCCGGTGGCCGTGGAGGACAAGGAGGCGCGGATGGCGGGCGATTTGGCGGTCGGGGTGGACAAGGCGACCAGGGCGGTGGACGCTTTGGCGGGCGCGGCGGATTCCGGCCTCCTTCCCATCCGATCTTTGTAGCGATCGACACGGACAAGAACGGCGAACTTTCGGAAGCCGAGATCAAGAATGCCGTCGCGGCGATCAAGGCGCTGGACAAGAACAAGGACGGCGTCGTGACCGAGGAGGAGGTTCGGCCCGATTTTGGCGGACGCGGGGGCGGTCGCTTCGGCGGGCCGGAGGGTCAGAATGGCCAGGACGGTCCGGGACGCGGCGGCTTCGGCGGGCCCGGAGGTCAAGGCGGTCGCGGCGGCTTCGGCGGCGGACCGGGAGGTCAGGGCGGCCCGGGGATGCAACGCGGCGGTCGCGGTCAGTTCAGTTTTGCCGATCGAATCATGGGCTACGATGAGAACAAGGATGGCAAGGTCAGCAAGGACGAGCTGCCTTCACGCATGCAGCGCCTGATGGATCGCGGCGATGCCAATAAGGACGGCTTTATCGATAAGGATGAGGCGACCAAGATCGCGGATGCCATGAGTGGCGGTCGCGGCGGCGGCGGCGGCCCGGGCGGCCCTCGTGGACAGAGCGGTTCCAGCGGCGGATCCGTGCGCCCCCAAAGGCCCGCCTTCGACAATTAATGGCAGGGCAAAATTGGATTCACTCAGAAGGGCGCGTCAATCGGACGCGCCCTTCTCGTTTTTCGCGCAATATCCAGAAGCATTCAGTAGTGGCGGAGTGGGGAGTAAGGGGGGCTCTGAAATCCTCCAGGCCTCCAATCCTGGTCGGGTTCGATTATTCGCCGATGATTTTGACCAGCACGCGTTTGCGGCGGTTGCCGTCGAATTCGCCGTAGAAGATCTGTTCCCAGGGGCCGAAATGGAGTTCGCCCTTGGTAATGGCGACGACGACTTCGCGGCCCATCACCTGGCGTTTCATGTGGGCGTCGGCGTTGTCCTCACCGGTGTTGTTGTGAAGGTATTGCTCGGTGGGCGCGTGCGGCGCGAGTTTGTCCAACCAAACGTCGTAGTCCTTGTGCAGGCCCCGTTCGTCGTCGTTGATGAAGACACTGGCGGTAATGTGCATGGCGTTGACCAGCGCCAGTCCCTCCTGCACGCCGCTGTCGCGCACGAGTTTCTCGATGGTGTTGGTGATGTTGATGAAGCCCCGGCGGGAGGGCACTTCAAACCAAAGTTCTTCGGTGAGGGTTTTCATTGGGTTACTTCTTTTCGTTGAATTGAACCGGGGTGGTGATCATGGCTCCGCGCGAATCGGTCGCGGAAATCAGCCAGGCCGTGGCGTCAGCGGGAATGGTTGCCTGGATCTCATCCGCATCGATGGAGCTTGCGTGATATTCCGCGGGGATGGACTTCCATTGCCGCTTTGATTGAAGGCCTATGTCCGTCGTGTAGTGCAGCGACACGGTGGCGACCGGGAGCGACGACTTGCATTGGACACTGACTCGCGCGCCTTGTCTGGCAAGGCTGCCGCCAAGCCAAGGCATTGAAACGCCGTCCTTGCAGAACTGGTCGACGAACAATCCGATCTCCGCCGGAGCCCAGCCGTGCGGATGACTGTGACGCATGTTGGGTTCGACGCGGATTGCCTTGGATCCGGAGACCAGGTTGTAGCTGCGGAGGTAACTCCGCAATGGGTAATGAATGTCCTTCGCGCCATTGACAAAAAAGATCGGGACGCGGCAGGCGGAGAGATATTGGGAGGGATCGTAGAGCTTGTTCCACTTGGCGCTGAGTTCGGGGCCGAGGCGTTCGATCTGCTTGCGTTGAACGGATTCTCCGTCGGCGAGGAAGCCGCAGCCGTAGACCGGGACGGCGGCCTTGAAGCGGTTATCGAGGGAGGCGACGATGCAGGTGGTGTAGCCGCCCCAACTGATGCCGGTCACCGCGGTGCGGGTCTCGTCCACCTCTTCGAATGAGCGGAGCAACGAGTGGGCCCGGATCGCATTGGCCACGGCATGGTAGGGCCAGTGGCTGTTGGTCGAGCCCCCGATGCTGGCGAACTTCTCCTCGTGCCCCTGGGCTGGACCGGCGTTCTCCATGGGGTGGCGCTTCAGTGCGCGATGATTGCGGACGATAATCAGTTCGCCTGACTTGGTATCGAACTGTGGCGGGTCCAGACGTTTTCCTCCCAAGTCCATGGCAATGGCCGCATAGCCTCGCTTGGCCCAGAGGTGGACCCATTCGGCAAATGCGGTTCCGCCGCCGCCATGGATGAGCATGATGCCGGGAAGGGCCTGGTCGGTTTCGGGTTTGCCGGCGAGGGAACCGGGGGTGGCGTAGTAGGCGAAGACCTCGGTCCTGCGGCCCTGATAGGGTTCGCCTGCATAGGCGAGCGAGCGGATCGGACTTTGCGAATCGAGCCAACGGAAAGCAGGCGCCTGCGCGAGTCGCTGAAGGTCCCAAGGGGAGGATTCCGGGACCTTGGGAGAGGAGGTGATCCCGGCGGCCGCATTCGCGGCGGTCAGTGAGGCGCATAACGCCAAGGCGATTCTCAAGCCCAGTGTGACCATGGGGCGATTGTAGAACCCATTGCCCGGCAAGAAAGCCAAATTCACCGGCGCAGTGAATGACGGTCAGTAGATCGAAGCGGCAGGGTAGGCTTGAAACAGGGCGAAGCGCTCTACCGCGGTGTCCTGTCTTTGGGATCGGTCGCAGCGCCTTGCATGGCCACGTTGTTGTGGTTGGTCTCCAACACACCTGTAATGGGCGCGCTCCGTTCAGTCTTTCTCATCCCGGTCTCAATTGCGCCGAATCCTGATGCGAGACAACTAGGCGCTGGACTTTGCGGGGGCTTGTTGGGCAAGGTGGAACCCGCGTTCGATTTGTTGTGAGTAACGCGACGGACGCTTGGAATCATGAAGACGCATCCCCGGAGCACGCTTGTTCTCCCGCCCGGAACGTTGGTTCTGGCTGGCTGTCATCCTCACAAACTGGTGCGTCGCCAACGCATGGGCCGCTTCGCGATTCGACGCGCAGATCATCGACAATCTGAGCGCGCTGCCGGTGAACAATGCGACCGTGACCCTGGACTTGTCGCCCGGGGTAGGCGAGCCGGAGCATTCGGTGGAGTCCGGAGCCTTTGGTTTCGTGGCCGTCAAGGACATCGCCGCCGGCTCCTACACGCTGCGGGTGGAGAGGAACGGCTATACGGCGCATGAGTCGACGATCGATTTTGATGGCAGCGAGTCCAAGAACACCGTTATTCGCCTGGCGCCGATCGAGGCCATCGTGACCTTCGATCTGATTTTCCAGATCAACGGCCTGGCGACGCAGACGCCGTTGGCAGGGGCGCAGGTGCGTGCGGAATATTGGGAGCCGGACGGGACCATTTCCGGATCCCCCGACCAGGTTCTCACCGTATTCGCGGACGCGGACGGGGTCGCCACCATCGCTGGCGCGACGGATGGCTTCTACAAGTTCAACGTCAGCATGACCGGTTGGACCGCGATTGATTACCAACCCGCAGCGGGTCAGGGGTTCGTGATTGAGGGCGGCAAGGTGAGATTGATCCGGTCGCATCTGGCCACCGTGTTGATGAAGCCGGTGCGACAGGACATCAATGTCAAGGTCATGGGGTTCGATCCGGTGGCGAACGATGTCGGGCCGTTGAAAGGCATGGCGTTGTCGCTGACCGGGGTCGACGGCGACGGCCGGACCATCTTCCCGTTGCAAAGCGCGATCAGCGGCGAGGATGGGACGTTTGTGTTTCCGAACATGCCGCCGGTGAATTATAGGCTGGAGGTGGGACGTCTAGGCTATGATCCGGAGGAGGTCACGATTGTGCCGGATGGCAACGCGATGTTTCCCGGTGAGGAGGTGGTTACAATGAATCTCCGGCCGACCCGCATCAAGGCGGTGGTGTCCTCCATCTACCAGTCCACGAAGCCGTTGCAGGGAGCAGAAATCAAGCTCAAGGGCATCAGGGACTCCAACTCGGAGGGGATCGACCGAATACTGATGGCCCAGGCGGATGTCGATTTCACGGCCAGCGCGCTTTTCGAGAACCTGTTGCCGGGGCGTTATTGGCTTCACGTCAAGCATGAGGCTTTCGTGAGCGGTCTGCCTTCGCAATCGGGGCCGATCTTCGGCCCGGGGTCGTTTACAGTGGCCTTCTTCCCGCGGGAGACCTACGCGGAAACCGCCTCCGGTGCGGAGGAGGTGGTGACGATCGAGCTCGATCCGATTCCGGCTGTCGTGCGGGGGCGTTTGATGAAGACGGATCAGGAGGCGGAGTTGGATGAGGATCCCTATTATTCAGAGTCCCGCCGCGTGTTCGATCAGGTTGCCCAGGATGGAATCGAATTCATCGAATGGGAACCGACGGGTCTGCTGGAGGAGCGTTTGGCGGCGGTCGTCGACACGGATGAGTCGGGAGCCTTCACGGCGAACGTGATTCCGGGAATTCACGGCGTGAAGATCCCGGGAATGTCGGACTACACCGGACACAATGTCGAGTTTGGCGAAGTGGGTGGCGGTCAGTCGCCGCATAATGGTCCATGGCCCTACCCGGACAACTGGCCGCATGAGTTTATCGAGTCTGGCCATCATGGCGGCGGTTTGAGTTTCAGCTCGGATCGGGAGTACCGGTTGAATCTTTTTGTGCATGCGCACCACATTCACCTCTACGGACAGATTCGGGAATCCGGGGCGCCCTTCGGCGATGTGGTCCTGTTCGTCGGTCCGGATGGGGAGGTCTTTTCGGAGCCTTACAATCATCTCTTGGATGTGGGGGCGATGATAGAGTTGACCGGGCCGGTTTCGGCGATGGAGCCGGTCAGGACGGACGGGTATTACCTGTTCAAGAATCTGACGCCCGGCGACTACACCATCACGATGAACCACCCGGACTACACCGCAACGCCGGTGAGCGTGACCATCGCCCCGTGGCAGGCTCCCGGGGTGACGCCCGCGACCGCGCCCTTCACGCCGACCTATTTCTTTCCCGGGATCGCCCATGACTCCGGCCTGGATGGATTTCTGTATCTGGATTGGAACACCAAGGGAACGTTGGAAGTGAATCTGGCGACGTTCGACGCGGACTCCATGCAGTATCAAGATCAGGGCGCAACCTCGCCGGATTACTTCAGCATGGAGAGCCTTCCCGGGCGGGTGTTCTCCTATCGGGGAACACCGGGATTCGAGGATGGGATTCCGACTGGCAATTATGTCATCTGGGAATACCACGGAGTTTGGTATCGCGCCGAGGGGAACGGCCCGATGATCTTCGGCGCCGTCGACGGCGGGGGCTCCGACAACACCCCGGCGACGCCGACGCCGACCTCGGGGCGTCCCTATCAATTGGAGCTTCGGGCGCTCAGCAGCATGGACCGCACGGTGACCGTGCCGAATGTTCAACTGGATCTGGGAGATGAAACGATACTGACGGCGAACCAGACCGTGACCGTGAGCGATGTCAGCCCGCGGCCGGTGAATGTGACCCAGACCGGCAACCAGTGGCAGCATTCCGATCAGTTTCCGCCCCAGATTGAGGTCGTGGATCCGACGATTCCCAAGGTGCGCACAACGGTGTTCATGGATCGCCTGATGACGGTGAGCGGAAGCGTTCAGGGGCAGGGGCAGCCGTTGTCCGGGGTGACGGTCTCCGTGCGAAATCGCTTTGGAGTCCAGGTGGCCAGCGGCATGACCGACGCGCAGGGTTCCTACATGATCGGGAACGTGTTGGCGCAGAATGTCTATGTCGATGTGGGTTTGCGCGGCTTCATTCCCCAGCGCAAGCGGCACGACATCGCCAGCCCGGACAATCCGGACATCACCGCGAACTTCGTGCTGAGCCCGGTTCCTCCGCCGATGATGAGCCAATTCACCTTGAATCGATTTGGCGCGTTCTTGCCCGGGGTGAGCAAGGCGGGAGACGCCTCTGGCTTCGATCCCAACGCGGCGAGGAAAAAACTGACCGCAACCTGGAAGGTCAATGCCCAGGGAATGCCGTTCGACCTGCAGTTTGACGGTTTCGAACAGGCGGACGGCTCACGCGCCAGTTCGGACCCCGTGCCGATCAATGATCCGGTCGTGGAGTTCTGGATCATTGACCGGCGAGCCTTCAAAGAGCCCTTTGTAAACGCTTCCGATCCGACGGATTTCGAAGCGGTCACGGCGCCCTCGCCGCTCAACATGCGGACGGTTGAGCAGTTTCTGGATCCGATCAAGAAGGGCGAGAAGGACGGCGAACCCTACATCGTCTACCACCAATGCATGGGCGTGGGGACGGACGGTCCCGAGTTCGAAGGCAAAATCCCGCTTTGGGAACTCCCGCCCGGGGTCTTCCAGCCGATGCTGCTGGGCATCACGGCTGCGGGCGGCGTCAAGATTCTGGACTATCAGTTGCCCTCGGGAATGCCGTCATTGCAGGGCATCAACCTGCCGAAGTGGGCCGCGACAATCCTGGAGATTGTCGGCGTTGGATCCGTGGCGGGCGGGTTGACCAAGGAGGTGACCAAGGGCTTCGGCCAGAATGGCTTCCTGAAAGGCAGTGAATTGCAGCCCAACTTCGAGGCGAGGATCGGGTTGACGCCTGAGGATGCCGGTGAGGAGGACGATGCCGCACTTTCCTACAAGTATGTTCTGGGGGTCAATATGGAGTTGGGCGAGAAGCCGGGATCGTTGGGGTTCGTTTCGTTCGGTCCGGAGTTCTTCGGCATCCAGCTCAGTGGGTTGAACGCTGAGTTCGAAGTCGCGGGGGAGGACAAGGTTGCGACTCTTGCCGTCGTCAGCGCGGTTTCGAGAGAAGTGACCGACGAGGCGCAGAAATTGAGGGACGAAAATTACACTCCCCCGACGGTGAAGGCCGGCAAGGACAAGCTGGTCGATATAAGCGTGGAGGCTTCAGGAAAGGCGGGCGGTTTCGTCGAATTGGATGCGGATCCCTTGGGGAACAACCGGTTTTCGAATTTTGGCTATGTGTTGGAGGGACAATTGATCGCAGATGGTTTTGCGCGTTGGGATGCGACGCCTGCCTTGGAGGCCATGGGCTATGTTGGGCCTGTGCTGAAGACGTTGAAGAGTCTGGGCATCGCCAAGCTCACCACCTACGGAAGAATAGCGTACACCATCGGAGGCAAGGCCACGTATGAAGGGAAGACCATTTACCCCAAGCCGAAGGTCGGCGCGACGCAGACCGGCGAGCCTCCGATTACCTGGGACATGGTCGGAGGCATTGAACACAGTCTTGCCTTCACCATGATTTTCCGGGGCGCTGTGGGCTTGGAAGTGAAGAGCGAGTTTCTGACCTTCGGCACAGCGCGCGGCAAAGCGCTGCTGCAGATCGGCGCGCCGACGGGCGCGTCGGACACCGACGGTGTCTTCATATAATTCAATGTCGTCGGGGAAGGCAACTGGATCGATTCCATTACTGGAGCCTTGAGCCTGGTCGCGGGGTTCGAGGCGGAAGCCTTGGGACGAAAGTGGAAGAAGAGTTTTCAGTATGACGCGATCAGGGTGGCTATCAGTTTTGATGAAGAAAAAGACGAGGCAAGCGGCCCTGCGACACAAGGCATTGCACGCGCAACCAACGGTGCGCAGCCGAGTTTTGAGCTCGCGCCGCTGAATGTGACCCTGATCGAAATCAACGCTTCCACCGCGCCGCCGCCCCGGTTTGTCGGCGGCGGCGACACCCTGATCGAGGATTTCTTCGAGGTGGGCGACTACGCGATGTCGTCGGCAGGCGATATGATTGCCTATACCGGCACGGACCCGGCCACCGGCGAGGTGACGATCATGACCAGCAGGCACGACGGAGGGATGTGGACAACCCCGGTCGAGTTGGCGAGGTCCGGCGGGGTCGGAGCGATGGTGACAACTCTCCTGGGGGATGGGCGGTCTTTGATAGCCTGGAGCGAGGTGACCTTGGCGAATGCCGCCAATCCGTTTCCTCCGACGGTCGTCAAGTATGTCATTTCGAATGGGGATGGGAGCGTTTGGAGCCCGGCGCAGGAAGTTGCGATGCTGGACGAGGTCGCTTTCGATCTGCGTTTGGTCGCCTTGGGCAGCCAGGCGTTGTTGACCTTTCGATGCACGGCGGAAGGTCCATTCGGAGAGGCCTGCAGTTTGCATGCAACCCAATGGAATGGCACGGTGTGGTCCGCCTTGTCCGAGTTGCTTCCGGATCAACTCCTGCTGGGACATGAACTTGAATCCGACGGACTCGATAAGGCTCTGGCCGTGGCTGTGACCAAGGACAATAGGTTCCTTAGCCTCGCCTATAAAGACGGGGCTTGGGAGGCGGCACAGGAGGTGGAGAGCGGCGTGAATCCTCCGGTTTCACTGAGTCACGACGGCAGTGGCCGGATTGCGGCCATCTGGCAGAACGCCGTCGGAGATCTGGAGCTTTCCCATTATGACTGCGACCTGGAGAGCTGGACACAACAGGGGGCTATTGTGACCAACGCGTTGACTTCGGACGCGGCGATTCTGGCGTTGGAATCGGACAGCGCGCCGGTCTATCTCGTGACTTGGCTGGAGGGTTCCGACACAACGCGGATCTGTAGCTCGTTTGTTGCGCCAGACGGCTCCGAGCTGATGGCGCGACGCGAGTTCGGCATCACTGATACGGGCGTGCATGAACGGTTGAGTCTGACGCGGGAGTCCGGAGCGCGGGCAACGATACATACCCACTTCATGGCGGCTTCCAGCAGCTTGAGGCGATATCCTGTCGGCCTGCCGCAGGAAGGCGATTGCGATGGGAACGGGATTCAGGATTCGCTGGAAATTGTGGCCGGAGACGCGGCGGATTTCAATGGCAACGGCGTGCCGGATCATTGTGAGATCGCCGATGGAACGCTGATTGACCGCGACCGGAATGGGATTCCCGACGAAGCAGAGGAGGCCCCGGAAGGCGATTTGAATCGCAATGGTTTTGCGGACACGAACGAGATCCTCTTGGGATTGCTCTCCGACGGCAACGCCAACATGCTTCCGGATGAGTTCGAACTCTTTCGTCGAACGCTCCCGCTGGACCGCGGCAAGGCCTCGCAGTTCTATCGGGCGCCGAGGATTATTCTTCGCGAGATTCGGTTGAATGATTTTGATCTGGATGTCCAAGGAACGCTATTGGAGAAGGCTGACAATGTCACCGGGCCTTGGACGATCGTGGAGTGAGCGCAAGAGTCTGGCGACCGGAACTGCGAATGCCCTGAGCCTTCGGCGCGTCTTAACAAGTCATGACAAGAACTAGAGGAATCGGCGGGGTTGCGCGCGCGGCATCCCGGGCAATGCGGATTGCGGGAGCCGTGCTCCTGTTGGCCGCGGCGAACAGCGAAGCCCAAATGACGCCCACTCCGGAGCTGGCCGCCCGTTTGCAGGCTCGCATCGGCGCCTTTCACCAGGGGGCGGAGCCGTATCGGGATGTCTTGAAAGTGGTCTATTTCAGTCCCTCGGATCGAGAGCCGCTGGCGGGACATGTGGAGCGATTGACGCGTATCATGGAGGACATTCAGTCCTACTATCGCGAGGAGATGGAACGCAACGGATTCCGGGCAAGCCCACTTCCGCTGGAGATGGAGGGGGGGAGGATCAAACTGCATTACGCGCAGGGAGCGCTCACGCATGACAAATACAGCTACGCAAGCGGCGACCTCGTTCGGCGCGATATTCGCCGAACGCTCCGAGGTCGCGTGAACCTGGAGAAGGATTATGTATTGATCCTTTGCGGACTATGCGAAGAGGATGACAAGGGCAAGTTCAGGTTCCATTCGCCATATTACGGAGACGGCGGATCGAATCATCGTCAAGGGCATTGCTTCGCCGCGGATTGCCGACTGCTGGACACGGTCCATTTGACCAACACGAAGGATCGAATCACCTACTGGGAACACCGAGGTGAAATGGATCAACATCTCGCCCGCTTCAACACGGCCTACATCGGGGGCATCGCGCATGAACTGGGTCACGGATTGGGGTTGCCGCACAACAGCCAGAACAAGGACGAGTTGCGGCGGATGGGCCACGCGCTGATGGGATCCGGAAATCATCACTATCGCCGCGATCGCTGGGACGAGCGAGGCGCCTTCATGACCTTGGCCAGTTGTCTCCGGTTGGCGACGCATCCGTTGTTCACCGGGAGTCGGCGCGACGTTGACAAGTCCTCCAACTGCGAGATCGCAGAGCTCGTCTTCAGCGCGGATTCCTCAGAACTGACGGTGGCGGGAAGAGTGGTTGCCGATGTTGAACCGATCGCCGCAATCATCTATATCGACCCGGACGGGGGGCAGAACTACGATGCCCGGACCTGGGTGGGCGAGTTGGTCGACGGACGTTTCAGCGTCGACTCAAATAATTGGAGAACGGGGCCTTACACAATGCGAATTGCGATCGTTCACGCCAATGGCGAAGTGTCGACGACCCGAATCCCGTTTGAAATCGATCGATCACGGCGTCCGGACGTCGCCGGACTGAATGCTCGCTGGTTGATTCGGCGTGCGGAGACTGCCGTCTACGAGGGGGATTGGATAAGGGTGGGGAAGTATGTGGAGGAGGGAAAGTCTCGCGGTGTTTCCGAGTCGCAGCTTGCCGCTCTGCAGGGACTCTCGAAGTTGGCGGAACCGAGCTCCTTGATCGATTTGCAGGCGACGGAGTTGCGGGAAGCGTTCCTCTCGGACGCCAAAGCTCGCAGGCAATCGGTGGGCTGGGGCAAACCGGCGCGAAATCACTATTATTTCGACAGGAATAACCGGGACGGCGTCGCCTTGCGAGTCGGAGGCAGGTATCACCCCAAAGGGCTCTACGCGCACGCGCCGTCCTTCTATTCCTTCGATCTCGGGGCCAAGTGGAAGACGTTTACCGCGCTTATCGGAATGCAGGATGGTGTCAGTATCCATGGATCCGGCGTGTGGATTGTTGAGGGCGACGGCAAGGAGTTGTTTCGTAGCGCCAAGTTACAGGGGACGGCCTATGCGGAGATCGAGGTGGATGTGAAAGGCGTGAAGCGGCTCAGCCTGCGAATTGAATCCGGCAAGCAGGGCAATGGGAACTGCTGGACGGTTTGGGGATCGCCGAAGGTGATGCGTTAGACCGAACGCAGGGGGGCGGAGTCAGACGCGCTGGTTCCGTTGGGTTCAGTCCGCCTTGCCGGTTTCTGCTAGCCGCCGTCTGTGGGCGACCGTGTGCCAGGCCAACCCGGTGAGAATCAGCCCAATGCCGATCTGCCAAGTCCGGACATCGACCTGGAAAGCCAGAAACAGGCAAGAGAAAAGCCCGACATACTGGATGATCCTTGGATAACGACGCTCCTCCCCCGGTTGCTTGAGGGCGGCTAGATTGGTGATCGAATAGTAGATCAGCACGGTAAAGGCGCTGAAGGACCAAGCGAGCTTGATGTCGCCGAGGAGCGTGAAGATCAGAACAATCACCGCAACGCCGATGACGCTGTGCTGGGGCGAATGATGCTTCGGATCGATGTGCGCAAAGGTCGATGGCGCGTCCTCCCGGCGTCCCATCGCCAGCAGGACGCGTGAGAGGCCGAGGACGAGATTCAACAACACCCCCAACATCGCGGTGATGGCGCCGATCGTGACGATCGGCACGAGTCCGGGGAGGTCGACGATTGCGGCCTGTCGTTGAAGTCCGGTGAACTGGCCGCTGGTGCCGGGGATGGCCACGGACACGGCGGCCACGGCCACGTAGAGCAGGGAGGTTGCCGTCATCGTGGTCACGATGGCCATCGGGATGGTCCGCGCCGGTTCCTTCACCTCTTCGCCCAGGGTCGCGATGCGTCCATAGCCCGTGTAGGCGACGAACATCAACGCGGTTGCATGCAGGACGCCGCTTGCGCCGTCTTTGAAGAATGGCTTGAATGCTTCGCCGCCGCTGTCGAAGGCCATGGGGAGGCAGCCGAGGATGTAGGCGCTCAGCGCGAACAAGGTCACCGAGACGATCATGATGTTGGCCGTATTCGAGCGTTGGATGCCCAGATACACGATCAACGTGATTCCGATCAGGATGGCCAGCAACACGCCGACCCCTAGCGCGTCGGGGAGAGTCGGGGAAAGCCAATCTCTCAGGAAGACGACAATATAGGCGGTCGCTGCCAGCGCCGCGGTGGCGGCGGAAGCGCTCTTCGCGATCAGGAACATCCACCCGGCGGTGAAACCGAGTTGCGGCGTGAGGTATTTGTAGCCGTATTCGTAGGTTCCGCCGCTGACGGGATGCGCCGCCGCGAGTTGTGCGCTGCTCAGGCCGTTGCAAGCCGCAACGATGGCGGCCAGAAAGGTCGCTAGGATCACGGAGGGGCCGGCCACCTGCGCCGCCAGGAAGATGCTGAAGAAGACGCCCGTGCCCACCATTGCGCCCAAGCCCATGAATACTGCCCCCCAGACCCCGACCTGTCGCTGGAGTTGGGTGTGCTTTGGCTTTCTGTCGTTCACGACTAGGGTGTAACGCATTTGGAGCGAGAGAATCAATCAAAGCCGGTGAGTCGAGGCTTTGCTGAGCCGGCTCTTCGATGCGGAGGCGCCACGACGTGCAACGAGGGGTAGAAGTAGTAGAGTAGAAGTGACTAGAAGTAGAAGTGACAGGCTCGAATGGCACGGGATTAAGGGATGCTATCGGGCTTTCTTACGGTAGCGGTTGCG
>CAZFLK010000076.1:0-24347 GCA_964519245.1 uncultured Verrucomicrobiota bacterium
GGCGTGAATCTGGATGAGGTCAGCTTCAAGACGATGGAGAGCCGGGTCACGCCGGGCTTGTTCTTTGCCGGTGAATTGCTCGATATTGACGGCGTCACCGGCGGATTCAATTTTCAGGCGGCATGGACAACCGGTCGCCTTGCCGGCGAGGCCATTGGCGAACAGCTTGAGACATCAGCATGAAACGCGCGCTCACCGTTCTTGGTTTGCTGGGTTTGTGGAATCCCGCATCGTTGCCGGTTGCGGCGCAAACGGCAGTTCCCAACCTGGGCCCTGACCAGGAACGGATCACGGTCGCCTGCGGTGATGTGACGCTGCTGCTGCGTCGGCAATCGCAGTGGACGCCCGGACGTATTGATTTCCGGGGGAAGCCCATGACCACGGAGCGCAGCGCCTACGGCACGGTGTTCTCATTCCCGGGTGTGGGATTCATCGGGACGGCGCATCTGGAGAATGAGCCGGAGAAACTGACGGCTCTGAAGTTTGAAGTCGATGGGGAGGCGTTGGCTGAGCCGGACGAATCCCTTTCCGGAAATTCGTTTCGCTTCTCCCGTGAATCCCAGATCAGGAACTTTCGGCTGAAGTGCGACGTCGAGCTGAAGAACAACCGGTTATA
Organism: uncultured Verrucomicrobiota bacterium; assembly: GCA_964519245.1. Taxonomy (GTDB): domain Bacteria; phylum Verrucomicrobiota; class Verrucomicrobiia; order Limisphaerales; family JAYPEY01; genus JAYPEY01. Next base: position 617 of record CAZFLK010000076.1, read on the forward strand.
CGAAGCGACAACGGTGACTGCGGCGGAAGCCGCGCCCTTGAATCTGGTCTATCATTTCATGCATGCATGGACTCCGAGTGTCTCCGGGTTTCTGGCTGGCGAAGATGCTTCTCGGACGGGATTGGTTTCCGGCGCGCTGACCGATGACCAGGCGGTTGCGCGCAAGTTTTACATCAACGCGCGGGTCGATTGGATGGCGGTCTACGAGCCAAAGAGCGGGCAATTCGCTGTTTCGCGATTGTTGGAAGCTCCCGAGGGCGCTGGAAACATTTCGAAGATCTGGAATGTGCCGGGGGCGTATCGGAAGTTTTACCTGACTTGTTTTCAGGGGCAGACCGTTGCGGCCGGGTTCAAGGGGACCTGGCGGATGGTCACCGGATTCGGAAGCGCGTCGCCGGAAGCATGGCAGTCCGCTGCGACGGCGCTGGCTCGCGATCTCCGGGAGTAGGCAGCCGAGGGCGTGCGGCTGGTCCCGAAGACGGACTGCAGCCGCGCTCCGCCCAGGTTCAAACACGCGGCGCCAGCCGACGGACCGGTTATTTGGGATTGCGTGGGGAGGCAGCGCCCCTAGATTCCGCTTCAGTTCCCAAGAAAGCGTCCCCCTATGCAAACCCAGCTCAAGGTCAAACTCTCGTTCTTCAATTTTCTGCAGTACTTCATCTGGGGCAGTTGGTACGTCAGCATGGGGATCTATTTGGAGAAGACTCTGGGCTTCGGTGGGCAGCAGATAGGCGCGGCCTACGGGGCCTTTGCCATCGGATCGATGATCTCGCCCTTCTTTGTCGGTTTGATAGCCGATCGCTATTTTGCTTCTGAGAAGCTGTTGGCGACCCTTGCGTTGGCGGGAGGCGTCGCTCTTTGCGCGCTGCCGCAGTTGAAAGAGTTTCTGCCGTTCTACTCCACGTTGATCGTTTACTGCGCGTTGTACACACCGACCCTGGCGTTGGGGAATTCGCTCGCTCTGCATCATCTGAAGGATGCAACGACTTCGTTTCCCCGGGTGAAGCTCTGGTCCGCTGTTGGGTGGATCGGCGGCGGCGTGACGCTGAGCTTTGCGTTGAAGGGGGAGCAATCGGCCGTGCAGTTCTATCTCGCGGGCGGGGCTTCGATTGTGCTCGCGGTGTTCTCGCTGACCCTGCCCCATACGCCGCCGCAGAAAACCGGCGAGAATGTGAGCGTTGGCGAGTTGCTGGGGTTGGATGCGCTGTCGCTGCTCAAGAAACCGTCCTTCGCGATCTTCATGGTCTGCATGTTCCTCATCTGCGTTCCACTGTATTTCTATTTCGTCATGATGGGGATCTATTTGACGGAGCTCGAATGGACGGGGATCGCGGGCAAGATGACGTTGGCGCAGGTTTCCGATGTCATCTTCATGTTCATGTTGCCGATCATGTTGAAGCGGTTGGGTTACAAGAAGACGATCTTTCTCGGGATTCTCGCCTGGTGCCTGCGCTACTTCTCCCTGGCGGGCAGCGTCAGCATGCTTACGCTGCAGGCGCCGCTGATCTTTGGAGCGATCCTGTTGCACGGCGTCTGCTATGATTTTTTGTTCATCGCCGGCCAGTTGTATGTTGATGACGAGGCCAATCCGAAGATCCGCGGAGCCTGTCAGGGATTCATTGCCTTCATCCTGTGGGGCGTTGGCGCCTTTGTGGGAACCATGCTCGCGGGCAAGGTTCTGGCCATGCACGAACTGCACAGCTCTGTTGGAGTCTCGCACGATTGGGCGAAGATCTGGCCCGTGCCCGCTTTTCTGTCCGTCGGCGTGTTGATCGTGTTCGCGTTGTTCTTTCGCGAGCCCAAGCCCAAGGCATTGGAGGAAGGTTGAATCTGAATTGGGGGCGGGACGCTTCTGATGAAGCGCGCCCGGTTGCCGTGATTCTGGTTGCCGGAATGGCGGCGGCCGGTTTAATTCGACGCTCCCACTTAATCCGAACGATCCACTGGAACCATGACGACCAAGAATCTTCCCTGTGGCCTTGCCGCCGCGCTGCTGCTGACCTCCCCCATTTCAATCCAAGCCGAAGACTGGCCCCAGTGGCGCGGCCCGAATCGCGACGGCATTTCCCAGGAAACCGGGCTGCTCAAGGAATGGCCGGAAGGCGGCCCCGAGTTGCTTTGGAAAGCCAAAGGCTATGGCGTGGGGTACTCCAGCGTTTCGGTTTCCGGCGGCCTCATCTACACGCTGGGCGACGTTGAGGGCGGCAGTCAGGTGATTGCGGCCAACGAGGCCAACGGGGAGATCGTTTGGAAGACCCGCATCGGCGGTGAGGGCGGGCACCGGAAATACCCGGGCACGCGCAGCACGCCAACCGTCGATGGCGGGCAGGTGTTCGCACTGAATCAGTTTTCCGATCTCGCCTGCCTCGACGCCAAGTCGGGGAAACTGATCTGGAAGCGCAACCTGATCGAGGACTTTGGCGGCAAGATGATGTCCGGCTGGAAGTACAGCGAATCACCGTTGGTCGATGGCGACAGGGTGGTCGTCACTCCTGGCGGAGCCCAGGGTGCGGTGGTTGCGGTGAACCGGAAGAATGGCGGGAAGATCTGGCAGACTTCCGAATGGACGGACCGGGCCGGCTATTCCTCGGTGGTGATCAAGAAGTTTCACGGCGTCCGGCAGTACATCCAGTTGACCGGTCAGAGTGTCGCCGGCATCGACCCGGATTCCGGCAAGCTCTTTTGGAAGGCGGACCGCCCGGGCAAGACGGCGGTGGTGTCGACGCCGGTGGTGAAAGACGATGTCGTCTTTGTCACCTCGGCATACGGTGTGGGATGCAGCGCGTTTCGGATTGGCAAGAAGGGTTCCAAGTGGACCACGGAGCTGCTCTACGCGAACAAGGCCATCGCCAACCACCATGGCGGCGTCATTCGCCTGGGTGATCATGTGTTCGGCTCCAGCGGCCCAAGTTTCGCGTGCGTGGACATTGAATCCGGCAAAGGCGGATTCAGTGAGCGCAGCGTCGGCAAAGGAGCCACGGTCTATGCGGATGGCCGGTTCTACCTGCGGGCCGAGTCAGGGCCGGTGGCATTGATTGTCGCGACGCCCAAAGGCTTGAAAGAAGCCGGGCGTTTCGAGCAGTCGGACCGTAGCAATGATCGGGCCTGGCCTCATCCGGTCGTCGCCAACGGCAGGCTCTACCTGCGGGATCAGGACGCGCTGCTCTGCTATGACGTGAGGAAGAATTAAGTTCGGCCAGCGCGTCATAGACCTTTGAACGGATCATGAAAACAACATTCAAATGGCTCGCGATCGTTATTGCGTGGTTCGTGTGGGGCTCCAGCGTCAACGCCGCCCGTCAGCCCAATGTTGTCATCTTTCTCACCGACGACCAGGGCTGGGGCGACCTGAGCGCGCATGGCAACAAGAACCTGTCGACACCCAACGTCGATTCATTGGCCCGCGATGGCGCGACCTTCGAGAACTTCTATGTCTGCGCCGTCTGCGCGCCCACCCGTGCAGAGTTCTTGACCGGACGTTATCATCCGCGGACGGGGGTCAGCGGCGTGAGCCGCGGGGAGGGGCGGTTGAATACGGGCGAGACCACCATTGCAAACGTGTTCAAGTCGGCCGGCTACGCGACCGGAGCCTTTGGCAAGTGGCACAATGGCACGCAGACGCCCTATCATCCCAATGACCGGGGCTTTGATGAGTTCTATGGTTTTACTTCCGGGCACTGGGGTCATTACTTCAGTCCGCCGTTGGATCACAACGGCCGGAAAGTCCGAGGGAAGGGCTACGTCGTCGATGACTTCACCGATCATGCCCTGAAGTTCATCCAGGTGAACAAGGACAAGCCGTTCTTCTGTTATATTCCCTATAACACACCGCACTCGCCGATGATGATCGACGACAGGTTTTACGACAGATTCAAGGGCGTCGATCCGGTCATGCGGCATCGCGATCCGGAGCGCGAGGATGTGATGATGACCCGGGCGGCATTGGCCATGTGTGAGAACATCGACTGGAATGTGGGGCGCGTGCTCAGGCAGTTGGACCGATTGAAGCTTCGCGACGACACGATCGTGATGTATTTCTGTGATAACGGCCCCAATTCGTATCGTTGGAATGGCGGGATGAAGGGGCGCAAGGGATCGGTCGACGAGGGGGGGCTGCGTTCGCCGTTGTTTGTGCGCTGGCCGGCCGGGATCACGGCCGGAACGCGCGTCACTCAGGTGACCGGGGCGATTGACCTGTTGCCTTCCGTCGCCGAATTGGCCGGGATCAAAGCGGCGACGGCCAAGCCCATGGATGGACGGAGTTTTGTTTCTCTGATTCGGGGCGATGGAGAATCGTGGCAACCCCGGGAGTTGTTCAGCGTGTGGGCGAGGAAGGCCTCGGTTCGCACGGAGCGATTTCGATTGGACCAGGCGGGGAAACTGTATGAGATCGGGCCGGATCGGGGGCAGCGCATCGATGTAGCGGACCGTCATCAGGGGATTGCGGCGCGGTTGAAGAAGGCTCTGTCGGCGCACAAGGCAGCCATGGACGAGGAAAAGGCGCGTTACAAGGACCGGCCCTTCACTGTCGGTTATGCAAGGTCGACCACATTGCCGGCGCGCGATGGCATTGCGCACGGAACCATTCAACGCAGCGCCAAGGCCCCCAATAATTCGTTCTTCAGAAACTGGACCAGCGAGGAAGATTCGATCACTTGGAGTATCGATGTGGGAGCGGCCGGCCTTTATCAAGCCACTGTCTACTACACCTGCGCGGAGAGCGACGTCGGCGCGACGATTCGCTTGGCGATGGATGGGGCGAAGGGAGCCGCAGAGGCGGAGGTGGTAGAGGCTTACGATACGCCGCTTTATGACAAATCCAAGGAGCGGGTCGAGAATTCGCATTACTTTGTGAAGGATTTCAAGCCGCTCAAACTCGGGGCGCTCAAGCTGTCGAAGGGGCGCGGCCTGTTGCGGCTCACGGCACCGAAGATTGTCGGCAGCCTGGCGGTCGATGTACACTCGATCGAACTGGTGAGGACGCCTTGAATGCTCGTCAATTTGAAGGCGCCGTTCGGAGGCGCATTTCACCCTGGATTCGCACCCATGCTCAGACAAATCATAAGCTTCATCGGCGCGGTCATGCTGGCCGCGGCTTCGCTTTCCGCAGCCGCCCAACCCAACATCGTCTTCATCTTTGCCGATGATTGGGGGTGGGGAGATCTCAGCTGTCACGGACATCCCTACATCAAGACGCCGAACATCGACCGGTTGGCGAAGGAAGGGACGGATTTTCATCGCTTCACGGTTGCGAGCGGGGTTTGTTCGCCGAGTCGAACAGCGGTGATGACCGGGCATTTCCCGGCGCGTTACAACATCGATGGGCACTTCGCCTGGGTTCCCAGCAACGCGAAGCGAGGCATGCCGGACTGGCTCGACACCGGCGCGCCGACCCTGCCGAAGTTCCTGAAAACGGCGGGCTACGCCACCGCTCACTACGGCAAATGGCATCTGGCGAACAACATGATTCCCGATTCGCCGCTGCCGAGTGAGTACGGCTACGACGAATATGGCGCTTTCAATTGCGCCGGCGAGCAGATGCCCGTACACGAGGACGCCATGCACGCGGTCCGTTTCATTGAGAAATGTCATCGCGCCGGGAGCCCCTTCTTCGTCAATCTTTGGCTGCACGAACCGCACACGCCATTCCACACTGTTCCCAAGTATCGTTGGCGATTCCGCCATCTCGAGGACGAGACGGACAACATCTATGCCTCGGTTCTTTCCCACGCGGACGATCGCATCGGCGACGTGCTGGATGCCCTGGACCGTCTGAAACTGACCGACAACACCTTGGTCGTCTTCAGTTCGGACAACGGCCCCGCCCGCGCCGCGCGCCCCACCGAACTCGGCCTCATGCACGACACTGCCACAGGCGCGGGTTATAACATCGCCGGAGCCAAGGGCGTCACGGGCGGACGCAAAGGTTACAAGGCCTCCCTGATGGAAGGCGGCATTGGCGTGCCTTTCATCGCGCGTTGGCCCGGAAAGATTGCCGCCGGCAAGGTGGACAAGACGTCGTGTTTATCGGCGGTCGACCTGCTGCCGACCTTTTGCGAGATCGCCGGTGTGAAACTTCCGTCAGACTATGCGCCGGACGGCGTCAGCCAGGTTGCGGCCTTGCATGGGAAGGGGAGCGCCCGGCGCGCAAAACCGCTTTTCTGGAAGTTTCCTTCACCATGGCCTGCCCAGAAGTTCAAGCCTGACCATTGGGTTTCCTATGCCGTTGTCCATGATCGCTGGAAGCTTGCGGTCAGTCGCGATGCGAAACATGTGGAACTCTACGATCTGGTCGAGGATCCGTTGGAGAAGCGTGACCAGCAGGCGGCAAACCCGAAGGTCGTGAGGCGGATGTTGCAGCATTTGGACGAGTGGAAGGCGACACTGCCAACCGAGCCGACGGGGGATGTGTTTTCCTCCGAGCGCGCCGGATTGAAGAAGCAACGTTGAATCATGCCGAGCGAACCCGCCGTCAGAACACCATCGTGAACAACACCATTCCTCGCCTTTCAGTCTTGCTGTCCATCACCGCGTTCGTCGGGACGGCTCCTTTCTGTGTGCTTGCCGATTTCGACCAAAGCACGCGGATCACCGATCCGAAACAGCATCAACGCAGCGGGGCAAAGAGCTATCCGTATCGCTCCAAGAGCGACTACATCCTGGCGGAACTGGATCTGAAGGCGGGCGACGTCGTGGTGGATGTCGGCGCTGGAGATGGCTGGTGGGCGGAGAAGTTTGCCGTGAACGTTGGATCCGAGGGAACCGTCCATGCGGGCGAGGTCGTTGAGAAGAAGGTGGAGCAGATGAAGAAGAAGTTTGCTGACTTGCCGCAGGTGAAACCCTACCTGATTCCGAAGGATGGCACGGGGCTGCCGGAGAATTCCTGTGATCTGGCATTCTTCTCCCAGACCTATCACCACCTGAACAAGGACGGGCATGTCGCTTATCTGAAACAGTTGAGCTCCGTCATCAAGCCGACCGGCCGCGTGGCGATCATTGAGAAGTATACCGAGATCGGACTGGGTGAAGGAACGCACGGCACGCGACTCAGTCGCCTCGTTCAGCAGGCGGAGGAGGCGGGATGGGTGCCCGTGCGACTGGAGTTGATGACCGGGACGTATCACTACATCGCCATCCTTGCGCAGAAGGAGTTGTTTCCGCCGGAACCCAAGAGGAAACGGCAGGCTCCAAAATCCAAAGCGGAGGCGACGGGACTGCCGCCCAAGGCCGACGGCCGAATGGGCAAGCCGCTGATTATCGATGTTCGCACGCAGGAGGAATGGTTCGAGGGGCATCTCGAAAACGCGGTGCACATTCCGCACGACGAGATTGCCGACGAGATTGCCAAGTTCTCCGACGACAAGGGCCAGCGCATCGTCCTTTATTGCCGCAGTGGCGGTCGCGCCGGCAGGGCGTTGCAGGCGCTCAAGAAGCTGGGCTACACCAATGTCGAGAACGCCGGCGGCTTCGACGATGTGAAAAAGCGGTTCAAGTAGGCCGGGGCCCTTGACTGAGGTGGCGGCCAAGCGGCGGCGACATCCCGGTCGCCGTGGTCCAGAAGGGGCCTCGGCAGGCTTTGCAAGCCCAACGGAAACGAAAGAACCGCGTGGCAGAAGTGAGCCTCCTCACGTCGGCTGCTACGGGGCTGAAGTTCGTCAATCAACCGCCGGAATCACCCGGCGGCGAATTCGCCCCCTCGTTCAGAATCATTGCGCCGTTCGCCCCGGCAATGATCCAGCAGGTGGGCATGGGACGATGAGACGTGATTGAGCGCGTTACCGCGAGCCGAAACGTTGGCCATTGAAAACCCTGGCGCTTGGGCGTAGCCTGCAACCATGTCGATGACACTGGAATCCGAGTTGAAGGACGTCAAAGAGCGCCTGTCCGAAATGGAGCGCAGATTCGACGAACTGCAATCCAAGGTTCTCGGCGCCGGCGAACCTGTCGCCAAAGACTGGCGCGCCACCGTGGGCGGAATGCCTGATGACGACCTGTCCCGCGAGGCGGCTCGTCTTGGCCGTGAATGGCGGGAACAATCGGAGGATTCCTGACCATGCTCGTTCTCGACACCGACCACGCGAGCGAGTTGGTGTTTCGATCGGCGGCCGGCCTTCGGTTGTTGGAACGGCTGGATGCGGCGAAGGACGATGTCGTCATCACCTCGGTCACCGTGGATGAACAATTGCGGGGGTGGCTGGCTGAGATCAATCGCAGGAAGCCCAAGGATCAGATTGTCCCCTACGCCCGATTGATCTATCAGGTAAAAATCCTTGCAGCGTGGCATGTGCTCCCGTGGGATCAGGACGCTGTGAGCCGCTTCTCTGATCTTAAACGCCACAAGATCCGGATCGGCACGCAGGACCTGAAGATCGCCGCCATCACATTGGCCCACGATGCAATGCTCCTGACGCGCAACGAACGGGACTTCGCCAATGTTCCGGGATTGAGGTTTGAGAATTGGCTGCGTTGATGAAGTTCTTGCAGCCCGCGACCGGCGGCAGGTATTCCGGCGCGAAGGTCGTCTTCCCCGCGCCGTTCGGTTCGGCGATGATCCAGCAGGTGGGCATGGGACGATGAGACGTGATTGAGCGGCGAATTCTTTCGAATCAGTCAAGGCTTTGCCCCGGTCCTGAACTCGAACTTTCCTTCAACAGTTCAATCACCTTGGCCCTCAGTTCTCGGGAGTGTTCTTTGCTCGATCCGCTTTGAATCAATCGGACCTGGCCGGCGCGATCGATCAGGACGACATGGGGCACGCTAATGATCGCATAGTGTTTGCCCAAGGAATTGTCGGTCGTCACCGCGATGGGATGTGTCAGTTTGAAGTGGGCGGCGAATCGTTCGTACGACTTCAACTGATCTTCAACCGGTTCGGCTTCTTTCAGTCGCTCGGGACGCCGCTTGAACCAGTTCCATTTGAATTTCCCGAAGCTCGCGACCCCGACGATGCTCAGGCCGTCTTTTCGTGTTCTCTGTGCAATTCCCGGAGCAGCGGAAACTGCTCGATGCAGGGGCCGCAGAAGACGCCAAAGAAGTCCAACAACACAACTCTGCCTTTGAGATCGGACTCGCTCAAAGGAGAACTGTTCACCCAGTTTTCGATGTTCAATGGCGCAGCCTTCGTGCCTATCAGGGCGCTGTGTTTCCTGGTGGCTTCGAGTCTTGGCTCAACAATTCTGGCAATCCAGTCTTCTATCTTGACCAATGACTCATTGCTGTTTGCCAGGCGCCGCTTCGCGGCTTGGTCGATGGCGGCTTCTTGCAGTCCCGCAAGAAATGATCGATGGTCCGAGATGCGCCTGCGGGCTTCATTCGGATCATACTCCGCAATTGTGCGGATCGCGTTCCCTGTTCGTATGGTCAGGCGACTTAGCGCATTCTTGTCGCCCGGGTTCAGGGTCAACTGTTTCCGGAGGTCTTCTTCCGTCTCCCGCAACTGATTGCAGATCTTGCTGAAACGCTCGCGAGCGTATTTCAGATGCTCGCGCCCTTTATTCGTTCGCGCTTTCAATGTTCCGAGAAACGCTTCGCCATCGTCCAGAATGCGGTTGACGCTATCCGGGCTGCGATCGGATTCAATCGCGGCAGCAGCCAGTGTGGCATTGGTGAAGTGGTAGATGCCGTCGTGATCGTCCGGGTCTACTTCAAGTTTTGCGCGAGCCTGCGTTCTTGCGTCGGAGATGGACTCAGGTTCGGCGGTTGTGCCCGCAAGCGTTGTTGTGAGCGCGAGGGCAAGTGCCATGCTCGATATGATTGAGACGCTTTTCTTCAAAATGATCCTTTGGTTCCTGTTGGCCTCTCGCAACCCCTTGTGTCAGGCCCATCAGGTGGCTGTGCGCTGCGGCAAGCCTTTCTTGATCGCCTTGCGGGATCTATCAAGGGGTGCGTAGCCATTCCTGTCATGGGCTGAAAGCCCACGGCTTTCAGCCCTGGGTATGCCGCCAGCAACGATGGCGACCTGAAAGGGCGTGCGCGACCATCGTCAAGAACGCCGCGCGCGGACTTTCAGCCCGCATCGAGCATGACCGTGCTTTCCCCCGGGGCTGAAGCCCCGGGCTTTGCGCGGCCGGGCCTTCAGCCCGGAATCATGCCAAACACTGATCCAATACGGTCTGGCTCGCAGCCACTTCCGAGGCGCGTGCGCTCTCCGGAATGACATCACAGTTCCGGTAGACCTCCGACCATGGGCTGAAGGCCCAAGCGCACAAAGCCTAGGGCTTCCAGCCCTGGGTGTTCCGTCGAGAACGATGGCGACCTGAAGGGGCGCGCGCGGCCATCGTCAAGAACGTCGCGGGCGGACTTTCAGCCGGCATTATGTATGACCGTGCTTCACCCGGGGCTGAAGCCCCGGGCTTTGTGCGGCCGGGCCTTCAGCCCGAAGTCATGCCTGCCTCTGCTTCACTCCGGTCGTTGTATCCAACTGCTTCGGAGAAACATGCCACTCGCTGGTGGTGCCTTGACGGCCGGATGGTTCGTTGTAGGTCGGAGTCTCTCCCCACCGGGGTTGAGGGAGTCGCCGCTCCTTCGGTCGCCTTGTTCCTCATTCCCCAGCCTTGAGCATTTCCCGCGCTTCCGTAGGCTCCCCGGAATCCTTATGAAACGAATCCTGTTTGTATTGACGTTTGCGCTGTTGCACTGCGCTTCCTCATTCGCCGCAGCGAAGACCAAGATCGCCCTCTTGGCGGGCGGTCAGGGGCATGGCCTGGGCCAACACGAATGGAATGCCGCCGCCGCGTTGATCGAGGAGTATTTGGAGAAGGCGTATCCCGGCGTCGATTGCGCGCCCTATTACTTTCGCCAGTGGCCGAAAGACCTGAATGAACTGGCTGATTCCGCCGCCATCGTGGTCATCGACAGCGGGGGTGGGGGGCATCCGGTGGCGAGGCGTTTGAAGGAGTTTGCGCCGCTGATGGAGAAGGGCATCGGTTTTGCCTGCCTGCACTACGCGGTCGAGGTTCCGAAAGGCGACGCTGGCGACGCGTTCCTCGACTGGCTGGGCGGGCATTTCGAGACGTTCTGGTCGGTGAATCCGCATTGGGAGGCGGAGTTCAAAACGTTTCCCGATCATCCGGTGGCGCGCGGGGTGAAGCCCTTCAAGATGAACGACGAATGGTATTTCCACATGCGCTTTCGCGAGGGGATGAAAGGCGTGACGCCGATCTTGTCCGCAGTTGCCCCGGACTCGACCATGAAGCGCGGTGACGGCCCCCACTCGGGCAATCCGCACGTCCGCAGGGCAGTCGCGGCGGGCGAGCCGCAGCACGTGGCCTGGGCGACCGAACGCGACAACGGCGGTCGCGGATTCGGCTTCACCGGGATGCATTTCAACGCCAGTTGGGCTGACGATAATTTCCGCAAGACCATCCTCAACGGCATCGCCTGGACTGCGAAGCTCGAAATCCCCGCGAGCGGCGTGGCATCGAAGGCGTTGACCAAGGAGCAGTTGCGCGAGCTGGCGACGGTTTTCCAGAACACGTCGAAGGAGGCGTTGAAGCGCGACATCTCCCTGGCCGCGCGTCTGGGCGGCTCGGGCGAACCGGCCGACCCGAAGGCGAAGCCCGTCTACGAAAGCCCGGTCCTGACGACGGCGTCGAAAAGCCGGTTCGTGGAGATGGATGTGGAACTGCCGAAGGGGACGCGCCGGCTCTACCTGACTGTTTCCAACGAGGGCAACAACAGCTGCGACTGGGCGGACTGGATCGATCCGGCGGTCGTTTTGCGGGACGGAACGGAGGCCTCGCTCACGGAGATGAAGTGGAAGCAGATCGTCACCGGCTATGGGAAAACGACGCTCAACAAGAACTGGTCAGGCGGGCCGATGAAGGTCGGCGACGAGGTGTTCAAGCGCGGCTTCGGGACGCACGCAACTTCCGTGCTGGAGATCAACCTCCCCACGGGGGCGAAACGCTTCAAGGCGCGCGGCGCGATCGACGACGGCGGGATGATCCGCGGCGGCAATCTCAGCAACGCTGAAATACGTTTCCTGGTCTACACGACCAAGCCCGCCAAGCTGCCGCGGCCGAAGTCCGCCTTCTTCGATCCCGACAGCCTGGAGCCGCAGCGCGTGCCGGTGGACGCCTTTGATCTGCCGGAAGACCTGGAGGTCTCGGTCTGGGCGACGAGCCCGATGCTCTACAACCCCACCAACATGGATACGGACGAGCAGGGCCGCATCTGGGTGGCCGAGGGTGTGAACTATCGGCGGCACAAGGACCGGCGCAAGGAGGGCGACCGGATCGTCGTGTTGCAGGATACGGATGGCGATGGCAAGGCCGACAAGTCGCACACTTTCGTGCAAGATCCCGAGTTGATCGCGCCGCTTGGCATAGCCGTGCTGGGCAATCAGATCGTTGTTTCCCAACCGCCGCACCTGATTGTTTACACGGACGTGGACGGCGATCTGAAGTTCGATCCCGGGAAGGACAAGCGCGAGAACCTGCTTTCCGGTTTCTTCGGCAACAATCACGACCACAGCCTCCACGCGGTCGTGGCCGGCCCTGACGGCAAATGGTATTTCAACCACGGCAACACGGGCGCGGATTTCACGACCCGCGACGGCGTGCGTTACCGCGTGGGCGGCCCCTACTGGGAAGGCTCCAAGATCGCTGGCGCGGTCAGCGATGACGGCCGCGTCTGGACCGGAGGTTTCGCCGCACGGATGAATCCTGACGGCACGGTCCTGACGATGATCGGCCACGGGTTTCGCAACAGCTACGAGCACTGCGTCACGTCCTTCGGCGATGTCTTTCAGAACGACAATGATGACCCGCCCGCCTGCCGCACGACCTGGCTGATGGAGGGCGGTTTTCTCGGCTTCTTCTCGCGCGACGGCAAACGCCACTGGAAGGCTGACATGCGCGCCGGTCAGACGACGGCCATCGCTGAGTGGCGACAGGAGGATCCCGGCACGTTGCCTCCGGGTGATGTTTACGGCACGGGGTCGCCCACCGGCATCGCCTTCTACGAGAACGGCGCGCTGCCGAAGAAGTACAACGGCCTCCTGCTCAGCGCTGAGGCGCGACATCAGGTGATCTTTGGTTATTATCCGAAGCCCGAGGGCGCGGGCTTCAAATTGGAGCGTTTCGATTTCCTGAAGGCGCGTCTGGGGAACATGTTTCGGCCCTCCGATGTCATGGTCGGCGCGGACGGCGCGATCTATGTGAGCGACTGGTTCGATCCGGGTGTGGGCGGGCACAATGACCGGGATGGGAGTCTGTCCGGCACGATCTATCGCGTCGCGTCGAAAGGCTTCAAACCGCGACTGTCCGAGAATCCGGCCGACGCCGTCGCGCGTCTGCGCAGCCCGGCGCCGAATGTGCGCAACGCCGGATGGAAGGCGTTGAAGGTGGGTGGGGAGAAGTCGTTGCCCGTCGCGCGGAAGTTGATCGAGGACCCGAATCCCTATATTGCGGCGCGCGGCGTGTGGTTGTTGCCCTTGCTCGGTGAAGAGGGTTTGGCCGATTGCCGCAAGCGTCTGAGTCACGACGATCCGCAGCAGCGACTGCTGGCCTTCCGTGCCTTGCGCAACGCCGGTGAAGACATGGCCTGGTTGGGCGAACGCGCGTCGATCGACCCGGATCCCGGAGTGCGTCGTGAGTTTGCGGTCGCGCTTCGCAACGAGTCGAAGGACTTGAAGAAGGGCTTTGCCGCCACCCTGTTCGGCGGTTACGACGGCAAGGACCGCGTCTATCTGGAAGCCTGCGGCTTGGCGGCCGAAGGCGTCGAGGATGAAGTGTGGAGGGAGATGACCCGGATGCATTCCTTCGACTGGCGCGAGAAGAATGCGCGCATCGCCTGGCGGCTGCAACCGAAGGCGGCGATACCGACGCTGCTGACGCGCGCCAAGTCTGCCGACCTCCCGCTGGAGGAACGCAAGCTCGCCGTGGACACCATCGCCTTTACCCGGACGAAGTCCTCGGCCGACGCGATGGCGGAATTGCTGAATGAGACGGGCATGGTCAAGGAGTGGGCGACGGCTTGGATGCTCAATCGCGCGGGCGGCGAGTGGAAGGATTTCAATGTGATGCCCCTGTTGAAGCTGCATGGCATCTACGATCCGGACAAGGCGGAGATCCTGGAGATCAAGGTTCCGGCCCCGACGAAGGTGGCGCTTCCGCCGGCCGCGGAGATTGCCAAGCTCAAGGGCAATCCCGAGGTCGGTAAGCAGATCGCGACGGCCTGCGCCACCTGTCATCGCGTCGCGCCGAACGTGGGTGTCGATTTCGGGCCCGAGTTGCGCGGATGGGTGGCGAGTCAGAGTGTCGAAGCCTTCATCGAGGCGGTTCGCAATCCCTCGGACGGCATCGCGCATGGCTTCGACGGCGAGGTCGTGCAGCTCAAGGACGGTCGCGAGATTCACGGCTTGATCTACTCTCAGGGCGATCCTTTGATGATCCGCTCCATGGGCGGCGTCACGCAGTTGGTTCCCAAGAAACTGATCAAGGGCAAGATCGAGCCGTTGCGGCGGTCGCTGATGCTGTCGGCCGAGCAAATGGGCCTCAACGCGCAGTTGCTCGCGGATCTGACCGCCTACTTCAAGGATTACAAGTGAGGTTTGGTTCTTGAAGGACGATCAGCGGGCGCGGGGTGGCGGAGGTTCGTGACGAGGTGAATTCGCGCTCCCGGAAATCAGTCCATGGATTCCAGAACGCTTTTGACTCGGGGCGAATACGCTTTATGTTCCCGCTTGCCTTTTTCTTGACTGCATACCGATGACACAGCCTAAACGCACTCTGACCGCCCTTCTGGGAATCGCCGCATTTGCCGCGGGTATTGTAACCTCTCCCGCGCCTTCCGTTCAGGAACTGGCCAATCAGTTCAAGCAGCTTCCGACTGTTCCGGAGGACCAACTTCCTCCCATGAAGAATGAGAAAGGCTCGTTCACCGGGTTGATCGAACATGAAGGGCTGCAAGGCCACACCTGGGTGAGGTTCCCCTTCATTGAGAACGCCGGCAGTCTGGGTATCGACCGCAAGGGACGCGTCTACGTGGCCGAGGCGAACCGCTTCTGGTTGGGAACGCCGGACCTGCGCGGGGCTTCCGAACTCGTGCGGGGCGACTTTCAGTCGGTGACTGTGGAAGACCGCCAGAAACTGTATGACGCGCATCCCGGTCGGTTTCCCGAGGGTTGGTTCACAGCCGTGCCGGATCGCGTGATCCGGTTGGAAGATCGCGACGGGAACGGAGCCGCGGATCATCGCACGTTGTTCTCGGATCACTTCAAGGGCGCGATGGACGGCATCGGCTTCTCGATCCTGCCCGAGGACGACGCGGTCTATTTCACCTGCATTCCGAATCTCTGGAAGATGACGGACAGCAATGACGACGGCGTCGCCGACACGCATGAGGCGATCGTTGAGGGTTTTGGCGCGCGGGTATCATTTATCGGGCATGACTTGCACGGCATCACGCGCGGGCCGGATGGCATGTTGTATTTTTCAGTGGGCGACCGGGGTTATCACGTGACGGATGACAACGGCAAGGTTCACTCCGGCCCGGGGCGCGGCGCGATCTTCCGGTGTGAGTCGGATGGCAGCGGTTTTGAAGTGTTTTGCGACGGTCTGCGCAACCCGCAGGAACTGGCTTTCGATGACTATGGGAACCTGTTCACTTTCGACAACACCGGCGACATCGGCGACCTGGCCCGGATGGTATACGCGTTGGAGGGCACAGACTCGGGATGGAACATGTCGCATCAGTCGCCGCATCACTACGTCACCATCCTGGACTGGGAGAAGTTTCATCCCGCGAAGTCGATGTGGGTGGCGGAACGCATGTTCGACACCTACAACGAAGAACAGCCGCAGTGGGTGTATCCCCCGGCCTCGCACGTGGCTCGGGGACCTTCGGGCGTGACCTTTCTGACCGGCTCGTCGTTGCCGGACGACCTGCGCGGGAAGTTCCTGTTGGCGAATTATCGCGGGCCGTCCGAGAACTGCACGGTGTTGACCATTGGGGTAGAGCCGAAGGGAGCCGGTTATCACGCGGTGTCGGAGGAGGTTCTCATCAAGGGCGTCGGCGTCAGCGACGTGGAACTGGGCTTCGACGGCAATATTTACCTCAGCGATTTCGGCGGCGGCTGGAGCATCAATGAGAACGCCTCGATCCAGGTGGTGACGCCGAAGGATGAAGCCCAACGCAAGGCCGGCGAACGGACGAAAGCCATCTTCAGTCGCGGGCTTGGCGGCGAGTCCGTGCCGGACCTGGTCAAGCATCTGGCTTCGGCGGACAAGCGGCTGCGACAAGCAGCGCAGTTTGAGCTCGTCAAACGTGGCAAGGACGGGCGCGCCGCGTTGGAAAAGATGGCGAATGACCGCCAGGCAGCCTTGGTTTCCCGACTACACGCCCTGTGGGGATTGGGGCAGATCGGGCGCGAGGGCGGCAGTGTCTCCGGCCAGTTGCTCAAGTTGACCCGTGACAAAGACGCCGAGGTCCGAGCCAACGCGGCTCGCACGCTGGGAACCATCAAGGAGCGCAAAGGCCAACGCCGCCTGCTCGCCCTGCTTGAAGACGGTTCGCCGCGCGTGCGATCCTTGGCCGCGATTGCTTTGAGCCGGGTCGCGAAGCCGGGCGACCGCAAGGTCATCGACGCCCTCTACGATCTGGCGGAGCAAAGCGGCGCCGGCGAAAAGGACATGGTCCTGCGCCACGCCTGCCTGAGCGCGATCGATCGCATCGGCACGGAGAAGGCCGCCGTGGCGCGCGCGACATCCAAGTCGGATGAAGTCCGCCTGATGGCCCTGCTCTACCTGCGGCGCCATGCCAGCGCGGAATTGGTTCGTTTTCTGGGCGACTTGAGTGAACTGATCCGCCGCGAGGCCGTTCGCGCCATTTACGACACCAAGGCCATGGACGGAGCCGCGGGCGTTCGACTCGCCGCGCTCGGTTCCGCCGCAACCGCCGCATTGCCGGAAACCGTGCAACGTCGCATCGTGGCCGCGAACTATCGCAAGGGCGGCGAAACCAACGCCCGCAGGCTCATGGCCATGGCCGGCGACACCTCCCTGTCGGCTTCGATCCGTGAGGCCGCGTTGCACGGCCTGCGCCTCTGGGAAAAGGCGATCGACACCGACCCCGTCCTCGGCCATTACCGCCCGCAGGTGAACAAGGAACGCACGATGGCGAAGCTGGGTTCCGCCATCGGCGGTGATCTGAAGAAGTTTCTCGCTGACAAGCAACCGGCGAACCTGACCGCGCTCGCGCTGAAGCTGGCCGATGAATCCGGCGTGCAGTTGGAGGAAGCCACGCTCCGCGCGCAGATTTCCAACACGGGTCTCGAGGCCGAAGTGCGCGTCGCGGCCCTGGACAGCCTGACAAAATCCGCGGCGTCGAAGTCGACCCAGCTCGTCGCCAGCCTCTTGGACGACAAGGCCCCATTGGTTCGAGCGGCGGCGATCGGTCACGCCTTCGCGTTGAAAGTCGATGGCATTGGCCAGAAGGCCCGCGGCGCGATCAAGAAAGGCTCGCTTCCCGCCGCTCGCGCAGGAATCGAAGGCTTGGCCGCGTCGGAGCCCAAGGCGATCGCCGATTTCTGGAAGGGGCGCGCGGATTCGAAGCTGCGCAAGGAGCTCTGGTTGGATTTGTTTCTGTCGATGCAGGAGTCCAAGGACGCCAGCGCGAAGGAGATGGCCGACGCTTTTGCCGCTTCCTCGACCAACGCGGTCTTCAGCCTGAGCCAGTATGGCGGTGATGTGAAGAACGGCGAAGCCATCTTCCGCAACCAGGGCGCCTGCCTGCAATGTCACAAGGTCGGCGGCGATGGCGGCATCCAGGGGCCGGACCTGTCCAAGGTCGGCGAGCGTCTGAAGCGCGAAAAGATCGTCGAATCGTTGGTCTACCCGGGGGCGGAGATCGCAAAGGGATTCGGCAGTTCCGGCATTACGCTCAAAGACGGCTCTTCCCTTTTTGGGCGCATTGCGAAGGAAGCGAACGGCGTGATGGAAGTGGTGGGGTTGGACGGCAAGAAAATGTCGATCAAGCGCGCGGATGTGCAGCAGATCACCCCGCCCATTTCCGCCATGCCGCCCTTGGGCGCGGCGTTGCCGCCCCGCGAGTTGCGCGACCTTGTCGCTTTTCTCGCCAGCCGGGCCGGCAAAGGCAAATCCGCCGACGCCGCCAGTCACGGCGAGGGGGGGAAATAGGGGGCGCGTAGGCTCCTGTCATTCGAGCGGCGGGAAAGGGGAATTGCCAGACATGCTCTTTGGGCATAGCTTGAACGCGTCATGAAAGCGTTGAGTCTGGAATCCGCCGACAGAAATCTCCGGGTCCAATTCCCGGAGGATGTTCCCATGGGGAGGGAGGCTTTCTTTGATTTCTGTCAGACCAACAAGGAATTGCGCATTGAACGCGATGCGGAAGGAAACATCATCGTCATGTCACCCACGGGGATGGAAACAGGAGGACGGAACGCGTCGCTCACGGCTCAGCTGTACAATTGGGCAAAGGGCGGCGGCAGAGGAATCACATTTGATTCCAATACTGGGTTTGAACTTCCGAACGGCGCCACGAGAAGCCCGGATGCCTCGTGGTTGACGCAGGAAAAATGGGACGCGATTCCATCGGAGGAACGAAGCCGGTTCGCCCGAGTATGCCCGGATTTCGTGATCGAGTTGCGTTCGCAGACGGATCGTCTGAGCGTGCTTCAGGCCAAGATGGAGGAATACATTTCAAACGGCGCAAAGCTGGGCTTCCTGATCGATCCGTTGGAAGGCAACGTTCACGTGTATCGCCCCGGGGCGGAAGCGGAGATTCTGGACAATCCGAAAACAATTTCCGCCGAACCTGAAATGCCCGGTCTGGTGTTCGTTCTTGCGGATGTTTGGTGATATTCAGGCCTCGAAGAGGCCTTCGCCAATTAGAGGTGGTAGACAGATGGGATCGAGGCCGGCCAAGGCGCGTCTGATCCGTCTTCGGATTGCTTCATCCGCTTTAGTCCCCCATCCTCCCCTCCATCAACCATGGCCAAGAACAAGAAGACACGACATTGCCCGGCGGTGGATCGGGACATCAAGGCGGCCGAATGCGGCGCCAACAGGAACAGTCGCTACGCCTGTCCGGCGGACTGTGGGCACAACCCCTTGGCTCCTGCCAATTACGACCAGTTCCGTGAACTGGAGGAGAAGGTCGATCCGAAGAGCATGAAGTGGGTCTTTGACGAACCTGACACGGGGGTGTCGATATTGCGGGAATTCAAGAAGATCGTTGCGCGCAATGACTACCATGAGACGCATGCCTTCGTTTCGTGCAATCTGTTCTTCGAGACCGACAGCGAGGGGCGGACAGCGATGGAACGGTGGCGTGAGGCGGGGTTTCCGGGGCTGAAGAACGATGAACGCGCGCTTGTGCAGATGAAAATGGGCACGCGCGTCGCCGTGCTCGAAGTGCATCGGATCCTGGATTGCGAGCGGGTGGAGGCGGTGGATTTGTTGGAGGCGAATCCCAAGCCGTTTGTCATCATCGACCGCTCGCTGGCGGCAATCGCGTGCCGATTTACAGTCGCGTTGGCCTGGTTGTATGAGACGCCTCACTTCAGGCGGATCAGCGGGGCATTGCTCACGATCCCGGAGATGGAGAGTCTGGAACCCGGAATGATCGTGACAGAGTTGGTCAATCATCTGAGCGGTCCTTCCGGGGAGGCGGAAATGCGCCGATGGTTGGCGCTCAATTTCAAACGCTTCGACGTGGCTCTGCACGCGTCGAGTCTGGCCAGGCGGCGCACAATGCTTGAGGCTGTCGACGCCCAGTTCTGTGCGGCCGATTACGCGCTGACCGAACCTTCAGGTGAATGCCTCGGTGTTTTGGACGCGGTTGACGCAGTGGATGCGGACGATCTGAGTGACATGGATTGCGAAGCAGGATTCCGCGATGCGCGGGTCTGGTTCGACGATGAGAGCCACTTGTTTGACACGTCGCCAGAGGCCGGGAGACCGGTGTTGGGGAGGATTCTGATCCGAGACAATTTGTGTCGTCTGGAAGCCTCAGGAGCAAAACGGTTTGCATCGTTCCGCAGGAAGTTTGAGAACCAGATGGGAGATCGGGCTCGTTTCGAGGCCGAGCGCCGGGAAGACGCCGGCGCGCAGATGCGGATGCAGGATCCGGATTTCGATGAATCGCTGGTTCCGCCCCGACTGTTGGAGAACACGCAGCGGATCGTGCTGCAATCGTCCCGGATTGCGGTCGATAAGAGCAAGAGATCCAAAGATGAAGTTGAGGGGGACATGTTTCGGGCGCACGAAGAGGCGTGGTTGGGCAACCGGATTCCGGCATTTGACGACCTGACGCCCCGTGAAGCGGCCGGGGACGAGGTCATGCGCCCCAGGTTGCTCCGCATGATGAAGAACCGGATCCGGGCTGTGGATGAGGAGAATCTGAGAACGGGCGGGAATCGGAACATGGACTGGATGATCGACGAATTGGGATTGGGTGAAATCCGCTTCGATCCACCGCCGCCGAGGAAGCGCCCGGAGATCTTCGAATCCGACGGCGACGAGTTGGAGAACGACGAAATGCCCTTCGCGCCGAGTTTGCCGCCGGAGCCCTTGTCCGCAGATGAAGTCAAGAAACGCATGCAGATTGCCTTCGAATTCGAGACCGCGACCGACGCCATGGAAGAGATGGAAAGGTGCGGTTCAACTTTGCTTGAGGATGTGGACCATATCCTGGGGGACAGGTTGGCCGAGGAGGAGTCGGGGCCGCTGACAACCGCATTGATCGCGCTTTGGTACGCCCTGGTCCCGCCTGGCTGTCTGGCGCCGATTTGGGATGTTTCCGAGTTTGACGCTGCCTACTCGGAGGAAATCGATCGCTTGGCCCGACTGCCGATGGTGGAAGGGGAGTGGGCCGAGGCGATGATCAAGACAATCAAGGAAGGTCCGCAGCCGGCAGTGGCAGTCGCTGTGACAGACATCTACTATCAAGCGTGCGAAGCGCCCTCTCCATTGACGGGCAAAAAGAACGAGCCCTCATTTCTGGCGATTGCGTGCATCAAGGCGGGCATTTCGGTCATAGATGGCATTCTCCGCGTCAAGAGCGATTGAACAACCGGATTCCGGTTGCCTCCCGGTCATTGCCTCCCCAAAACCTCATCTTGTTCTACTAGACGTGGATCTGCATTACGGTAGCCTGCGCGCATGTGTTGTATTGAAGATCGCAGGATCGGTTTGGCGTCAAACCGGTTTGGGATCACACCATTCAGTTCCATGTTTTCACGAATTCAGTCTGGTTTGATTGCATTGGCCGCGCTCGCGTTGTCTGCCGCGACGTCTCTGGCCGCGGTGGAGTTCAGCCGTGATGTGAAGCCGATCCTGACGGCGAACTGCACCGAATGTCATGGCGGGGTCAAGGCGGCGGGTGGCGTTTCGTTTGTCTATCGGGATCGAGTGATTGGCTACAAGTCGGACTCCGGACGGCCCGTGGTGAAGCCCGGTGATCCGATGGGATCCGAGCTGTATCGGCGCATAGTGACCAAGGATGAAGATGACCGCATGCCGCCTGCGGGAGATCACGACCCGCTAACGGACAAGGAAGTCGCAACGATCAGGGAGTGGATTGAATCGGGCGGCCAATGGAGCGGGCATTGGGCGTTCGAAGGTCCGGTTCGGCCGGAGCCGCCGCAAACACGTTTTGAGGCGCGCGCCCAGAATGATACCGACCGCTTCGTCTTTGCGCGGTTGGAGCGCGAGGGCCTGGAGCCGAATCCCCCCGCCGCTCCCGGGCGGTTGTTGCGGCGGCTCAGTCTGGCGCTGACCGGCTTGCCCCCGACGCTGGAGGAATTGGACGCCTTTGAGGCCGAGCATGCCAGGGATCGCAATGCCGCGATCAGCCGGGCCTTGGACGAATTGTTTGCGCGGACGGCGTTTGGCGAGCGTTGGGCGTCGATGTGGTTGGACCAGGCGCGCTACGCGGATTCCCGCGGGCTGGGGCTCGATGGCAAGCGAACGATCTGGCCCTACCGCGATTGGGTCATTCGCGCGTTCAACGAGGATCTGCCGTTCGACGAATTTACAGTCATGCAGTTGGCGGGCGATCTCCTGCCTGAGCCGACCATTGATTCGCTCATTGCCACGGCCTTGCATCGCAACACCCAGACCTGTGACGAGGGCGGAACGGACGACGAGGAGTTCCGGGTGGGCGCCCAGATGGACCGGGTCAGCGCCACCTGGCAGATCTGGGGCGCGACGACATTCGGGTGCGTGCAGTGTCACGATCATCCCTACGATCCGTTCCGGAACGAGGAATATTACCGCTTCATGGACTTCTTTAACAACTCGGCGGACTCGGATTTGTCGAGCGATGGGCCGCTGTTGAGGGCGCCGTTGGATCGTTCGGATTATGCGGAGGCCGAGCGGTTGGATCGCCGCATTCTTGAACTGCAGGAGCGGCATTGGAAACCGGCGGACACTCTGCGCAGAGAGGCGGGCTGGCTGCCGGCGAATGGCGTCAAGGCCTCCTCGAACAACGGCACGGAGTACACCGTGGTCAAGACGGAGGGGCGCGATGAGTTTCAAGCCGTCGGCACGGTCCAGACGAAGACGGCGGTCACGATCGAGGCGCCCGGACTCGTTTCGGGCCAACCGATCCAGGCGCTCCGGTTGACCGTTCTGCCGCTCGATCCGCAGGCCTCGGTCGCCAATCCCGAGTGGGGTTTTGTGATCACCAGGTTGCAGGCATGGGTTCGCGACAAGGAGGGGAAGAAGACGCCGTTGAGCTTTGCGCGGGCCGTGGGGGATGTGGCCTGGATGCCGACCGATCCGTTCAAGGTCATCGGCGCGGACGGCGTGGGTTGGGGCGCCGATTCGCGCATTCATTATCGCCGGGAAATCGCGTTGATCCCGAAGGAGCCCGTGACGATCCCCGAGGGCGGCGGTCTTGTGATCGCGATCAACTGCGACAAGACCGGCCACGGCCACCCGATGGTGATCAAGCGTGGGCGGCTGGACTATTCAACGGACGCCCGTTGGGTGGATTTGAAACCTGGCGCGGCGGACGCGGAATCGTTGGAGGCCGAGTTGGCGGAAGCGCGCAAGCGGCGCAGCGACATCAGGTCCGTGGCGCTGCCGATTCTGTTGGAGAGGCCGGCGAGCATTGCCCGGCCCACTCGGGTTTTTGTTCGAGGCAATTTTCTGGACAAGGGGGCGAAGGTGCGCGCCGGCCTGCCGGCCTCCATGACGGGGGGCGGGCAGGGAAGCTCGCCGTCCCGTTTGGAGATGGCCCGGTGGTGGGTGTCTGATGAGAACCCCTTGACTGCCCGCGTGTTTGTAAACCGGCTTTGGGAGCAACTTTTTGGCGTGGGGATTGTGCGCACACTGGAGGATTTTGGCTCGGCCGGCGAAGCGCCGACGCATCCGGCGCTGTTGGATCATCTGGCGATTCGATTCCAGCGCGAGCACGGCTGGAGCATCAAGGCGATGTTGCGGGAGATGGTTCAGAGCGCGACGTTTCAACAGTCCGCGAAGGTTTCACCGCAGTCACTGGAACGGGATCCGCTCAACCGGCTGTTCTCTCGCGGTCCCCGGGGGCGGTTGTCGGCGGAGATGGTGCGTGACCAGGCATTGGCCCTGAGCGGCTTGTTGTCGTCCAAGATCGGAGGGCCTCCGGTTCATCCGCCGATACCGGAAGGCGTTTGGCAGCCCTTCAGTTCCGGTGACAAGTGGAGGACTCCCGCGCGCGGGGAGGCGGCTCGTTATCGCCGGTCGATCTACACCTATATCAAGCGCAGTATACCGTATCCGAG
>CAZFLK010000077.1:0-24329 GCA_964519245.1 uncultured Verrucomicrobiota bacterium
CTATGAACCAACAACAAGAACCCAAGGTGTCAATTCGGAATCAGGACTCGACCACCCGGGCGGGGCTCGGGATTCATCCCGCTTCAACCTTCGTAAACCGGCGGTCCGCGGCGGGGCTTTCAGCGCTGAAGCGGAATCAGTTCCGCGCGCCCCATCCCGGTTTCAATCCCGGACCTCGCGTGGGCTACATTGCCTTGGCGGGCGTGTCGGCGTGGTGTTCCTTCTTCCAGCGTTGGCCGAGTTCGAGGAGGGTCTTTTCGCTGAGGTGTTTCTCGGCGAGGGGGAAGACGAGGCGCTCCTCCTTGTCAAAATGTTCCCGGGCGAGCAGGACGGCGGTGGTCAGGGCCTGTTTGGCCTGGTTCAGGTCGTCGGTTGCCTTGACGCTGGCGAGGTGTTGTTCGATTTCCTCGTGTTCGTTGTGAAAAGATTCACTGTGACCGAACTGATCGATGCAATGTTCCAGCGGGTCCAACAGGAGGGTGTGCTCGACCTGGCCGTGGGCGTCCATCATGGAGGTCAGCATGTCACGCATGGCATGGACTTCAGCGAGGGATCCGGTGGCGGGAAGCGCGGTCTCCAGGTGGTCGAAGAGATTGTGGAAGACGACGTGTTCGGCGTGAAGGGCCTCGGTTATTTTCATGGTGGCGGCGATTAAGTGATTTCGGGCAATCGTGGTTGCGACATCGCGATCATGTTTTCTCCTGCGTGGAAGCGACAAGCCAAAATTGGTTTTCGTTGGATCAATTTTGGCGCAGATTCACGGTTTTGATGAGCGATCCACAGTGCGCAACAGTATCGGCTCCGTGGTGGCTGTGGCCCAATGTGTTCAACCTTGATGCGCCGTTGGTTGCGGTGGTGTGGCAGGAATTGCTGGCTCAAGAGGTGTGCGTGGATTTGTCCTGGCGGCATCGGTGGTTGTTGTTTCTCGCGGTGTGGATGGTTTATTTCGTGGATCGTTGCCTGGATGCGCGAATTGGGCGATTGGAGGACACGGATCGACATCGGCGCCATCGGGAGATCAGCGGGTTGGGGTGGACGATTCAAGGGGGTGTCTGTGCGGTAGGATTGATTTTGGCGTTCCAGAGTCTGAATCGAGAAGGTTGGTTGGCGGCCGGCGTGGTTGGGTTGGCGACCGGAATCTGGTTTGCGTTGACGCATTTGAATGGCTCGGGGGCATGGTGGTTGCCCAAGGAAGCGGGAGTTGGGGTGGTGTTTGCGGCCAGAGTCGCCTTGCAGCCCTGGGCTCTGACAACGTTGCCCGGGGTGGAGTTGCTCGTTGGGGGCGGGGTTCTGGCGGCGGTTTGCGTCCAGAATTGCGCCTCGATCACGGTCTGGGAGTCGCTGCCTGCGGATCGAGGGAATCGTCGATCGTTGCTGAATCGTTGGCCCGGTTGGTCGCGCCATGTCAGCCGAGTCAGTCTCGGTCTCGCCGCGCTGGTCGCGACGCTCGCAATGTTGCCGCTCAGTGATCGCTGGAGGGGGCTTGAAATCTGCGCAACCGGCAGTTTGCTGGCATTGTGGGCCTTGGGAACCGGGCGGCCCGAGAATCGTCGACGTGAGACGCGCATGCTCGCCGACCTCGCGTTGTTGACGCCGCTTCCTGTGATCGTTGCCTGATACCGTTCGGGCGTGGAGATGGAGATAGGGATGTTGTATTGGCGGGAGTGAGCAAGTTTGTGCTAGGCGTCGGTGACAGCGGTTGTATCGTTTCGGCGGAATCCGAAGAATGAAGAAACTGAGTGTCATATTCGCGGTCGCCTGCCTGATTGGGAAGGCGTCTGAGACGGCGGCGGCGATCAGCTTCTCCCGGGAGATATTGCCGTTGTTCTCCGATGCCTGCTTTCAGTGCCACGGGCCGGATGCCAAGACCCGCCGGGCCGATCTCCGATTGGACGTCGAACACGACGCGAAACGAGGGCGGGACACCGGAGCCGCCATCGTGCCGCGTCAAAGCGCGACGAGTGAGTTGATGAGGCGTCTTCTGAGCTCTGATCCGGGCGAGGTGATGCCGCCGCCTGAAGCGAACCGAAAGCTTTCCCCGGCCCAGATCGGGAAGATACGCCAGTGGATTGACGAAGGAGCTGAATGGGGAAGGCACTGGGCGCTAGCCCGTGTCGAACGCCCTGAAGTTCCGTGCGACGCGCCGCACCCGATAGACGCGTTCCTGGGGCGTCGGTTGAACGAGGAGGGCATCACCCCCATGCCGCGCGCCTCACGCGCAACGTTGGTTCGTCGATTGAAGCTCGATTTGACCGGGTTGCCCCCGACTCCCGAGGAGGTGGATGCGTATGTGAATGATGCGCGCCCGAGCGCCTGGGAGGACCTTGTGGACCGGACGTTGGCGTCGCCGCGCTACGGAGAGCGCATGACTTGGGATTGGCTGGACGCGGCGCGTTATGCCGACTCGAACGGCTATCAGGGCGACATGGAGCGGACGATGTGGCCTTGGCGTGACTGGGTGGTCCAGGCATTCAACTCGAACATGCCTTGGGACCAGTTCACGGTGTGGCAACTTGCCGGGGATCTCTTGCCGGGCGCCACTCACGAGCATCGGTTGGCGACCGCCTTCTGCCGCAACCACATGATCAACGGGGAGGGGGGGCGCATCGCGGAGGAGAACCGGGTGGACTACGTGATGGACATGGTGGAGACGACCGGCACGATCTGGATGGGACTGACCTTCAATTGCGCGAGATGTCACGACCACAAGTTCGACCCATTGAGCCGCCGGGACTACTACTCCCTGTTTGCCATCTTCAACCAGACGCCGGTCGACGGGCGCGGGCGTAATCCGCAGACCCCTCCGATTCTGGCGTCTCCTACCGGTCGGCAGCAACGGGAAACGACTCGATTGGAAAAGGAGTTGGCGTCCATTTCCGGGCAGTTGAGCAAGCGCGCCCGGGAGATCGCTTCGAAGCAAACCGCTTGGGAGAAGGCGAAGCTGGCGCAGATTGAGGCTGGCGAATGGACGACGCTCAAGCCGCACAAGGCCTTCGCGGATCGGCAGCTCTTCACCATCCAGAAGAACGGCGCGCTCGTGGCGAAGGGGCCGACGCCGGACAACGATTCCTACACCGTGCTGGTCACCAATCGCACGGAGCGCGTCACTGGCCTGCTGCTCGAAGCGTTGAATCATCCGTCATTGCCGAAGGGTGGGCTTTCGCGTTCCGAGGGCGGTAATTTTGTCCTGACAGAGATCGAAGTTGGAATTCAAAGACCAGGGGCGAATGAGTTTGAAGACATCAGGATCGCATCGGCTCAAGCGACCTACGAACAGAATGGACTTCCGATCAAGGATGCGTTCGACGGCAAGCTGAAGTCGGGGTGGGGAGTCTGGAACGGCAAGAAAGTTGAAGGCGAGCATGCGGCGGTGTTCCGGTTTGCCAAGGCGATCGAGAACGCGAGTGGCGCCGTCCTGAAGTTTCACCTGCATCACAAGCACGGAGCGAAGCAGCACACGCTGGGACATTTCCGTCTGTCGGTGACGCAGGACCAGGAGCCGAAGTTGGCGAAGGAGGGGCTGGAGCTCCTGTTCGCCTTGCGCGCGCCGGCGAAGGAACGCAGCAAGGCGCAGGCGTCGACGGTTGGAAAGGCCTTCCGCAAGTCGGACAGAACCTACACCGGACTGCAGGCGAAATACGATCGCACGAAGAAAACGTTGGACGTCTTGAAGAAGGCCGTTCCGAAAGTCATGGTCATGGCCGACATGAAGGAGGGGCGGAAGACCTTCATGTTGAACCGGGGACTCTACAACCAACCGGGCGGCGAGGTCAGGGCAGCCGTGCCGGCAAGCCTGCCGACACCGTCCAATGGGGCGGCGACCAATCGTCTGGGCATGGCGAGATGGCTGGTCTCACGAGACAATCCGCTGACCGCGCGCGTCACAGTCAACCGGTTCTGGCAGCATTTCTTCGGTTATGGGATTGTCAAGACCACCGAGGATTTCGGGGTGCAGGGCGAGTTTCCGGCGCATCCGGAATTGATTGATTGGTTGGCTGCGGAGTTCATGGAAAGCGGATGGGATGTGAAGGCCTTGGTCAAACTTCTCGTCACCAGCGACGCCTATTGCCGCTCGTCGCGCGTGACGGCGGATTTGATGGAGCGAGATCCGGAGAACCGCTTGTTGGCCCGCGGGGTGCGGCATCGGTTGCCCTCGTGGATGATCCGCGACCAGGCCCTGGCGGCGGCGGGATTGCTGATTCCGAAGATTGGCGGGGCGCCGGTGAATGGTTACCAACCCGCCGGCATCTGGGAAGAGGCGACCTTCGGAAAGAAGAAGTACACGCGGGACGGGGGTGAGAAGCTCTATCGCCGAAGCCTGTATACCTTCTGGCGTCGCATTGTGGCGCCGACGATGTTCTTCGATTCAGCTTCGCGCCAGACCTGCACGGTCAAGGCCCAGCGCACCAACACGCCATTGCACGCCTTGAGCACGTTCAACGATGTCACCTACGCCGAGGCTGCGCGGGCCATGGCGGAGCGGGTGTTTCGTGAGGCGGGCAAAGGCGCCTCGGATGAAGCCTGGCTGAATCGCGCATTGAAGATCGTCCTGGCGCGGGACGCGAGCGAAGCGGAGATGGCAATCTGGAAGCGCGGATTGGATCGGGCGCGCGAAGATTTCAAGCAGGATCGGGCGGCAGCCGAAGCATTGCTGGCGGTTGGCGAATCGTCGCGCGACAACGCGATCGATCCGATCGAACATGCGGCGCTCGCGACGGTGTGCCTCACGATCCTCAACTCAGACGAAGCGTTGAACAGGGAATGAGGGGCAAGATCGAATTCAGTCGCAACCGCGCTACAGTCACGGCCCAGGTTTAGGGCGATTCCTCGGCGGCTTTGAATTCAGTTCATCATGACTCGTGAAATGACTCCTCTCATCGAATCCCAGCTGCAGGTCAATCGCCGTCATTTTTTTGGCAGGTCCGCGGTTGGCATTGGCGGCGCGGCGTTGGCGTCGATGTTGTCGGACGATGGCCTGCTGCAAGCCGCGCCCAAGGCGGCCGGCGGCGGTATGGCCGGTTTGCCGGGGCTGCCGCACTTTGCGCCCAAGGCGAAGCGGGTCATCTATCTGTTCCAGAACGGCGCGCCGACGCATTGCGATCTCTACGATTTCAAGCCGCGGTTGAAGGAAATGCACGGCAAGCCCGTGCCGGACAGTTACTTCAAGGGCAAGCGCTTCAGCACGATGACCGGCGATCCCTCGGGGAAGGTGATGCTGGCGCCGATCGAACCGTTTCATCAACATGGACAAAGCGGAGCCTGGGTCAGCGAGCTTATGCCGCATGTCGCCAAAGCCGCGGATGATCTTTGTTTCATCAAGGGGATGCACACCGAGCAGGTGAATCATGCTCCTGCGATTTCCTTCTTTCTCAGCGGCGGCGAGATTCCCGGGCGCCCGACCCTGGGGGCTTGGATGACCTATGGATTGGGGGTCGAAGGCCGCAGTCTGCCGGGTTTCGTGGTGATGACCTCGTTGAGCAAGGGGTCGACCTGTGGGCAGATTTTCTACGATTTCTATTGGGGTTCCGGGTTTCTTCCCTCCCGTTATCAGGGGGTGAAGTTTCGCGGGACGGGCGATCCGGTCCTTTATCTCAAGAACCCGAATGGCATCAGCGCCAAGCTGCGTCGCGGGATGCTGGACGATCTGGCGGAGATCAATGCGCTGAAGCAGGCCGAGATCGGCGATCCGGAGATCACGACGCGCATTGCGCAGTATGAGATGGCCTATCGCATGCAGACCAGCGTGCCGGACCTGACTGATTTTTCGGATGAGCCGCAACACGTTCTGGATATGTACGGCCCGCAGGTGAGGGAGCCGGGGACCTTTGCCTACAATTGTCTGATGGCGCGGCGCTTGATCGAGCGCGGCACGCGCTACGTGCAGCTCATGCATGCAGGCTGGGATCAACACAACAGTCTGACGACCGAGCTATACAACCAGTGTCGCGACACGGATCAGCCCAGCGCCGCATTGGTGCAGGATCTCAAACAGCGGGGCCTGCTGGAGGATACCCTGGTGATCTGGGGTGGGGAGTTCGGGCGCACGCCCTTTATCCAGGGTCAATTTGACAATCGTCCACGCTGGGGGCGCGATCATCATCCCTACGCCTTTACGGTCTGGATGGCGGGCGGCGGCGTCAAGCCGGGCGTCAGCTACGGCGAGTCCGACGAACTGGGGATGAACGCGGTCAAGGACAAGGTCCATGTCCACGATCTGCAGGCGACCATCCTGCATCTCCTCGGCATCGATCACGAACGGCTCACCTACAAGTTTCAGGGGCGTTGGTTTCGCCTCACGGATGTTCATGGACATGTCGTGAGACCGATACTGGCGTGACGGAGGGCGGTTGCTTCAGGTCAGCGGGAGCTTTGCCCCGCCGGTTGAAATGCCCGCGCCTCAATAATCGCTTTGAACTATTCAAGTCGTTCGCATCAATTTGTTGGTCGATGAAAGCC
Source organism: uncultured Verrucomicrobiota bacterium (assembly GCA_964519245.1). Lineage (GTDB taxonomy): Bacteria > Verrucomicrobiota > Verrucomicrobiia > Limisphaerales > JAYPEY01 > JAYPEY01. Next base: position 6,457 of record CAZFLK010000077.1, read on the forward strand.
ACGGCCGGATGTGCGGAAGGGCGGGTTTCGCGGACAGTCCCCTGGCCCTGAGAAGTTCGAGTCCGCGATGGCGTTGCGCGCGGACTTTCAGCCCGCATGTGGTGTGGCCGGAAGCCCCCAGGTCTGAAGACCTGGGCTTTGTGCGGCCGGGCCTTCAGCCCGAAAGGATACGCTCTCGCGTCGTTCTGATCTGCTTCGACGGCGCTTCCCGAAGACGCGGCGCGATCTACTCCAACTTCTTCAACTCCTTGAGCATTTCCATGAGGTTCCTGGTGAGAATGACCGAGGCGTCGACCTGGAACCGGGAAACGCCGAGCCAGGCCTCGTAGCCGCCGAGTTCGATCTGGTGCGGCGGCGGCAGGTAGCCGTAGCCGCCGTTGGCGAGCTCGATGAACATGGTGTGCTTGAAGGGGCTGCGGTCCTTGATCTCCAGGCCGATCTCGACCAACACCTCGAAGGGCATGGTGACAATGGCCTGGTCGCCTATCCGAACGGCCTGAATCAGAACCTTCTCATCCGCGGGGCGATCAGGGCCGGCGTGCAGCAGGGTGCGCTGTGAAACGGAGTTGGCCCGCTTGTTGAGTTCGTTGCGCTCCTTGCGGGGCAATTCCATGACCTTCCTGGCCGCGGCGACCTGATCCGCCGTGGGCACGCGATGCTTTAACGAGATCTCCCGTTGGCGGACGGCGATGAGTGGATTGTCGTCGAAGTTCTCGATCTTCTTCACCGCGCGCCAGGCAGCGTCGGCGGCCTTGGTGGCGACGACGCGGACCTGCTCGAAGGGGGCGCGCGGGGCCCGCTTCTGGAGGAAGTCGATATTGTTGATATCGCCACTGGAGCCGTTGCTCATGAAGGCGACGAAATTCTTGGGCGGATTGGAGCCGCCTACCCGATGAGGCATGATGCGCGCGAACTCCCCGAAGTAGTCCGCTGAGGCCATGCCGACCACCTTGCCGCTCTCCTCGGTCACCTTGGGGATGCCGCCGACGTAGTGCAGCGCGTAGTTGGCGATGAGTCCCAGCGGGCGGTTGCGGCGCTTGGTTCTGGCGTAGATGACCGCGATCTCGGGGTCGATTGGACCGGCCGGGCGGACGATGTTCTGTCGCGGTGGATTCATGCGGATCTTGTCCAATTGACCGAGTGGATTCGGATCCATCGTGCCGGGCTTCAAATACCAGCGACGGTTGAGAACCTCAGAGGGTTCCTCGTCCGATCCGAAGCCGACGCTGGCGGGCTCCAGGGATTGGATGGCCCGGGTCAACGCCTGGACGATGCCGTCGAATCGTTTTTTCTCGTAGGCGATGCGTCCGGGCGAGGTGTCGCCGCCCTTGGGCGCCGTGTGGGTGTGGGTGGCGCAGACGAGCATTTCCTCGGGCTTCCAGCCGGTATGTTGGGCGACGATGGCCTTGGCCTTGTCGGACTGTTCGCGTCCGTAGCCGATGGCGTCAATCAGCGCCGCGGCGAACCTGCCTTCGCCGTTCTGAAAGGCGACGGCTCGGACATGAAGGTTGTCGTGGACATACGTTGATGGTCCGCTGCGTAGCTGGAAGGGCAAGACGTCTGGATTAATCTCCACGGCGGCAGTTCCGACGTGGAGGCCATGGGGGGATTGGGCGCTCGCGGCGTGCAGCGTGGAGAACAGGCAGGCGAGAATCGCAATCGGGAGGAGGCGTTTCATCCGGGAAGGTTAACCACGGATGAACGGGGATGCATACGGATTTGTTGGGCGCGACAAAGGCGGGTGACAATCCGAAGGAAGCGTAAAGTCGGTGGGGCGAGACTCCCTCGAGCCCATTTCAAAGCTCTGAAGGAGCGGGAGATTCTTGCGTCCTTTCAGGACTTCAATTTGGGCTCGACGGAGTCTCGCCCCACCGGTTTGTGGGGGGGCATCCGGAGAGTTCTGGCCCGCTTCCGATTCGGGGATCTGTGCTGATCCGTGGTTGGCTGAACGTTGCGTGCTACCGAATCTCCGCGCCCAGCTTGTTCTTCAACGTTTCGACGACCTTGGCGTGGGCCTTGTCGGCTTCCTTGTCCTTCAACGAGCGCTCTGCATGTCGGAAGGTCAACGCGTAGGCGACGCTCTTTTTGCCGTCCGGAATGTGCTCGCCGCGGTAGACGTCGAAGAGTTCCACGGATTCGAGGTTGTCGGGCTTGGCCTTTTTTACTGCGCGGGTGACGTCGTCGTGGGTGACGGTGTCATCGACCAGCATGGCGATGTCGCGGCGGATGTCGGGAAATTTGACCAACTGCTTGAACGATTTTGAGGCGCGGCCGAGGGAGAGCAGTTTGTCGAGATTCAGTTCGGCGAGGAAGACCGTGTCGCGCAGGTCGTAATCGCGCGCGAGTTTCGGGTGAAGCTGGCCGATTTCGCCGAGCGACTGTTTGCCGAGTTGGATGGTTGCGGACTCGATGAAGAGCCTGGTGTCCTTGTCGCGGCGCATGTAGGCGAAGCCGCGCAGGCCGAGGCGTTCGAAACACTCCTCCAATGCGCCTTTGAGGTCGAAGACGTCGAATTTGGCTTCACGGTCCTCGCCCTGCCAGAAGGCGGCGTTGCGGTTGCCGGTGAGCGCCAGCGCGAGACTGCGATGTTCGGAGACGGCTTCCTCGCCGGCGGTGAAGACGCGGCCGATCTCGAACAAGGCGACGTCGGCGTTCTTGTGATTCAGGTTGTGCTGCAGGACGTCGAGCAGGCCGGGCAGCAGGCTCGGGCGGACGACGTTCATGTCCTGGCTCAAGGGGTAGAGCAGCGGCACGTAGTCTTCGGCGAGCAGTTGGGCGGAAGTTTCGGAAATGAGCGTCTGCCCTTGCGCTTCGTTCAGCCCCAGTCCGGTGAGGATGCGGCGGCAGTTGGCCAGTTCGTCGTGCATGGCGTCGTAGGCGTTGGAGCCGGTTGCGCCGCGCGGCGTGGTGGAGGGGATCTTGTCCACGCCGTAGACGCGGCAGACTTCCTCGATCAGGTCGGTTTCGCGTTTGAGGTCCACACGGAAGGAGGGGATGCGGAAGGTGGCGGACGTCTCGCCGTCGCGGGAGGTGGTCTCGAGTTCGAGGCCTTCGAGCATCTTGATTTGACCCGCGGCCGGGATTGTCACGCCGAGCAGGGCGTCACTCTTGGCGTGCCGCAGCGTGATTTCCTTCGCTTCGTGCCTGGTCGGGTAGGCGTCGATGACGCCCTTTGCCAGTTTGCCGCCGGCGGTCTCGATGATGAGTTGCGCGGCGCGCTGGCTGGCCCAGTCGGAGATCTCGAGATCGCAGCCGCGCTCGAAGCGGTAGGAGGAATCGGTCGACAACGCCAGCTTTTTGGAAGTGGCGCGGATGTTCTGGGGCTTGAAATAAGCGGATTCGATCAAGACGTCCTTGGTGTCGTTCTGAATCTCGCTGTTCAGTCCGCCCATGACGCCGGCGAGCGCGACTCCCTTGTTCTCATCGGCGATGAGCAGGTTTTCGGCGGTCAGTTCGTGCTCCTGCTCGTCGAGGGTCGTGAACTTTTCCCCTTCGGCGGCGCGACGGACGACGATCGCGGGCTTGCCGTCGTTCTTGTCGAGCAGATGGTAGTCAAAGGCATGCAGCGGTTGGCCGACCTCCATCATGACGAAGTTGGTTACATCGACAACGTTGTTGATGCTGCGCAGGCCAATGAGTTCGAGTTTCTCCTTCAGCCAATCCGGGCTGGGGCCGATTTCGACGCCGGTCACGACGCGAGCGGTGTAGCGCGGGCAGAGTTCCTCGTCATCGATGCGGACGGAGACGTGATTCTCCACGGTGTCGTCGTCAACGCTGGTTGCTTCCAGCGCGGGAAGATCGATCTTCGGCAAGTTGAGCGGGTTGCCGGTGAGGGCGGCGATCTCGCGGGCGATGCCGATGACGCTGTTCAGGTCGGGGCGATTGGGCGTGATCTCCAGATCGTAGACCACATCGCCGCCGGATTTGCCGATGTATTCACCGTAGGCCTGGCCGACAGGCGCGTCCTCGGGGAGGATCAGCAGACCCTCGGCGGGTTTTGAAATTTCCAGTTCGAAGGTGGAGCACATCATGCCGAAGGATTTCTCACCCCGGACCTTGCCGACTTCGAGCGTGAAGCCCTCGCCCTTGAGCGAACGGGGAATCCAGGTTCCGGGCTTGGCGAGCGGGACCTTGTCGCCAGCCTTGAAGTTGGTCGCGCCGCAGACGATCTGCCGCTCCTCCACGCCGTCGTTGACCTTGCAGAGAGAGAGCTTGTCGGCGTTGGGGTGCTGATTTTTTTCGAGAACCTCGGCGACGACGATGCCTTCGAAGGCGCCACTGATCACGTCCACGCCCTCGACCTCGACGCCGAGCATGGTCAGCCGTTCGGTGAGTTCCTCGGGCGTCCAATCGAAAGCGACGTATTCCTTGAGCCAGTTGAGTGTGACTTTCATGGGAGAGGTTTATTGCAGAATCAAAGGGGGGCGGCGGCGAGCAGTTTCAAATCGTTCACTGTCCGAGGGGAGGGAAAGGCCGGTGGGGCGAGACTCTGTCGAGCCCATTTCACAGCCCTGAAAGGGCGCGAGATTCTCGCGTCCCTCCGGGACGTCGATTTGGGCTCGACGGAGTCTTGCCCCACCGGCTTTGGGAGCCATCTGGCATGAAAGTTGGCCTTGGCCGATTCCTAGTCCGTGTTTATCCGTGTTCATCCGTGGTTAGAACTGCTGCAGGAAGCGCAGATCGTTCTGGTAGAAGAGGCGGATGTCATCGATGCCGTAGCGGAGCATGGCGATGCGTTCGATGCCGAAGCCGAAAGCCCAACCGGTCCAGACCTCGGGGTCGTAGCCGACGTTCTCGAAGACTTGGGGATGCACCATGCCGCAGCCGGCGATCTCGAGCCAATCCTTGCCCATCTTGCGGACGAGCGAGCTGCTGAAGTCGATCTCGAAGCTGGGTTCGGTGTAGGAGAAATAGTGTGGGCGGAAGCGGACCTTCACGTCCTTGCCGAGCACTTCCTTGAAGACGAATTCGACCGTGCCCTTGAGGTCGCCGACCGTGACGTTCTTGTCGACGTAGAGTCCTTCAATCTGCTGGAACGTGGGGTTGTGGGTCTGGTCGGGCGTGTCGCGGCGATAGACGCGTCCGGGCACGATGATGCGCACGGGAGGCGGCTGCGTCTCCATCACGCGGATTTGCACGGAGGAGGTGTGGGTGCGCAGCAGGGAGTGTTTGCCGTCTTCGCGCGCGGCGGCGTTGCGGTTGGTCCCGACGTGAAAGGTGTCCTGCATGTCGCGGGCCGGGTGGTCGGCCGGGGTGTTGAGCGCGTCGAAGCAATGATAGTCGTCCTCGATCTCCGGTCCGTCGGCGACGACGAAGCCGAGCTTGCGGAAGCTCTTGACGATGTCCTCCGTGACCTGGGTCAGCGGGTGGAGTCGACCAAGAGAGCCGCGTCGGCCCGGGAGGGTGAAGTCGGTGGCTTCGGAGGGCGCGGCTGCGGCGAGTTCGAGGTCGGACTTGCGTTCGGCGAGCGCGGCTTCGAGCGCTTGTTTGGCGACGTTGAGAGCCTTGCCGGCTGCGGGTTTGTCCTCCTTGGGCACGGCTCCCATCCCTTTGGCCAGCGCGGTGAATTCTCCTTTCGTACCGAGGTATTTCACACGGGCTTCCTCCAGCGCGGCGAGATCGGCGGCGGCATTCAGGCCGGCGAGCGCGGCTTCCTTGGTCGCTTCGACTTCTTCAATGAATGACATGATCGGGCTTTCTTTCCGGGCAAAAAAACACGGGCGGCCAAACAAGTTGGTCGCCCGTGCGATGAAAGGTGATTTGAGGGGACGGAACGCGGTTGGCGTTCGCGTCAGGCGGCGGCTTTGGCGGTCAGCGCCTCTTGGGCGGCCTTGACCAATTCGCCGAATGCGGTCTCGTCCTGAGCCGCAATATCCGCCAGGGCCTTTCGATCGATCTCAATCTGGGCGGCTTTGAGCCCCTCGATAAATCGGCTGTAGGTGATGCCGGCGGCGCGGGCCGCGGCATTGATGCGGATTTGCCAGAGGCGGCGATAATCGCGCTTTTTGGCCTTGCGGTCGCGGGTGGCGTATTGCTGCGCCTTGTCGCGGGCGTCCTTGGCGTAGCGGTAGAGCTTGCTGCGGCGCAGCCAATAGCCCTTGGCCGCCTTGAGCACGCGCTTGCGGCGGTTGCGTGATGCGGGTCCGTTGGTGACTCTCATGGTATGTCAGGGTTGTGCGGTCCAGCCGATCACCGGTTGAACGGCAGGCTTTCCAGAATGCGCTTGTAGTCGGTTTTGTCGACCGTGGCGACGGAGTCGAGCCTGCGGCGGCGCTTGGCGTTCTTACTGGTCGCCAGGTGACGGCGGCCGGGGCGGTTGCGGAGGATCTTGCCGGTTCCGGTGATCTTCACCCGCTTCGCCGCGGCCTTGCGTGTCTTGATGCCTTTAGGACGTCTCATATCGCTTCGTTTGTTGAAAAAGAGCGCGAAATATAGGGAGGCCCCATGGGCGAAGCAAGCGGGAATTCGAAGTTTTTTTGGTTCCGAATCCGGCGCCGATTCTTGTTTCGCTGACTCAGAATCCCGGGTTGTAGTGGTATCCTTCCCGGGTCCGGAAGTATTTGAACATGGTTCCGTGCTGCGGGAAGTGGGTGTAAATGAATTCTCCCAAGGGGCCGTTGATGTTGTCATCGGCGTTGAAAACGTTTTCGAAGCTCCAGTTTTGGAAATCGGTCGAGGACTCGATGGTGTAGGTCATCTTCTTCTCGCCGAGGACGCGGAATTGAAATGAGCTTTGCGAGCCGGAGACCATGTCGAGATCGGCGCGGATGGGATCGCCGGAGGTGGTGATTTCGAACAGGGTGGCTTTGGCGAATGCGGCCATTCCAGTGACGCCGGCGTAGGAAGTGTCATCGACGTCCACAGCCTTGATGAAGGCGAGTTCCGCCTCGAACGTGCGCCCGGGTGGCAGGGTGTTTGCGGGGATTGTGAAAGAGTTTTGGGAGGCGGGGATAAATCCCGGTTCAACGGCTTCAGGAGTTTCGAAGATGTTTCGGCCAAAGTCATTTTCCATGAAGATAATGATTGCGTCGTTTTGTCCTGGGTTTGAAAAGGCGTCCCAAGTCAGGGTCAGGGGAAGCGTCGGGTCAACTGAGGCGAGTGAGGCAAGGTTTTGGAGAGTCGGTGTGTTCGGGTAGGCGTCCGTGGGCATAGCCAGGTCGATGGTCTGTGTTCCGTCTCGAAAGGCATTGAAGCGCACGCCGAACGTTCCGTTGGGAACGTGCGTGTCGAGATCGGTTTTCTCGGCGTATTCCGCCTCGACCTCCAGAGAGTCGCCGTGTCCTTCTGAGAAGAACGTGATCGGCGAGCCCCCGGGCGGGGTAATCTCGGCGGACAGCACAGTGTTGAAACCGTTGAGTTCAGCCACGAAATTATAGATGAACTCTTCCAATGGCACGGGGGTGGCGTTGTCTTGTTGGAAGATCTCGGCCTTGATCATCTGGAACCAGAGCACGTCCTTTTCAGACGCACTGGAACTTGGGGCGACGCTGAAGCTGCCGGCCTGCGGCGTGTGCTGGAGCGGGTTGCCGGCGGCGTCCTGGAGCCGGGTTGTGATTGCCTTGCTGACCCTCTGTTTGACCGGGGAGGCGGTGGCGGACGCGTTGTCCAGACCGACGAAAGGATTCAAGGTCCAGTTGATCGTGGTGTCCAAGGGCAGCGAGGGGGTGTAGCGACAAAAGAGACGGGTGTCGTTGTCGGCCCAGGTGTAGGAGAAGTTGTCGGCGTCCGCGACGCCGCTCCATTGTAGCGCTTGGGACAGGTCGACGGTCGTGTCCATGGGTTCGGAGAACTCGAACATGATGGTCGAGATATCCTTCACCTGTGATGTGCTCCAGGACGGTTCCACGCGAACCAGGTTGGGACCCTCGGTGTCGGATCCGCCGGAGGTTCGAATTTCGAAATGAGTTTCCTTGTGGAAGGCGACCAATCCGGTGGTGTAGCTGGTGTCGCTGCCGACGATGCGGAAGAAGGAGAGTTTGGCCATGTAGGACAAGCCGGGGGACAATGTATTGGCGGGGATGGTCGCGAAGGTGTCAGTTCCGTCCAGCGACCCTGTTTCTCCAGGTCCAGGGCTTTCATACACTTGGGGGCCGCCCGTGGAACTGGATGGTTCGATCTCCAGCATGACGAAGTCGCCGGCGGTTCCGCCGGCGAAGGTCTCGAAGTTCAATATGAAAGGAGTTGTCGAATCGATGGACTGGGCAGCGCTCCAATTCGAGATTGTTGGAATGTTGGGGTAGTTGTCTGCAGGCACAGTGAGCGTGACGTTGCGCGCTCCGTCGTTGGCGGTGTTGACGGCGACCGTGTAGGTTCCGGCGGGGAACATTGTGTCCATCTCTGGTTTCTCGGAAGAGACGCTTTCGAAGATGAAGTCGTTGTTGTCCGCAGTGAGTGATTGCATGGCGCCGCCGGGAAGCGTGACCGAGCTGCTGGTGACGGCTCCCTGGGTCGAGCCCTCGACGTAGACTTCGAATTTGAATCGGCCTGAATCGCCGTCCTGATCCTCGACCAGGACTGGAATGCCGGCTTCGTCCTGCTGGAAACGCTGGGTCTTGGTGATGGCAATGAGGCTTGCGTCGGGGGCGGAGCCGGCGGACTGAGTATGAATCTGCAGGGTTGTCACACTGGTGAAAACGGCCGCGCCGCCGGGGCCATCGGGGTACGTTTGCGCGTCATAAAATTGAAAATCGACAACCCGGCTGAAGCTGATCTCGATGCTGAGCGTGGCTCCGGCTGGCAGGGTGTTTGCGGGAATGGTGACACTGTTATCCGTTCCATCCAGAGCTCCCATCTCCCCTGGGCCCGGGCTTTCGTAGAAATCCTCGAACATGTCCATGCCGAGGTCGCGTTCGACGAGGATCTGGATAAGATCGTCCGTCGTGCCGCCAGTGAAGGCCGCCCAAGTCAATGTCAGGGGCTGTGTTGGGTCGATGGATTGAAGCGCGGTGTAGTTCTGGATGTGCGGCGCATTCGGGTAGTTGTCCGAGGAGCCGAAAGAGAGTGCGATGTCGACCGACGCGTCATTGGCCCCATCGATTCCGACTTCGTATGCCGCGCTGTTGGGGTAGTTCATGTCGAGCGCCGTCTTGGTTGTGAAATCGTCCTCGAGGCAGAAGTTGTCGCCGTCCTGTCCCAGCGCTTGGAGGGGGGCTCCGGGGCCCAATTGCAGATCGGCGGCAGTCACGCTGCCCGGGGAACCGGCGATCACCTCCGCATTGAAGAAGTAGCCGTTGGGCGTCGAGGGCGTTGACGCGCTGGACTGGGTGTAATCGACGCCCTTGCTGATGTAGAAGACACTGACATCCTGAGCCTGCGTTGGGGCAGACAAGAACGCCGAGGTCAACGCGATGCAGGCGAGTGGCGTCAAGTGATTGAGAAAGCGGGATTTCATTGTGGTGGGAGTCTGGTTCAGTTGGTGGTCGGGGCGCTTGCCATCATTTAGGTTTTTAGCGGCATCGATTGGCATACGCAAGCTTGTGACCGGTGTGGTTGAGATTCGGTTTAAACAGGCGCGAAGGCAACGCGCGAGGAGCGGGCAGCGGATTCCGAAGGCGCAGCGAGTGGTCTCGAGTGCGAGAGGCAGTCGCGCTCCGCCCGGTTGCATCCCCGTTGCGTGCGGTTGGGGAGGGTCAGGGGCGAAGGACTTGCGCAAGGGTATTGAGCAACCGGTTGGCGATCAGGCGATGCCCCCGTTCGTTGGGGTGCATTCCATCGAGGAGGAGTTGGTCGATCTTGGGTTTCATGGCGTTGGCGATATCGATCAGCGGAACGTTGTCTTCCCTGGCGATGACGCGCGCGGCCCGGGCATAGTTCTTCAGCAGGACATTGAAGCCATCTTCAGCGTCGGGGTTGTAGGGCTTCTTGCCGTAGAGCGTTTTCAGCTTGGGTGTCCAGCGCAGCGGGTTGGGGGTCATGAGGATGGGGCGGGCGCCCGCTTCGCGAGCGGCCTGGATGAAGAAACGAAGATTGGCCTCGTAGGTTTTCAGCGGCACCCGCGGACTTGAGGCCGGCGGTTTCTTCCAGACATCGACGGCCGCGTCATTGATGCCGAATTGAATGACGACGACATCCGGCTTCTGATCCAGGACGTCGCGTTGGAAACGTTTGCGTGCGGCGACGGTATGATTGCCGGCGACCCCGGCGTTGATGACCCGCGCGTTGACGCCTTGTCCTGGAAGTTCGTCTCGCAGGATATCGGCGTAGACGCGCAGCGGCCCGCGCGGCGCCGTGGTGGAATCGCCGAAGGCGACGATGGTGACGGGCGGGGTGTCCGCGGCGTGGAGAAGGCTGGGCGCCAGCAGGGCCGGGAGAAGGAGGGAACTACGGAATACACGGAACACACGGAAGAAAGACCATGGAATTCCTTTTTCGTGTTTTCTGCGTATTCCGTAGTTCACCATGGAAGGGGGCATCGTGATTCACTCCGGTTGCAACACGCGCCGCATGGCGTTGAGCAGTGGCTGCTCTGCGCCGGGATGGATCCAGCACCAGTCGCGGAGATTGGAGTCGTTTTCCGCCCAATGTTTTTCCGTGGGAATGTAACCGGGGGCGCACTCGCCGTAGCCGGCGACCATAACGAAGGAGTCGGGAGCCATGCGTTGGGCGGCGAGTTGATACTCCACGTAGATTTCGCCGGGGAGGAGGAGCAGTTGGGCGGGCCCGAAGTCGATCACCGGGACGTCGATCTGGTGGCCGGCGTCGGCGCGGCGACGCCAACTCATCCCCATGGCGTCGCGGCATTGGTCCCAATGATCGGTTCCCTTCTGAAGCGTTTTCTCGTAGGCGGCGACGGTGAACGCCTCGTGGTTGCGCGGTTCGAGTCGGACTTTGGTATTGCGGAATTCGATCCGTTCAAGCGGTTGGCGTTGGGTGGCCTTCCAGGCATCGACCATGCCGTTGTAGAGTTTTTTGGCCAGGACGGCGCGATTCCTTCGTGAGCCGTCGTTGTATTTGCCGGCGGTGACGTTGCCGCTGGCGCCGCTGAAGTAGATTTGCAGGCAATCCGGCGTCTCGCGTTGGCGCCTCGCCCGGGCGTCGCCAGGGAAGTCCGCCGAGACCTCGCCGGTTCGGTAGTAGCTCATGGGGTGGGTTGCGTAGCCGCTCAAAGCCGCCACGGGGCGGTCGCCGTCCCAGAAGGTAAGCGTCTTCAGCCAAGGATCGATGGTTCCTTCGGGCGCCTGGGCGGCGAGTATGTTCTTGCCGCTGGCGCTGCCGCGGTTGAAGGCGGGCTCTCCGTCCGGAAGCAGGTAGCGGCGATTCGACGCCAGTTTCTCGACCTTGGCCTGGCCCATGCCGATGTGCGTCACCCGTTGCCGATTGGACATTTCCTCGCGGAGGGCGGTGGCGACATTCTTCACCGCCGCTTGGTGAAACTTGAGGTCGCAGATGCTGCCTTCGAGCCCGCGTTCCTCGAGGATGCGTTGCGCCGTGAGGTCGGCGATGGGGGCGTCGTGTTGATGGATACTGCTGACCAGCACGCGTTCGCGGGTCGTCCCAGCGGCTTGGGCGAGGGCGTCGCGCCAGGCGTCGAAGGCGTCATTGCGGATCTCGCACCAGTCCACTGACACGAACACCACCGGCTTTTCCCCGCCGAACAAGGCGACACCTTTGGCAAACAAGGGATCGGCCACCGACTTGGATTTCCAGTAACCGCCCATCATCCCGTGATTCTTCGGCACAGTGACGTCGGCCGTGAAGGTGGCGATGCTGAATTCAGCTGCCGGAAGGGAAACGGTGATGCCGGAGGCGGCGAGGAATCCGGCAAGGCGGCGGATGATCGGCTTCATACGCCTGTTTTCCCAGTCATTGGTCCGATTTGCAATGATGGACGGGGCTTGAGGGCAGGTGAGGCGACCGCAATCGATGTGGAGAGACAAGGGAGTGAAGTCAAAGGAATGGATGCGTGAGATACCCCTGTCTTCATTTCCGTGTCTTGATGATACGCGGACATGGATTCAAGCCGCGGTCGTGACTGCGACCCGGGGGGGGATTAGTCGGCGCCGTTCATTAACCCGATATCCGCGCCATGGTGGATCGGCGGGAAAGAATCGTGTGACGATTTGCGCGTGGATGACGCGATCGGCGTGATCATGACGCTCATAAAGTATTTAATACTTTAAAATGCTATCAAATGCTATACGGCGCTGATTATGCTGATCAAGCACGCCATGAGAATTCAACCGAGCAGCCAATCAACCGACCGATGTGGTGGATTCACATACATGGAGATGCTTGTCGTGATCATATGCGTTGGCATTTTGGTGGTGATGGCGATCCCGATGATGCAGAAAACATCGGGATGCTCATCGCGAATCAAGTGCGTTTCGAACCAGAAGCAGATCGGCCTGGCGTTCCGAATTTTCGCCAACGACCACGACGACCGGTATCCCTTCAGTGTGGAGGGATTGCGGCTTTACGATCCTGATCCGGAAGTGACCGGGATTGGAGGCAATACGTTGGTTTTTGCAAACTTGGAGACCGAGACGTGGCATTATTTTCAGGTTCTTTCGAACGAGTTGGCGTCGGCGAGAGTGGTGATCTGTCCCATGGATCGAACCCGGGCAAAGCTTGAGGCAATCGACTTCCTGCAATCGTCGGACAGCCTGTCGGATCCAGCCCGACGCAACCAGGCGGTCAGTTATTTTGTGGGGCTCAACGCCGACGAAATCCGGCCGGATGGAATTCTTGGTGGTGATCGGAACATTGCCGGGCCCGGCGCGTTGGGGCCGGCAGTTGATGAATCGAAGCGTGCCTTGTCGGGGCCTCTGTATTTGTTTGGCCCGGACGATGCATCCGGTTCCAAGCGTCGATGGTCAACGCACCCCGCCAACAAGATTCACGAAAACCGAGGCAACATCATTCTGGCGGACGGCAGCGTTCAGCAGGTCAGCGGGCAGAAATTGGAGGAGCAATTGGAGCTGTCGCGCGCCAGCTATGGAACGAATGCCTGGCTGTTTTCCTTTCCGAACGATCCGGCTTCCAAAGCCCCGTAGCAGCCGATGTGAGGAGGCTCGTTTCAGAGTGAATTCGCAAACCTGAGCCTCGTCATCGCGGCTGCCTCACGGAATCGAATGGTCTCCGCTTCGCTCGACAAGGCGGCGCGGCAGTGGCATTGATTTGGGGTGCTTTCGCGCAAATTGACAGAGCTTCGGGAACTGCTGGCGTCGTATGAGTCCTGCTTGGTCGCGTATTCGGGCGGGGTGGATTCCGTATTGCTGACGTATGTTGCGAATCAAGTCTTGGGTGAACGCGCGGTGGCGGCGATCGCGGATTCGCCCAGTCTGCCGCGGCGGGAGTTGGAGGAGGCGTTGGCGTTGGCGAAGGCGTTTGACTTCCCGGTTGAGGTTGTGGAGACCCGGGAGTTCGAGAACGAGGAGTATTTATCGAACCCGGTCAACCGATGCTTTTTCTGCAAACACGAGTTATTCACGGAGTTGGAGCCCTTGGCGCGGGAGCGTGGAATCAAGGTCCTTGCCTACGGGGAGAACGCCAGCGATGTGGGCGATCATCGACCGGGTGCCAAGGCGGCTGCGGAGTTTCAGGTTCGCGCGCCGTTGAAAGAGGTTGGTTTGACGAAGGCCGAGATCCGCGAGTTGTCCGCGCAATTTGGTCTGCCCACGGCCGAGAAGCCGCAGTTGGCCTGTTTGAGTTCGCGAATTCCCTATGGTCAGCGGGTGACGTCGGTGAAGCTGGGAATGATTGAAACGGCGGAGAACTGGCTGCGCGATCTGGGGTTTCGCGATGTGCGGGTGCGGCACCATGAACGTGAGGGCAACGGGGCGACGGGCATGGTTGCGCGGGTCGAAGTGGCTCCCGAGGATGTGGCCCGGTTGAGCTCCGGTGATTTTGTTGGAGAGTTGAGGGCGAAGTTTGAAGCGATCGGGTATTCTCAAGTGGAGGTGGATCCGGAGGGATACCGGAGGGGTAGTTTGAACAGTCCCCCGGTGAACGGTTGAGGCTCGAATGGCGGAGTGACCGGAAATCCGAAGCAGCGGGAAGGGGCCCGGGAACTGAAAGTGGCAACTTTCGCAGCATTTCGGTTTTTGATAGAAATCTCTAGACGCATGGCACAATTCAGCTATAGGGCGCGCCGGAAGGACGGTCAGGTCGTTCAAGGCGTGTTGGATGTAACGGATCGCTCGGCGGCGTTGGCGCAGGTGGAACGCATGGGCCTCTTCCCGGTGGCGGTGGAGGCGGCGCGAGGCGGCGGCGCCTCGTCGACCGCAGAAGGCGGTGGAGCGGCCTCGTTGATGCCGGCGGCGGTAAGGGAAATGTTCTTTCGGCAGAAGCCGCCCAAGTTGCAGGAGTTGGCGACCTTCATGCGACAACTGGCGAATCTGATCAAGGCGGGCATGCCTTTGACTGCGGCCTTGAACAGCATGTCCAGCATCGACAGCAAGGGCATTCCCAAGAGCGTCAGCGCGCAGTTGAAGCAGGAGGTCATGGAAGGGCGCAGCCTGTCCGGGGCCATGGCCAAGCAACCGGTGATTTTTTCCGATCTGTGTGTGAACATGATCCAGGCGGGCGAGCAAAGCGGCGCGCTGGAGAATGTCCTGCGGCGTTTGTCTTCGCATTTCGAGCGCTTTGCCGAGGTGCAGTCCAAGTTCATCTCGGCGCTGATCTATCCGGCGTTGGTCATGGCGGTCGGAATCATCATCATCATCGTGTTCATGACCGTGATGATGCCGAAGTTCATGGAAATTTTTGCGGGCATGGGATCGGAGTTGCCGGGGGCGACGAAGTTCCTGATGGATGTGAGCGATCTTTTCACCGGCTATTGGTGGTTGTTGGCGGCGATTGGCTTGTCGGTCTACATCGTGTTCAAGCGTTATCAGAGCTCCGATCGGGGGCGGCGCGTCGTGGATGGCTGGAAGATGAACGCCCCGGTGGTTGGCAAGGTCGTGAAGCTGAATCTGTTCGGGCAGTTTTGTAGGACGTTGGGCACGCTGTTGCAGAATGGCGTGCCGGTGCTGAATGCCTTGAAAATCACCGAGCAGATCGTCTCGAACAGTGTGATCAAGGATGCCTTGGCCCGGACCCGTGACGACGTCACGGATGGCAAGACCATCGCCGAGCCCCTGGCGCGCAGTCGGGTTTTCCCGCAGATGATGATCGACCTCCTGAAGATCGGCGAGGAGACCGGCGACGTGCCGGGGGCGTTGAACAATCTGGCGGACACCTACGAGAGCGATCTGGAGGTCGGGTTGCGCGTCATGACGAACCTGATAGAACCGGTGATGATCATCGTGATTGCGGGATTTGTCGGATTTCTCATGTATGCCGTGCTGTCCGCCATGTTCGGCATGATCAACAGCATCAGCGCTTGAACGCCATGAAGGCGACGACGACCAGAGGCCTGAGCAGCGAGCGCGCCGGCGCATTCACGTTGATCGAGATGCTGATGGTGCTCGGGTTGATTGCGATCTTCTTCTTCACCATCGGCATTCCGGCCTTTGTGCAGGCTCAGAAGAGCAACAAAACGGGGCTTCGCCAGGCGGTCGTGGACGTGCAGACAGGGCTGCGGAACGCGCGCTCACGGGCAATTCTGCAGCAGAAACCGATGGAGTTTGTCATGTCGCCGCAGCCGGGCGGGGTGCGCCTTTCGGTCGAGGCGGTCCGGGATCGCAACGTGACGGGCGGCGTCTACGGTCTGGCGGATTCGAGCGCCAAGGTGAGTCCCTGGGGCAGCGAGGATTTCAACGCGGTACTGGATCCGACCATTGACATCAAGCTGCTGGATGTGAACGGGGTCGATATCCTGCGCCTGGAGGTCGAGGAGCCGGAGGCTCGCGTAAGGTTCCATCCGAACGGCATCTGCGATGATTTCCGTCTGGTCCTGCAATCGCCTGAGCGAATTACCCGATTGATCACCACTGAGGTGACGACCGGCATCGCCACCGTGGAGAAGGTTGAGCGATGAGATCGCCGAGAACAATTGGGGCCGGGTTCACGCTGCTGGAGGTGATGTTTGCCATGGCGATTTTCTCGATTGCGGTGTTTTCCATTTTGGAGCTTTCGACGCGAAGCCTGCGGACAGCGCGTTCATTGCAGAAAACCTTCGCTGATCCCGCGTCAATTGCGGCGGAGTACGCCGCCCAGGAGGAATTGGAGGAAGGCGGCGATTCCGGCGATTTTGGAGCCGCGTATCCGAACGCGAGCTGGGAGAGCATCGTTACGGAGATCGAGGGCGAGGACGGCGGGCGCACCGGGCTGTATCAGGTGGATATTCGGGTCCATGAGCGGGTGGGCAACAAGTCAGTGGCGTCGGACATGACCATCGTGCTTTATCGTCCGCAGTCGGGAGGTCCGGGCATTGGCGGCGGCGGGGTTCGGGGAGGCAATCTGGGCAGATGAGGCGATTATGAAAATGATTCAAGGGCAGCGAAACGCCGGATTCACGATGATCGAAATCCTCCTCGCAATCGCGATCTTCTCGGGCGTTGTGTTGGTGATCTACAAGAGTTGGGAGGGGATCCTCAAGAGCCGGGAGATCGGCGAGCGGGCGGCCGTCGAAGCGCAGCGGATGCGGGTCGCGCAAAAGACAGTGGAACAGGCGCTTTCTTCGATGGTGATGTTTGGCGAGAACATCCCGTTCTACGCCTTCGAGACCGATACGGGCGGCGATTTTGCGATGATGAGTTTTGTGGCGCGACTCCCGGAGTCCTTTCCCGGTAGCGGCAGTTTTCCCGGCCAACCACTGCGGCGCGTGACCTTTTATGTGGAGCAGGATCGCAGTCGGGTGAATCAGTTGGTCCTGGTGCAATCGCCGGTTCTGCAGATTCTGGAGCGGGATGCGGACCCGCACACCCTCGTTCTGGCCAAGGACATCAGTCAGTTTCAATTGGCGTTCTGGGATGCCGCGATGGAGGAGGAACTGGACGAGTGGACGCTGACGAATGAAGTGCCCAAGTTGGTGAGGGCCTCGCTGGGGTTCGGCGTCAGCGGACGCCCGGGCCGGGCTCGCGCCGCGGTTGCAGGCGAGGTCTCCGTGGCTCCTCCGGCAATGGTGATTCCCCGTGAGTACCAGATTCCGAACAATCAACAGGGCGTGGCCGGATTGGCGGCGTTGGATCCGCGAAATATCGGAGTTGGAAATCCGAACCAGCCGAACGTCGGCGTACAGGTCGGCGGGGCCGGGGGGCAGGGGGGGCGAACAGACGCCCGTTTCAGCCGTGGGGCGGGGGGCAATTTCTACGACGGCAGTCGCCTCAACTTTGGCGGAGCGGGAGCGCAGAACGCGACTGCCGCAAGGATTGCCGCGGAGCAGCGGGCCGCCGGCGATGCGCTCAGATATCGTCGAAGCAATCCCTATTCGCGGGCCTTCATCGACAATCTGAGAAACCGTGACGAGGAGGATAATTGAGGCTGCGGCAAGACAATCAATCCGCTGCCATTGCCCCGCAGTCCGGCGTGGCGTTGATCGTCGTCATGCTGGTGATCGTCGTCCTTGCCGTGATGGCCAGCGCCTTTGCCTACTCCATGAAAGTGGAGGCTGCGCTCGCGCGGAATTTCAACTCCCAGGCCGAGTTGGAATGGACGGCCCGCTCCGTCGTGGAGATGGGGAAGTTCGTCCTGGGCGAGTCCATGAACGTGCAGAGCGAACCTTACGATTCATTGAATCAGTATTGGGCGGGAGCGCCTTTGGATCCGGCCAAGGAGGAGTCTTACCTGACCTTGTTCGCCGTGCCCCAGCCGGCGCCGCAAACGGGTGAGCTGTCGCCACAGCATGAGTTGGGCGGCGCGCTGTTCGACTACCGCATCGAAGACATGGAGCGGTATTACAACATCAACGTTGCGGATGACTTTGCGCTGCGTCAGGCGTTGATCCTGATGCAAGCCGAAGATGTGGACGCCGACCTGATCGTCGACTCGAT
>CAZFLK010000078.1:0-23858 GCA_964519245.1 uncultured Verrucomicrobiota bacterium
GGCGCCGTTGGGAAGATCATACGCGTCGGTGCGGTCCTCGAAGGCGATCGGGGTGACGAGGACAATGTCGGGCGTGGTCTTCCCATTGTAGGCGAGGGAGTGGGTGTGATCGATCCAGGCGGACAATTCGGCCTTGAAGTTGTTGAGCTTGTCGAGGCCGTCGAAGGCTTCGTTGAAACCGAAGAAAGCGATGATGGTATCGGCCTTCAGTTCGGTGAGCCATTCGTCCTGACTGGGGTAGTGGCCGATGCCGTAATGGGTCTTCTTGTCCTGGTTGAATTTTTCCGCGCCAGGGAAGGCCCAGGGGTCGGTGCGGCTGGAGTGCGCGCGGAAGCCGGGTGTGTCGCCCGGGTTGCACATGTTTCGGATGGTGAGGCGATGCAGGGGAAAGCGGTTGTGGAGCTCGGCTTCGAAGTGGCCGAAGTTCAGCATGCGCTCGCCGAGCAGGTTGCCCAGCAGGACGATGTTTCCGCCTGCGGCCGGTTGCAGGGGAAGTTGAACGGTCGCGGCTTTGCCCTTGGCCTTGGCAGGTTGGGCATACTTGATTTTGTCATCGTCCTTGGCCGGGCCGGGGCGTTCCTTCTTCTTGGGCTTGGCCTTCGCCTTGGCTTGCTTCATCGGGGCCTTTTTGGCCTTCTCCTCCACCTTGGCGCCGCCGCGGCGCGCGACCAGAGCGGGCTGGTTCTGCATGGAAACCGGCAAGCCGGTCGCCGCAGTCTTGCCCAACTCGAAATCGCTGACCTGCAAATTGCGCTTCTTGAAGTAGTCCTTCTCGCGAATGAAGGAGTAGAAGGTCGTGGGGAAGGGGTCGACGTAGCGGACGTCGGCGCGTTTGGGAACGTCGAGTCCCGTGAGGAAGTGGGCGGCATTGACGATTAGACGCCGGAGGTCCTCATTTTCGAAGTCCTCGGAGGCCCCCATGGTGGTGCAGAAGGCCTGGCCGCGCCCTTTGCCATTGGGGGAGAGGTATTGGCGGAGCCAGGCAGCGGCCATCATGGGATCGTTCTTGTCGCCGGGAATGGCCTTTGAATCGGGTTCCAAAGTCTCGGTGACCGCGCCGCGCAGGAGGACGGTGGCCTTGTTCTCATCGAGATTGACGACGCCATAGACATCGGAGGTGGCGAATACGTCCTTGACCGAGTTCAACACCGGATGACCGGCGTGTTTCTTCTCGATGACGCCGCGGCAGCCCTGGACCTTGTGACGCCCGTGGTGGCTGATCCATTTTTCGCCCAGGATATTCAGGCCGAAGAGCGACCATTTGAAATCGCCGGTTTGGCCGTTGCCGGTGAAGGCGTGGGTTGAGGTGCGGAAGCCCATGATCGGTTTTTCGGCGTCGAGATGGGCGGCCAGGATCTCATATTGCGCTGCGGTCAATTGGCGGAAACGGTTGCCGGTGATCACGAGATCGGCGTCCTTGATCTCCTCAATGCCGCGCATGCCGCGTTGATTGTTGGGATCGATGTAGGAGCCTGTAGGATCGAGAGAGAAGAGCACGACACAGTCGAAGCCGTGGCGCTGGCTGAGGATCTTGGCCAGCATGGGGCAGGTCTCCTCGGTGCGGTATTCTTCGTCGCCGGCCATGAAGACGATCTTCTTTCCTTTGCCGGGTCCTTCCTTGCCCTTGAGGATGAGGCGGTCCTGCGCGGCGGAGGCCGTCAGCGCGAAGAGCGATGCGAGGAGAAACGTGAGGGTTCTTTTCATGATGTCTGGGTGCTTGCTGAGATTCTTTTCAACCACGGATGAACACGGATAAACACGGATTGGAAGCGGGCGTAGTGGGGTAGAGTTCACGCTTCAGTGTGCTCAGCGCTGAAAGACACGCTGAAGCGTGAATTCCAGCGGAAGAGAATCCGTGTCCATCCGTGTTCATCTGTGGTTGCTAAATTGTCTTGGCCAGTTCGACGGCTTCGCGGGTGAGGCGCGTCACCTCGTCAAAGTTCCCGTCGGCAAAGAGCGAGGGTTTTACCATCCAACTGCCGCCACATGCAACGACGCAGGGGAGGCTCAAATATTCACCCAGATTGGCGGCGCCGATGCCGCCGGTGGGGATGAACTTCATGCCGCCATAGGGGCCGCTGAAGGCCTTGAGCGTTTTGACCCCGCCCAGCGTCTCGGCCGGGAAGAATTTGACGGCCTCCAACCCGTGTTCGAGGGCCGATTCCAGATCGGTCGGGCTGGAAATGCCGGGGTAGACCGGGACCTTGTTATCCACGCACCAAGCAACGGTCGTGGGATTGAAGCCCGGGGTGACAACGAATTTCGCCCCGGCCTCGACTGATGCCTCTGCCTGCGCCGCCGAATGCACCGTGCCGGAGCCGATCAGGATGTCATCGCGGTCCCGGAGTTTGCGGATGGCGTCGAGGGCGGCGTCGGTGCGCAGGGTGATCTCCGCGACGGGGAGGCCGCCCGCAACGAGCGCGTCGGCGAGGGGGGCGGCGTCGTCCGCCGAATCCAAGGCGACGACGGGGATGATCTTGAGGGTGGCGAGTTGAGTGATCATGGCCTGCAAGGTCAATTGTAGGTCTTCTGTTTCTGGGCGGCCTCGTGAAGGCCCTGCAGATACATGGCTCCAAGCGATCGGTCGAACAGGCCATACCCGGGCCTGCCTTCCTCGCCCCAGATCATGCGGCCATGGTCTGGTCGAATCGGCCCTTCGAAACCGACATCCACCAAGCATTTCATCACGCCGTACATATCCAGGCTGCCCAGGCAGGATAAATGAGGGGCCTCATGAAAATGTTTAGGGCCCGTGACTGCGACGTTGCGCATGTGCACAAAATTGATCCGGCCGCCCAGGCGTCGGACCATTTGCGGCAGGTTGTTTCCCAGCGAAGCGCCCAGGGAGCCGGTGCAGAACGTGACTCCATTCGCCGGACTGTCCACCAGTCCGGTCAAGCGGGTTAGAGCTGCTTCATCCACGATAATCCTGGGCAACCCCAGAATGGACCACGGCGGATCGTCCGGATGGATCCCCATTCTGACGCCCGCCTTCTCCGCCACGGGCACGACCGCCTGGAGGAAGTATTCCAGATTCTTCCACATCGCGTCCGTTCCCAAGGCGCGGAATTGGTCAAGCAGTTTCTGCAAACGCTCAACGGTGTAGACCTCCGCCCAACCGGGCAGGGATTCGGCGATATTGGCGTCCTCGTTCAAGGCCGCCAGTTCCTCGTAGCTGAAGCTCAAGGCGCTGGATCCATCGGCGAGGTAGTGGGTCAGGTTGGTGCGGGTCCAGTCGAAGACGGGCATGAAGTTGTAGCAAAGCACGGGAATGCCGGCTTTGCCCATGTTTTCAATGCTCCGGCAGTAGGCGTCGATGTAGCCATCTCGGGAGGGAAGTCCCAACTTAATGTCCTCATGGACGGGAATGCTCTCGATGACCTCGAGATTCAAGCCGTTCGATTGGGCCGACTTTTTCAGTCGCTCCAATTTCTTCAGCGGCCAAACTTCCCCGACGGGCACGTCATAGAGGGCGCTGACCACGCCAATCATGCCCGGCACCTGTCGGATCTGCTCGAGCTTGACGGGATCGTCATGCCCAAACCAACGCATGGTCATTTTCATGACTTACAGAGAGTGGGTAGTCGTTGGTTCAAAGGTTCACATCCCGGCGTTCAACGCACGCAGATGACGCGCAAAGTGATCTTCCAAGATTTCAGTGTAGGAATCCGGATGAGCCTCCAACACGCCGCGGACAGCGGGGCCGAATTCCTCATGCGTAAGCGTGGAACCAAAGGTGCAATGCAGGATCTGGCGGCCGGGCTTGGTGAAACCGAGGCCTTCCGGGACTTCCTCCCACAGCTCGAGGTATTGGCGCTCCAGTTCCTTGATGTCGTCGATCTCCGAAGCCGGCGCGACATCGGCCAGCGTCGCCGAAACGTGGTAGGTCGCCTTGTCGGTATCGTAGCGCTCGCGGCCGAAGTCGACGATGCGACGGAACAGGGCCTCGTCGTGACGCGCGACGACGCGCAGCGCTTCGAGGTAGCTCGTGCCGGCGGTTTTGACGTGGAACTGTCCCCTGGTCGCGCGGGCGAGTGAGGGATACATCGAGATCTTGTCGGAACCGGAGTGCAGGCTCAGCTTGTAGGGGCCGATCTCGTTGGAGATGGCGGCATGGTCGTTGAGTGAGGCTTCAAGCGCTTCGACGTCGCCCTTGTAGTCGATGCCCTTTTCAAGGTCGCCGATGAAACGCGGGGCGAGGCTGACGAGCTTCATGCCGCGGGAGACGCACTGGTTGGCGACGATGTAGTGCTCGGCCAAGGTGGTGGGCTGCTCGGTCTCGTCAACGCTCAACTCGATCTCGTAATCGCGGCCGGACTCTTCCTGGACCTTCTTGATGTAATCCGCGAGTTCGACGGCCTTGTTCAGCGCGATGCCATATTTGACGGCGCAGCGCATGCAGGCTTCCTCGTCGAAGACGATCTCCGAGCCGGTCGAGAGTTTCACGGTCTTGCCGAGGTAGTTGTCGAACCAGTCGATCTGTTCGCTAACCGCGCCGAATTTCTCACGCAAAGTCGCCTCGTCGTATCCATCGGAGTGCTCGTCGACGTGATCCGAAGGATCGATGGTGAAGAAGGTGAAACCGGCGACGGCGGTGCGGTCGACGTCCTCGGGCGTCTTGAGATGATCGGCGTCGGCGCCGATCTTGCCGGTCCAGCCGGCGTCGGCGGCGCCTTTGAGCGCGTCAGCCATAACGCCTTCGGGTTCGCGGCCGGTGCGGGCCATCTCGCGGATGGACTGTTGCGGGTAGATCGGCTGAATGCCGCCGCCCGCGCTGTTCATCGAGGCGACGTGCCCCGGCGTGGCGAGACCGATGCGGTCGCCAAAGCCAAAGCTGGGTTCAAGTCCGAGGGTGACACATTTGTTGTTCGATTCGTTGCTCATAAATTATTGATTTGATGACTACGGAATACTCGGAATAAACGGAAGAACGGCCTTTGATTCCGTGTGATCAGTGTATTCCGTAGTTCTTTTGTGTTTCGGTTCAAACCACTTGGACGATCGCCTTGATGACGCCGGTTTCGGGTTTGGTGAAGCCTTCGAATTCGCCGATCATGTCGTCGAAGGTGGTGCGATGGGTGATCCAGGGATCGGTGTTGATGGTTCCGTCTTCGATCAGCGAGATGATGCGGGTGAAGTCGGAGGGCACGGCGTTGCGGCTGGCCTTGATGGTCATCTCCGGCTTATGCAGCGTGGGATGGAGGAAACTGACTTCCTGCGTCGTGATGCCGACAAAGACCAGGTCGCCGGTGTGGGCGACGTAGCTCATGGCGTTGGCCATGGACTTGTTGTTGCCGGTCGCGTCGGTGGCGACGGAGTAGCGGTCGCCGCCGGTGATTTCCATGATCTGATCCATCTCCGAACCGTCTCCCTTGAACTGCACGGTGTGGGCCACGCCGTAGGTGTCCTTGCAGAACTGCAGGCGGGATTCGACCATGTCCATGACGGTGACGGTCGCGCCGGTGAGGCGGGTGAATTCCAGCGTCGCCAATCCGATCGGGCCGGCGCCGATGATCAGGACGTGTTCGCCTTCCTTGGGCGCGCCTCGATCGGTGGCATGGCAGCCGATGGCGAGTGTTTCGACCAGCGCGAGTTGCTCGTAGGAGAGCTTCTCGGAGGGGTGGAGCTTTTCGGCGCGGACGAGGAAACGTTCGCGCATGCCGCCGTCCTCCATGACGCCGATGACCTTGAGCGATTCGCAGCAATTGCTAGAACCCTTGCGGCAGGCGTAGCAGGTCCCGCAGTTCATGTAGGGCTCGATGCTGCACTTGTCGCCGGGCTTGATGTTGGTCACGTCGTCGCCCACTTCGAGGACCTCCACGCCCAGTTCGTGACCGGGGATACGCGGGTAGCTGAAGAACGGCATCTTGCCGAGATAGCCCGAGTAATCCGTGCCGCAGATGCCGATGTTGTGCGTCTGCACGAGAGCCTGCCCGGCCGCGGGCTTTTCGGGTTCGTCGATGTCAATCTGGGTGAACCGCTTCGGTTCGGTGAGTTCGATGGCTTTCATTCAATTCTATCAGTCTTTCCAAATGAATTCTGCGGAGACCCGTTCCTGATC
The DNA here is from genome assembly GCA_964519245.1 of uncultured Verrucomicrobiota bacterium. GTDB lineage: Bacteria > Verrucomicrobiota > Verrucomicrobiia > Limisphaerales > JAYPEY01 > JAYPEY01. Next base: position 6,062 of record CAZFLK010000078.1, read on the forward strand.
CCGCAACTCCCAGATTCTGGGATTCTTGAGCGCTCTTTCAAGTGATTCGCAGCTACGTCGGTATCCAACCTCCCAGGAAGCACGTGGTTCCTCCGAGAACCAATGTGGGGCGACTGGAAGATCCAGGTCGTAGATGCCCTTGTCGTCGTGCAATTGGTCTGGCGCGTCCTGGTTATTCGAATGACTTGAGGAATCGTTCATAGAGTTCGGGTGTTCCGTATCTGTCGAATACGTCCTTGATTGTTCCGGACCGGGGATCGCTGTTTGTCATCCTGGTCAGGCGAATGACGTCCGGGAAGTCCTTTTCCATACGGGCTTTGGGGCCGTTCACCGCAGCGTGAAGCTTCAACGCGATCAGATGTTCCACCGAGGGCACTCTTGTCGAGATGCCGAGACAAGCAACCTCACGGGATTGGGAATGCAGTTTCTCAAATGTTGCTTCGTTCACGAGCATCAGATCCAGCGGCCACTTCACTCCATAAGGGGGAGAGAATTGCATGAATGTTCCGCCATCATGCTTCTCCTTGAACCCTTCGGTTTCGAGCAGGTCCTTCCAAGTTTCGCGGTCGATCGACGGTATCAGAAAATCGACATCGATGGTGTCCCGAGGCACGCCGTAAGTGTTGATCGCCTGCCCGCCAATCAGCAAATGCCGGAGCTTCGCTTCGGCCACCTTCGCGTGAATGATTTCGAGCGGGAACATGAGAATCAGTGTGTGCGTTCAATTATTCTCCGGCAACCCCTCGGCATGGCCGATGTTCTTCACCGGTTCGAAGATCTTCTGCACATCGGAGAGCAATTCTTCGTCCAGCGGCTTGGCGGCCCAGTCGGCCCATTTGCGGATGTTGTCGGGGTTGGCGCTGCCGGCGATGCAGGTGGCCATGTCCGGGTTGGCGATGGAGAATTGCAGCGCGAGTTGCGCGATGTCGACGCCGCGGCTTTCGCAAAGCGCGGCGGCTTCGCGGGCGGCGGCCTTGACCTCCTCCGGCTCTTTCAACCAGGCGGGCAGGGGAGCGTTGGTGAGCAGGCGCGCGCTGAAGGGGCCGGCGTTCATGGCGCCCACGCCCTTCTCTTTCAGATAGGGCAGGGTCTCGTCGGCGAAGCGCGTGTTCTGCAGGGTGTATTGATTGTAGCTCAGGACGCAGTCCACGCCGATCTGATCGATGATGAACTTGAAGATCTTCTGCGGGTAGCCGCTGAAACCGATGTAGCGGACCTTGCCGGCGTCGCGGATTTTTTGAATCGCCGGGATGGTTTCGTCGACGATTTGCTGCATGGGCACGAACTCGATGTCGTGGCAAAGGACGATGTCGAGGTGGTCGACGCCGATGCGATGCAGGCTGACATCAATGCTTTCGGCGACGCGTTTGGCCGAGAAGTCGAAGTGTTCGAGGTCATAGCGGCCGAGTTTCGAGCAGAGCGTGTAGTTGTCGCGCGGGACATCACGCAGGGCGACGCCGAGCATGACTTCACTCATCCCGCGACCGTAGAAGGGTGAGGTGTCGATGAAGTTCATGCCGAGGTCGAGCGCGACATGGACGCTTTTCAGCGCCTCGTCGAGTCTGACCTGGCGGAATTCCTGACCGAGCGACGAGGCTCCAAAGCCAACGACCGGCAATTCCAAATCCGTGTTTCCGAGTTTTCTTGTTTCCATGCTGGTTGCGTCGAGGTGTTTGACGTGAACGACGATGATGGTGGGCTGAGACGGCTGGAAAGGCAATGTGCAGTCTTGACCTATGAATGCCGATTTTTGACTTTATCTGGCATGGCAACTGAACCCGAGTATTTCTCCAAGCAAGTGACGGATGCGCGTCGATGGTTTCTTGAGTTGCCGAAGCCGCGGGAGAAGGGGGTGGTCACGGTGAGCGTGGGCTGCGAGCGTTGTCAACCGGAGTATGTGGTTGAGCGGGACACTTTCGAATTCGAGTGCCTGGAATTCGTGGCGGAGGGCGGCGGGACTTTGACCTTGAATGGGCGGACGCATCGATTGCAGCCGGGCAGCGCATTCACCTATCGCCCCGGGATTCCGCATCGGATCGAGAACACCAGTGAGCGGCCGATGTTGAAGTATTTTCTCGATTGCGGCGGTCGGAAGTCGCGGGAGATATTCGGACGGAGCGCAGCGGGAGAGGGGCAGTGCATTCGGGTGGGGGATGTGGAAGAGGTTTCGGAGTTGTTTGAACTGTTGATCCGGAATGCCATGTCGGAGTCGGATTTCAGTCAGGGCATTTGCGGCGCGTTGGTGGAGGCGTTGCTGCAGAAGATCACGGAGAAGGCGATTTCGGGCGTGGGCGCAGATACGCGGGCATGGGCCACCTATCAGCGGATTCGGCGTCACATGCAGGAACATTTCCTGAGATTGAAGAGCATGGATGAGGTGGCGGAGGAGACCGGGGTGAACGCTGCGTATCTTTCGCGTGTCTTCCGGCGGTTTCACCGAATGACTCCCTATCGATTCCTGACCCGGTTGAAAATGCGTTATGCGGCCTCGTTGTTGCTCAATCCGGAAACCTTGGTGAAGGAAGTGGCCCATGAACTGGACTGTTCGGATCCATTTCATTTCTCGCGGTCCTTCAAGTCTGTCTATGGCGTGTCGCCGGAAGGATTCGCCGGACGCGATCGGAAGCGGTGACCTCGGGCCCGATTCAACGGGGAGGCGGGACAGAGGGTTCAGCGACGAAGTTTGGTCACGCCCCAGCCGAAGAGGGCCAGGCCGGCGACGCCGACGCCGACGGTGTAGACGAACGTGATGGATTTGGAATAACCCTCCAATTCCAGGAATCCGAGGACGACGCTGACAAAGGCATAAGTCAAAGCTGCGCCGAGGATGGTGATGCCCGCCCAAATGAGGCCCTTTCTGCCCCGTTGCAGGCCGATGGCCCCAGCGAAGACAAAGGAGAGCAGGAGGAACATCCCCCACAGGATGAGCGCGATCAGGCCCATGAGGGTTCAGGCGTTCAATTTGTCTTCCACGCTTTGCACCTTTTCTTCCATGGTCTGCAGGCGATCGACCCGCGTCCCGATCTTGATGGAGGTGGTGATGCGAGGCGCCCCCATTTTGTGAACCACTTCATGGCATTGTTTCACTGCGGCCATGACCTCATCCCATTCGCCCTCAACGTTGGTGCCGAACGCGTGGAGGTGGACCTTGAGTCCGGCGTCGTTGAGGACTTTCTCGCAAGCGGCCACATATTGGGAGACGGACACGCCAACGCCCATGGGGATAACACAGAGTTCGAGAATCACGTTCATGACGGGAACTGTTCCATGGGAAGCAGTTGCCGGCAATTCATGAGTCGAGGCGGCACAAAAAAATCCCGTCGAGACAGATTGGCTCGACGGGATGTGAAGTGAACGGATGGGAGGTCGGACTCAGGCGTCCTTCTTCTTCTTACCTTTGCCCTTGCCCTTGCCTTTGCCCTTGCCCTTGGCCTCTTCGATCTTGGTGGCGGTGAGCACCATCTTGGCGTCTTTGCCCTTGCCCTCGCGCTTGACCGTGCCGGTCACGGCAACACGCTTGTCGCCTTTGCAGAAGAGGCCGTGGTTCTCCTTGGCGACGTCGCCGACAACGTAGATGACGCGCGCAGGCATTTCCTTGCCGTCCTTGCCTTTGCGGGCTCCGAGTTGGATGGCATTGCCGCACTCAGAGCCCTCTTCCTTAAGCTGGCATTTGGGGCAAACAGCCTTGCCAACGATGGTGCGGGGCGCTTTCGGATCGCGCTTCTTCTTGTCGGCCGCGAACGTGGGGGCGACCACAGCGAGCGCGACGGCCGCTGTGACAACAACTTGGAGGAACTTTTTCATGATGTCTGGATAGGTTTCTTGATTTGTTTGACTTCGGGAACGATCCCGACCCGGGTGACGCAATGACATTTAAGATGCCGACCCGCCACCGAAGGAAGACGGAATGTGCGCCTCCCTTGTTCAAAAGGCAAGTGAGTAAAACGTGACGAACGCGTGTCGCGGGGGCGGCTTTAGCGTTAGCGGAAAGTTTGATCGGGCTGGGATTTTTTGCTTTTGAGTTGAAGGGATTTGCAAATAATCCAGTCCGATTCGAAACCCCATCCAGCGAAGCGGAACACATGATGAAAGCAAAGCAACTCACCTTGACGGCCATGGCGCTGTCGGTCTCCCTTTCGGCGGTCGCCGAGAACTGGCCCCAGTGGCGCGGGCCCAACCATAACGGCTCTTCCGGGGAAAAGAATCTCCCGAGCGAATTCAGCAAGACGAAGAATGTGGCGTGGTCCACGGAACTTCCCGGCATGGCGGCGGCGACGCCGGTCATCTGGGGGGATCATGTGTTTGTTTCCACGGCGGACGAGAAGGCAGGCGCATTGAACGCCATGGCGCTCGATCGACGCAGCGGCAAGGTCCTGTGGAACCACGTGGTGGGCAAGGGTGTGAGCCGGGATAATCGAAGCAACTACGCCTCCAATTCGCCGGTGACCGACGGCAAGGTGGCGGTGTTTTTCTACGGCAACGGCGATCTGGTCGGTTTCGACTTCGCCGGCAAGCAGTTGTGGAAGCGCAACATCGAGAAGGACTACGGAGCCTTCGCGTTTCAATGGACCTTCTCCACCAGTCCGCTGCTTTATGAGGGGACGCTTTACCTTCAGGTGCTGCAGCGGGATACGCCGGTGCGCGGGCGCGGCAGGGACGGCGGCGAGTCGTATCTGCTGGCGATGAACCCGAAGAGCGGCAAGACTCTTTGGAAGCATGTGCGGCCGAGCAAGGCGGCGGCCGAGTCGCTCGAGGCCTTCAGCACGCCGGCGCCATTTGAGCATAACGGGCGGAAGGAGTTGGTGATTGTGGGTGGCGACTGCATCACCGGTCACGACCCGAAGTCGGGGAAGGAGCTTTGGCGCTGGGGAACGTGGAATCATCAGCGCATCGGGCACTGGCGTCTGGTGCCTTCGCCGGGAGTCGGCGGTGGCGTGTTGCTCGCCTGTGCGCCCAAGAAAGGGCCGATCTTTGCGGTCAAGGCCGGCCTGGACGGGACGCAGGACGACTCGGCCCTCGCCTGGACCTCGGATGAGCGCAAGCTGACGTCGGATGTTTGCTCGCCGAGTTTTGCGGACGGCGACTTCTTCATCCTGTCCGATGCGCTGCGCGACAAGACCCTGTCACGCGTTGAGCCGAAGACCGGCAAGATCAAGTGGACGCTGGGGCTGCCCGATCACCGCAAGCTCTGGCGCACCTCGCCGACTGTGGCGGACGGCAAGGTCTACTGCATGGACCACGGCGGCAACGTGGCGGTCGTCAACGCCAAGACCGGCAAGCTGATCGCCGACATCCCTATGGGCCGCGATGGCGACAACAACACCCGTTCCTCGATTGTGGTGTCGCAGGGGCGGTTGTTCATTCGCAACAACTGGAAGCTTTTCTGCATCGGCAAAGGCGCCCGGGTGGCGTTGAAGTAGTCGCCGGGGTCGCAGCGAAACGATTCAATCCAAATGAGAACGCCGCCCTGATCGGGGCGGCGTTTTTCATGCCTGCATCAAGCTCCGTCGCGCTGCAGGAAGGGGGGCGGTAGCGGACTTGGCAGGCCGTCGGCAGTTTCAAGTCGATGCCGAGCAATGCTCGGCGCTCCGATGCCGATTCGGTCAATTATCCCCGCAACGGCCGCAGGCATTGGGGTTGCCGGAGCACATGGGCGGCATTTCGGGGTGGCCGCCTCCGCTGGAATTCGCGGCAAACACGGACAGCTTCTTCTCCAGTTGGGTGGATTTGCAGTTGGGACAGCGGGTTCCCTGCCAGTCGGAGCTGCGCACGAGCAACTCGGAGTCCTTGTCGCAGGCCTTGCAATGAAATTCGTAGATCGGCATGGGGGAATGATAGGAGGTTGGCGCGTTTCAGGCAATTCCAGAGAACTCAGCAGCTTCGGCTGTGGTCTGCCCATTGGCGATCACGAGATCCGGTCGGGAGAAGCAGACAATTCTTCGCGCCAGAGTTCCGGCTGTTGCGTCTAGGCGGTCCGACAACCGACCGAGAGGAGCACGTTGGCCCAGAGGGCCTGGTCGCCGGTCTGGATGGTCAGGACGTGGTCCTCAGAGGCGACCGCCTCGTAGAAGTCCCACTTCTGGATGGGCTCGAGTTTGAGATCCAGTCCGGCTTCGGCGATGGTCTCGCGGTATTCGGCCCAGACGGGCGGATCACCCTGCTGCGCGTAGGGGTCATCGGCGGGGATTCCCATGGTGTTGACGGCGTCGATCGGGACGGCGGATAGCAACGCGCGCAGAGTCTGGTTCACCGTCACCAGACCGGGGCAGAGATTCATGGAGATCAGCTCGGCGTTGGGGCCGAGCTTGGTGGAGGCGGGATAATTGCCGTCGGCGATCAGGATCTTCGCGTGATGCCCGGCGCGACCGAGGACGAGATTGATCTCCGGATGGATGAGTTGGGCGTGCTTCAGCATAGGGGCGGAGATTAATCGGTCCGGTTGGAAACATCCAACGCCAAATGACCGGTGAGGTTCGCTGCTTTACGGACGGGGACGCCGACAAGTTCCGGATCTGAATCGAGGGCGGCGAATCACGCGAAGCGGTTTGGTCGCGCGGCTGGATCGGGGTGGCGCCGCGTCCCGCCGTCTACTTCAGGCTGGCGAGGTGCTCCATGAGGTCGCGCATTTCGGACAGGGTGAGAACGCCTTTCATGGTCGGCATCGCGGACACGGGCTTGGAACGGGTGGCAATGTCTGCTTTTGCGGTCGTGATCGATTCGCCGGCGAGGGTGGTCAGGGTGATGTGATCGTCGGTTTCCCCGGCGATGAAACCGGAGACGATGTCGCCGTCCTTGAGTTCCAGTTCCAGGGACCCGAAGCCGGGGGCGATTCGGGCGGGAGGATCGAGGAGGGCGGTCAGGAGTCCGTTGCGGTCGAGTTCCCGGGCGATCTTCGTCAACTCGGGGCCGGCGTCGCCGCCGAAGCCCTTGATCTGGTGGCAGCGAACGCATTGGATGGCGTGGGTTTCGAACAGGCGACGGCCATTCGCGGCGTCGCCGCCATGGAGCGCGGGTTGGAACTCTCCGTGAGGGGCGGACTTGGCGATGCGGGTCGAGGCAGCATTGGACGCTTTCCGGATTGCGGCGTCGGGATGGTTTGATCCGGCCAGGAGGAGGTCCAGCGCGTCGGGCTCGGAGCCGGTGAGGTCGCGGTTGAGCAGGGGGGCGAGCAGTTCGGCGGCGATGGGGTGATCGAGCTTGCCGAGACGTCGGATCGCCAACTGCCGGTTCTTGACGTTCTTTCCGGCGAGGTGTTTGGCGAGGGTCGCCTTGGCGGAATCGGGATCTCGTGGCGCGAGGCGGCCGGCGGCCGCGAGTTGGAGGGAAACGTTGGAGTCTTTCAACAACACGGGAATCAGCTTCGTCGCCTCAGCGGAGGCGTTGAGCGATTCGAAGATCTCCAATCGGATGCCTGGCGCCAGATCGGGAGTCGAGGCCAGGGAAGCGAGACGCTCGGGCGAAAGAACGTCGTGCTTGATCAACAAGCGGGTCAGGGATTGGAGTCGCGCCTTGCCGCGCTTCTTGTCCGGATCCTTGCGCGCGTCTTCCAGGGCGGATTCGAAGCCGGACTTGAGCATGGGCCCAATGGCGTTTGACAGGTTTTCCGGACGCGGGGACGTGATGGGGCGATGATGCCAGGTCACGCGGTCGAAGGGGGAAGGATGGTTCCACTTCCCAAGTGAACGCGCGGCTTCGAGGCGGATGTCGTGGCTGAACGTCGGATTCACCGCAACGGCGGCGATGCGCGAGGCGTGGTTGGCGGACCCGAGCCGGAAGTTGGCGTTGAGGATGCGGTGCCGGATCGGGAAGGGGACGTCCGTGTCGGTCATGATCGGCGTGGCAATCAGGTCGGCGAGCTTGTCCCAAAGCGGCGCAATGGGAAGGTCGTGGATTGCCCGGATGGCTTCGAAACGCAGTTGCGGTTCGGCGTCGTTGAGGAAGCGGGCAATATCAGGGGAGGCGTTCATGCGCAGGCCCAGGAGCGTGGCGAGGCGGAGCGCCTTGGAGGGCGAGCGGGCCTGTCGAACGACCTCCGCGCGCGTCATTCCTGACAGCGCGTAGGCGCCGGCGTGGCGCAGCAGCGGATCCTTGTCGGCGTTGCGTAGCAGCATGTTCGAGATGGATTCGACGGCTGAATCTGCACGGAGCTTTCCCAGGGAAATGGCGGCGTGGTATTGGACGCGCGGTTCGTTGGCGAGCAGGGTTTTGACGAGGTTGGGGACAATGGAGTCGTTGCCGATTTCGCCGAGTATCTTTGCGGTTTGCGCGCGGACCTCGGAATCGGGATTCCGGAGCAGGCCGGCGATCCGGGGGATGCTTTCTCGGGGCAGTTGTTCCTTGAGGCCAAGTTGCCAGATCGCCCAGACGGCGTGGAGTCGGGCCTGCTGCGATTCGGCTTCTTGCGCGACACTCAGGAGGGAGTCCAGGTTTCGTCCGCCCTGAGCCGCGAGTTCGTTCTGGGCGGCCATGCGCACGCGGCGGTCCGCATGCGTCAGCAATGAGAGCAGTTCCTTTCGGGGGCGATGGGAGAAACCTTCGCGAAAGAGTCCGGGGATCTCATGCGCGTCGTTGCAGCGTTCGGGGTGGAACATCCGCACGATCCGTCGGGCTCCGTCGCCGCCCCAGCCGTTGATCCAGTCAGCCAGATAGATTTCGCCGTCGTAGCCGAATTCGATATCCGCGGGGCAGATGTTCCAGACGAACTGATTGGTCTCCGCGACGCGATAACCGGCGCCGGCTTGATCCAGTTTGAAGCGATGCACGCCGCTGCGGGCGGAACTGCCCCGGAAATCGCAGATGAAGAAGTTGTCGGCGAATGTCTCCGGCAGGCCAACGCCGGGGTAATGAACCAATCCGCTGGGGCCGCTGGTCAGGTGGGCGAGCGGCGGATTGATCCAGAGCGGTTGGCCTTCATGCGGGAGTTCCCAGAGCCGTTCGGTGAACCAGGGAGGCTCGGTGTGGTCGTGGCGCTGGGTCTCTTCCCGGAAGTTGCGGGTGAGTTGGTAGGAGGCGTCCCAGCCGGAGTCGCCGCCCTCGGTGAGGTGCAGGATACGGCACTTGTCCACGCCGCCCATGTCGTTGTCGACAGTGAACAGATCCCCCACATCGTTGAAGGCGAGTTCCTGCGGGTTGCGCAGTCCGATGTGGAAAACCTCGAGTCCGCTGCCGTCGGGGAAACAGCGGAAGGCCGCGCCGCGGGTGGGGGCGGAAAGCGTCCTGCCCTCCTTGGTCTGCACGTGGAATCCACGGTCGCCGATAGTGAAGTAGAGTCTTCCGTCCGGTCCCCAGGTCAGGCCATGGAGATCGTGGCCATAGACCCCCACCCGGATGCCAATCCCTTCGGCCAGTTTCTCGCGCACATCGACCGCGCCGTCGCGATTGGAATCGCGCAAACGCCAGAGTGTGGGGGCATTGGCCAGCAGAATGTCGCCCTCGTGCGCGATCAGGCCCGCGGCGTTGCCTTCGAGAGGTTGGTTGAGACCGTCGGCGAAGACGCGGGAAACGTCGACCTTTCCGTCGCCGTCCTCGTCGACCAACTGGCGGACGATATCGGAGTGGCGGGTTAACTTTGCGGGGGGGACGATGTGCGCCCAGCGATCGTACATGGCCTGGCGATCCTCCAGGGTCTTGCCCGCGTAGTCCTCCATCGACCACCAGCGCGACATGGTCACGCCCCAGGCTCCGGTGACGCGGCGGTGCGCCTCGGCGGTGTAGAGTCGGCCCTGGCGGTCGAAGCAGATCGCGACCGGGTTGGAGAGTTGGTCGGGCGAGGCAAAGACTGCGGCTTGGAAGCCTTCGGGCAGTTTGACGTTGGCCAGGGATTGTGCCTCGGCGGCCTCCGCTCGGGAGAGCGAAACAAGCAGCAGCGACATGCCGAGGAGAACGGCGGTGTTGTTCGATGGGTTGAAGGATCTCAAGACTGCGCATTCTGCCCGCCGCGCATGGTTGCGTCAAACCGGGGGTGAGACGCCGGGTGGGCGTGGCTGTCGTTTCGGGGTGTCGGGGCATGCCCAAGCAAAGGCGGCGTCAGGCCGCCGCAGTCCAAGGCGCTTCGCGCGGCGCCTTGGTTGCTTCCGGTGTTCGGGCGCGCGACCAGCGACCTCCAGCAAATCATTGCGAACTCTCCGTGACCTGTGGCTGAATGTCGCGATGTGGAGTGAAGCATACAACGTGTGGCGCTGCGAATGGCCGCAGGGGCGTGAGGCAGGCGGTTCCCGTCGCGCCCTTGACGCTCCGGAATCAGGATTGCTGCATCGTGCCGGCGCATCGAGTGCGCGGTGGACGTTCGTTTCACTGATACTTTTTGCGTTGCTCGCATGGGCCTCGAATCTTCGGGCCGCTCCGCGGAGGACTCGCCCGTTGGATCCGATCGCCGCCAAGATGGAGCCGGATCGCAAGATTCTCTATCGGACCGTCGGCGATGCGAAGCTGCGCCTGCATATCTTCCTGCCGCCGGGATTCAAGGCGTCCGACAAGCGGTCCTGCCTGTTTGCGATTCACGGCGGCGGTTGGACCGGGATGAACTCGCGCTATTTCTACCCCTTTGCGCATCACTTTGCACAGAAGGGGATGGTGGGAATCAGCATTGATTATCGGTTGGCGAACAAACAGCGAGGCGTCTCGGTGTTCGATTGTGTGAAGGACGTTCGTTCGGCGTTGCGGTATGTGAAGACGCACGCGGCGGAGTTGGGGATTGATCCTGACAAGATTGCCGTCTGCGGCGGTTCGGCCGGCGGCCACCTGGCCTCGGCGACCTCCTTGTTCGACAAGGTGAATCATCCTGGCGACGACCTGAAGATCTCGCCCAAGGCGGCGGCGATGATCCTCTACTATCCGGTGATCGACACCTCGGAAAGGGGCTATGGACAAAGAAAGATCGGGGCGCGTTGGAAGGAGCTTTCTCCGGTGGACAACGTGAAGAAAGGCCTGCCGCCGACGCTGATCTTCCATGGCACGGGCGATGTGGTGACGCCGTTCGAGGGCGCGGCCCTTTTTGTGAAACGTTCCCGCGCCTTGGGCAATGAGGTGCGCATGATCGCCCACGAGGGCGGTGTGCACGGGTATTTCATCTTCGACCTGAAGTTGTTTGAGAACGCGATGCGGCAGACGGAGGCGTTTCTGCGGGAGCAGGGAGTGATGGAGTGATGGAGTGATGGAGTGGTGGAGTGGTGGAGTGGTGGAGTGGCATTTTGCTATTCCACAACTTGGGTGGAATCGTTAGAAAAGATGCTTGGACTACCGATGAGAATGTGGTTTGCGACAGTTTTGCTTTTTGCCGGTGTGTCGGTCGTTGTGGCCGATGGAATGCCTGTGGATAAACCTTGGTCGTTCCAGCCGCTGCGGGAGCTTGCTGCGCCGGAGGTGAAGGACCAGGACTGGGCGCAGACACGGATCGATCGCTTCATCCTTGCGGGCATCGAATCCGCCGGTTTGAAGCCGGCTCCCGCGGCGGATGCGCGGACTCTCCTGCGACGCCTGCAATTTGACCTGGTTGGATTGCCGCCCACATCGGAGGAAGTCTCCGAGTTCAAGACGGCATACGCGCGAAACCCTGAGCACGCGACGCGAGCGGCCATCGATCGTTTGCTTGCCTCACCTCATTACGGCGAACGCTGGGCGCGGCATTGGCTGGATTTGGCTCGTTACACGGACAAGACGGCGTCGTGGTTGGAATCCACCGCAGCGGCCTGGCTATACCGGGATTGGGTGGTGGACGCCTTCAACCAAGACCTGCCCTACGACGAATTCGTCAAACGCCAACTCGCCAACGATCTGATCCCCGGTTCTGATCCGAAGGACAATGCCGCGCTGGGGTTTCTCGGCTTGAGTCCGACCTATTGGAAGGAGCTTCAACTGCCGCCCGACATCATCAAGGGCACGGTTGCGGATGAATGGGAGGAGCACGTGGACGCGCTGGGCAAGACCTTCCTCGGATTGACGCTGGGGTGCGCGAGATGCCACGACCACAAGACCGACCCGATCACGATGAAGGACTATTACGCCATTGCCGGCGTGTTCGCCTCGGTGAAGTTCGCGGATCGTCCGACGATGTCAGAGGAGCTTTGGGCGCCGGTCGCCAAGGCGCGGGGCAGGGTGTCGGGGTTGCAGAAGCAGTTGGCTGATCTGAAGAAAAAGAAGGCCAAGGACCTCAAGGAACAGACGGCGCGCATCAACAAGGAGATTGCTGCGATCAAGGCCGCGACGCCGCACTACAACATGGCGACCGTAAACGGCGTGGCGGAGGCGGCGTTGTTTGTCGTAAAGAATCCCAAGAAGCACGGCACCGTGCTCGACTACAAGATGGGCGAGGCGCGCAATCTGCCCTTGCATCAGCGCGGCGACCCGAACAAGCCGGGCGAGGTCGTGCCGCGCGGCTTCATCGAGGCCTTTGCCAAGCCCGGCGCCGAGAGGCGGATGTTCAAGCAGGGCAGCGGTCGTTTGGAATTGGCCAAAGGAATTGTCGAAGACGCGGCGCCGTTGGCCGCGCGCGTCATGGTCAACCGCGTCTGGACGCATCATTTCGGCAAGGGGCTGGTCGGCACGCCGAGTGAACTGGGGCGCGCCGGCGAAGCTCCGACGCATCCCGAATTGCTGGACGATCTGGCTGTGCGTTTCGTCGCCAACGGCTGGTCGATCAAGTGGCTGCACCGCGAGATCCTCCTGTCCGCGACCTGGCGGCAGGCCTCGGTTGCGCCGGAGTCCGAAACGAAGGATCCCGACAATCGCCATTACGCCCGCATGACGCGTCGGCGGTTGGATGTCGAGGCGTGGCGGGACTCGATGCTTTGGGCGTCTGGTGGATTGGAGGCGGCAGTCGGCGGCGCGTCGGAGGATCTGGAGAAAGCGACTAGTCGTCGGCGCACGATTTACGGTTCCATTCATCGCCGCGACATCAACAAGATGCTGCGCCTGCATGACTTCCCTGATCCCGCCGCGCATGCCGGCAAACGCGCGCGGACGACCACGCCTTTGCAGATGTTGTTCACCTTGAATGGGCCGTTCATGCAGCGGCAGTCGGACGCCTTGGCGGAGCGGTTGTTGGAGGCGGCGGGGAGATTGGTCGAGGCGCGGGTTGGCGTCGCGTATGAGCGGCTGTTTCAACGGGAGCCGAATGAGCGCGAGGCTTCCCTGGCGGCGTCGTTTCTCAAAGGCCGCGAGAACGACCGGAAAGCCTGGGCCGAGTACGCGCAGGCGCTGTTGGGAGGGAATGAGTTCTTGTATGTGGATTGAGATGAAGATTTTTCACCAAGCCCAACCGAAATGCGGGAAGGAATTGGCGCGATCCATGCCGCGTCTTGATCCGGTTTGGTGTCGGACCGTCCCACCGGCTCCACACTTCCTTCGGAATTTGTCGTCGCAGTTGGTTTCCGGCCGTTGCGCTTAATTCAGCCCATGAATTCCAAGTCCATATTCTCACTTTCCCGGCGCGAGCTGATCTCCCGCATGGGCGCCGGTTTGGGTTCCCTCGGACTGGCTTCAGCCCTGCGCGCGGAAGGCGGCAAGCTGGATGCCACGCACTTCGCGCCGCGCGCCAAGCGCGTCATCCACCTGTTCATGAACGGCGGCCCCTTCGGGCCCGACTTTCTGGACCCCAAGCCTTCGCTCACCAAATACGCCGGCCAGCGGCCCGAAGGCGCGGATTTGCGCACGGAGCGCCCGACCGGCGGTCTGCTTGCCGCTCCCTACAAATACACCAACTGCGGTCAGAGCGGCCTGCCCGTCAGTGAACTGCTGCCGCATACCGCGCAACACGCCGACGAGTTGTGCGTTCTTCGTTCCTGTTACACGGACAATCCGAATCACGGGCCGGCGTTGCTGCTGATGAATAATGGCACCATGACGCCCAAGGTCCCGAGCATGGGCGCCTGGATGTCCTATGGCCTCGGCACGGAGAACCAGAACCTGCCCGCCTACATCGTGCTTTGTCCCGGGCGGCCGGTGCGGTTTTCCATTCTGTGGAACAGCGCTTTCCTGCCGGCGAAGCACCAGGGCGTCTACATCAATCATTCCAAGCTTGATCCGAAGCAAATGATTCCCTGGCTGAACAACAGCCGGTTGGACCAAGCGGGCCAGCGAAAGCAACTGGATCTGTTCGCGGCGTTGAATCAGGAGCACCTCGCCGCGCGGGGCGGGGCGGACAATGCGCTGGAAGGGCGGATCGAATCGATGGAGACCGCCTATCGCATGCAATTCGAGGCGACGGACGCCTTTGACCTCGAGCGCGAACCCAAGGCAATTCGTGAGATGTATGGAACCGGCCATTTCGCGAATGGCTGCCTGCTGGCGCGACGGTTGAGCGAACGCGGCGTGCGCTTCGTGCAGGTTTACTACGGCAACGGCCAACCGTGGGACACGCATCGCAACCACGACAAGACCACGCCGACCCTGGCGAGGAACATCGACCAACCAATGGCGGCGTTGATCGCGGATCTGAAGCAGCGGGGCATGTTGGAAGACACCCTGATCGTCTGGGGCGGGGAATTTGGTCGCACGCCGGTCAGTGAGAACGGCAATGGCCGCGACCACAATCCGCACGGGTTCATGATGTTCATGGCGGGAGGGGGAGTGCGCGGCGGTTATGCGCATGGCGCCTCGGACGAATGGGGCTTCAAGGCGACCGAGAAGCGGATGCATAACCATGATTTCCACGCGACGCTCCTGCATCTGCTGGGCATCGATCACGAGAAACTCACCTTTCGCCACGCCGGCCGGGACTTTCGGTTGACGGATGTGTATGGAAACGTCGCGCATGAAGTGTTGGGGTGATATGCGAGTTCCCGTCCGTAGCAGCCGCGTTGGCGAGAGTATCCTATTGGCCGTGTTCTTGGCGGCCCTGTTGCCGATCGCTTCAGGGCAGACAGCGGAAACAGGGACTCACTGGTCCTTCCAGCCCTTGTCTCAACCGGACGTTCCTGAACTTCAAACGTTCAACTCGACTCGAAACCCCATCGACGCCTTCATCCGCGCGCGGCTTGAGGGCGCCGGGCTCCAACCCGCGTCCCGGGCCGATCGACGCACACAAATTCGCCGGCTTTATCTCGATCTTCACGGGCTTCCGCCGACATCGGAGCAAATCCGCTCCTTCGGAACCGATGGGCACGCGCGGGCCTGGGAGCGCCTGGTTGATGAGGCCTTGGCGAGTCCGAGGTATGGCGAGCGTTGGGCGCAGCATTGGCTGGATGTGGTGCGCTACGCCGATACCCATGGCTACGAGGTGAACACGCCGCGGGAGAACGCGTGGCCTTATCGGGACTACGTCATCCGCGCCTTCAACGAGGACAAACCCTACGACCGCTTCGTGTTCGAGCAGCTTGCCGGCGACACCGTGGGTGAGGATGCGGCCACGGGGTTCATGGTGGCCGCGGCGGCGCTGCTTCCGGGGCAGATCGGCAAGGACGACGCGTCGAAACGGCTGGCCCGGCAGGATGCCCTGGACGAGATCATCATCGGAACCGGAGAATCCTTTCTCGGGTTGACCATCGGATGCGCGCGGTGCCACGAACACAAGTTCGATCCGATTTCCCACGAGGATTACTACTCCCTGCAGGCCTTTTTTGCCGGAGTGGAGTATGGGGACCGAAAGATGCGGACCGAGGCGTCTCGCGAACGGATCAAGCAGGCCGATGCCTTGGAGTCGCGGCTCGCCGCCGCCTGGAACCGGGCCAATGCGCTGGAGCCGATCGCCTTCACCGGTCGCACGATCCTGATCGACGACGAGGACCTCGATCGGGTGACGGTCCTGAAGGAGAAGGCCGGCCAGGGAACGAATCCGACCGGGACGAAGCGCGGCTACAAGGACGACAAGGGCGACGCCAATCGCATGCCGAACCTGAGTCGCGCGCGCTACACCTGGTGGAGGCACAAGCCGGGCGAGGATGTGTTCACCTACGATCCCAAGGCAACCGGGCGGTTCCGGGTGTGGTTGTCCTGGGGCGCGCACGGCAGCGGGGTTCATACGCGGGATGCGCGTTACGTTCTGGATGCCGACGGCGATCTGAAGACCCGCGGCGATCAGTCGGAGATTGCGAGGGTGGATCAGTATTACTTCGCCGGCGTATCGAAGGGGGAAACCGAGAAGAAACCGCTTTGGAGCGGCTTGTTCGACGCAGGTGTGCATGAGTTCGGCGCGACGAGCCGCCTGATCGTCCGCGGCGGCGATACGGGAACCGGCGTGACCGCGGATGTGATCCTGTTGCAGGAGGAGAGGGAGAGGAAGAGCGAAGCCGCCCGCCGCCATCCCCGGCTTCGCGAGCCGGTGAATGCCCAGCGCAATGTGGAGAAGGTCCGCCCCATCAAGGCGAAGTTTGTGCGCTTCACCTCCTTCGCCACGATCGACAACGACAGGCACGAACCTTGCATCGATGAACTGCAGGTGTTCACCGCCGACAAAGCGCAGGTGAATCTTGCGAGTTCCAGCCATGGGACCAAGGCGACGTCCTCCGGGAACCGCTCCACGACCGGCAAGCACCAGCTGAAGCACATCAACGACGACGTTTTCGGCAACAGTCGAAGCTGGATCTCCGACGAGAAGGGCAAGGGCTGGGTGCAGTTGGAGTTCCCGGAGCCGGCGGTGATCGATCGCATCGTCTGGGGGCGTGATCGCGAAGGGAAGTTCAAGGACCGGTTGCCGGTGGATTACCGGATCGATGTCGCGATGAAGGAGGGCGAATGGACGACGGTCGCCTCATCGCAGGATCGGGCGCCAATCGGGACGCCGGTCGACAAGATTCAGTTCAAGTTCCGGAATCTCGAGGAATCGGAAAGGCCCGCCGCGGATGATATCTTCGCTGAGGTCACTGCCTTGGAATCGCGCATCAATGCGTTGCGCAAGCCGGACATGGTCTATGGCGGAATCTTCCGTGAGCCGGATGAGACCCGCGTTCTGGCGCGAGGCGACCCGGAGCTGCCCAAGGAAATTGTCGCCCCGAGAAGCCTGCAGGTTCTCGAGCCGATCGGGCTCAAGCGCGATTCCTCGGACACGGAACGGAGAACGGCGTTGGCGACCTGGATTGCCAGCCCGGACAATCCGCTGACGGCGCGCGTCATGGTCAATCGTGTCTGGCAGTATCATTTCGGGACGGGGTTGGTGGAGACGCCGAGCGACTTTGGTCGCAACGGCGGCAAACCTTCCCATCCGGAGTTGCTGGATTGGCTGGCCGGTGAATTCATCCGCGGCGGCTGGTCGGTGAAGCGGTTGCACAAGTTGATCCTGACGTCGGAGACCTACCGCCAGTCCAGTCGCATCAACGAAACGGCGCAGCAGGTGGACGCGGACTGCCGGTTGATATGGCGGTTTCCGTCGCGGCGCCTGGAGGCGGAAGCGATTCGGGATTCCATGCTGCAGGTGAGCGGCGTTTTGAACCTGGCGATGGGCGGGCGGGGCTACAGCTTCTTCAAATCGCGCGGCGGATTGAGCGGCTTCCCGCCGGTTGAGACGTTCGGTCCGGACGAACTGCGGCGCATGATCTACTCGCACAAGATCCGCATGGAGCGCGTGCCGGTGTTCGGCGCCTTCGATTGCCCGGATGCGGGGCAGCCGATGCCGAAGCGCGGGACGTCCACCACCGCGATCCAGGCGTTGAACCTGTTCAACAGCCCCTTCGTGATGGAACAGGCGGAGCGTCTGGCCAAGCGGGTGAGGGCGGACGCGGGCGACGATGCCGGAGAACAGGTCCGGCGGGTCTATGGATATGTCCTGGGTCGCGAGCCGCTCGGGGTGGAGGCGAAGGCGGCGACCGCAGCGGTCCGGCAGCACGGCCTGGCTACCCTGTGCCGGGCGCTGTTCAATTCGAATGAG
>CAZFLK010000079.1:0-23848 GCA_964519245.1 uncultured Verrucomicrobiota bacterium
CGGTGTCGAACCCCAATCGAGCGACGCTTTACACCCCGCCTTGCCGGTCCTATCGTCCGCCACCGTGTCTGAAACAGCGCTAGAAAACAAAACCCGGGTCGTCATTGGCATGAGCGGCGGGGTGGATTCGACCACCGCCGCCAAGCTCTTGTTGGACCAGGGCTATGACGTGGTGGGAATCACGCTCAAGACCTGGCCGCAGGACTGCATCTCGCGGGCCGAGGACAAGTGCTGCGGTCCGCAGGCTGTTTCGGATGCCCG
Source organism: uncultured Verrucomicrobiota bacterium (assembly GCA_964519245.1). Lineage (GTDB taxonomy): Bacteria > Verrucomicrobiota > Verrucomicrobiia > Limisphaerales > JAYPEY01 > JAYPEY01. Next base: position 262 of record CAZFLK010000079.1, read on the forward strand.
CAATGTCTGCCACAACCTGGACATCCCCTATTACCTGATCGACGAATCGGACGCCTTCCAGAAGCAGGTGGTGGATTACTTCGCGGCGGAGTATCGGGCCGGCCGCACGCCGAATCCCTGCGTGATGTGCAATGAGAAGGTGAAGTTTGGGACCCTGATCGACCGGGCCAAACAGCTGGGCGGCCAGAAGATTGCGACCGGGCACTATGCGCGCTTGCGAAAGGATGAGGCGACCGGGCGCACGCTGCTTCTGCGCGGGAAGGACGAGCGCAAGGATCAGAGCTATTTCTTGTTTTCACTGCGGCAGGAGCAATTGGGGCGTTCGCTCTTCCCGCTGGGCGAGATGAGCAAGTCGGACACCCGCGACGTCGCGCGTGAGGCCAGTCTCAAGACCGCCGACAAGGAGGAAAGCATGGAGATCTGCTTCGTGCCGGATGACGATTACCGCGGCTTTCTCCAGAAGGCGGATCTCGTGCAGAAACACCAGGGCGAGATCGTCGACACCCAGGGCAAGGTTCTAGGTCATCACGACGGCATCGAGTTCTACACCATCGGTCAGCGGCGCGGCCTGGGCGTCAGTTCGCCGAAGCCGCTCTATGTGATTGAGCTCGACGCCGAGAACAATCGGGTCGTGGTCGGGGATCCCGAGCTGCTGGAGCGCACGGAGTTCCAGGTCGACAACTGCAACTGGATTCCCTTTGAGAAGCTCACCGAGCCGACCGAAGTCACGGCGCGGATCCGTTACAATCATTCCGGAACGCCGGCGACCGTCGAGCCGGGCGAGGGTTGGTCGGCGACCGTGAAGCTTCACGAACCGCAGCGCGCCATCACGCCGGGCCAGGCCTGCGTGTTCTACCAGGGCGACCTGGTGGTCGGCGGCGGCTGGATCGCGATGTAAGGCTGAGCGCTGCCTACTTGAGCTTGGTTACGTAGGCGTAGAAGGCGCCCATGGGTTCGCCCTCTGCGGTGGTGAATTTGGCCCAGAGCTCGTCGCGGCCAGGCTTGAGGCTGAGTTTGAACTTCACGCCGGCGGCGTTGCCCTCGACCGGCTTGGACAACTCCTGCCCGCCAAGTTTCAGGTGAGCCGTGGTTGCGGCGAAGGATTTGCCCTCGACTGCGCGGAAGGCGGTCTCGCCGGGGACGTCCTCACCGGCAGGCAGCGAGCCGGTGATGGGCGCGTCGGCCTCCTTGGGCCAGCGGCGCAGTTCGACCTCGTAATCGCCTGCGGACTTTACATCCACGGCCCAGAAGCCGGTGTTGGACGGCCGGCGCTCGGCGTTGCGGATGTGGCGTTGGTTCCAGGGCGTCGCGCCATCGGCGATCCAGTCGTGGCTGGTGAGATTGACCGGATTGGCCTGCGGATGGCCCAGGTAGATCGCAGTGGGTTGACCGAAGCTGGGAACCAACTCCTCCCACCACGCATCGTAGAATTTGGTAAGCCGTTTCACAACTTCGGGATGTTCCTTGGCAATGTTCTTCTTCTGTCCGTGGTCGGTCTTGATGTCGTACAACTCCTTGCCGTTGATCAGGCGCCACTGGTCGGTCATAACCGCGCTCTTACGCCACTTGATCGGGTCGCGCACCCGCTGGGAATCCGTCACCAGGATGCGGTCAGGCCAGCGGCCCGAACGATTCTCCAGCAGGTCGCGAATGTTCACCCCGTCGAACTTCACGCCCTTGGGCGCCGGGACGTCGCAGTAGTTGATCAGGGTGGGCACGACATCCACATAGGAGGTGATCATGCTCACGTCGCGCCCGCTGGTGAGATTGCCGTTGGGGTAATGGATGAAGAATGGAACGCGGTGCCCGCCGTCATACTCGCTGCCCTTCTGGCCGCGCATGCCATCATTGAAGACCTTCGCTCCGGACGACGTGCCGTTGTCGGTGGTGAAGATGAAGATGGTGTCGTCGGCCAGCTTGTTCGCCGCGAGGTAAGCCCGCAGGCGGCCGACGTTGTCATCGATGTTCGTGATCATCCCGTAGAAGTTCGCCAACTTCGGGTTCTGGTCGCGATACATGCGGGAGTAATACTCGGGCGCATGCATGGGGCCGTGCGGGGCGTTGGTGCAGAGGTAGACGAAGAAGGGCTTCTCGTCGTCCTTCACCTTGTCGATGAAGCGGGTGGCGTAGTCGAAGAAGACATCCGTGCAGAATCCCTTGGCGGGGACGGGCTTGCCGTTGTGCCAGTAGGAGCCGTCGAAGTAGGCGTTGTCCCAGTAGTCCGGCGTCTGTCCGACGCCGCCGCCGCCGTGACGCAGCACCTCCTGGAAGCCGCGGTCTTCGGGGCGGTAGGGATAGTTGTCGCCGAGGTGCCACTTGCCGAACATGCCGGTGTGATAGCCGCCGTCGCCCAGGATCTTGCCCAGCGTGACTTCGTTGGCCCGGATCATCGAGCGGCCCATGATCGTGTGCCAGACGCCCGTGCGGTTCGTCCAATGCCCGGTGATCAACGCCGCGCGCGTCGGGGCGCAGGTCGGCGCGACATGGTAGTCGGTCAGGCGCACGCTTTCGGAATGCAGCGCATCGAGGTTCGGCGTCTGGATGATCGGATTGCCGTGCGCGGCAATGTCGCCGTAGCCCTGGTCATCGGTGATGACGAGCACGACGTTCGGACGTTTGGCCGCCGCCGAAAAGGCGCAGGCAATCAGGAGGACAAGGGAGCAGGCGAGTTTCTTCATGGAATTCTTCGACGTCGGTGAAATGAACCCCGATTTACAGGGCAATCGAGACAGTTGGAAAGGGCGAAATGATGCGGAGTTCTTGAGGATCACTGAAGCACATTCTGTTCCGTCGATATCTCGGAAGTCTCTTGCACAAAGCTGCCGTCGTGAGCGCCTGTCGCAATTCGATAAAAGAAACTGTCTAATGGCGTGAATATGCAATCGATTCACGTTGATCCTTGCCCGCGATCATTGAACTCTTCTTCACAACAAAGGACGACGAGGTATTCAAACGACTGGCCAATACTGTCCGCCCAGATTTGACCTCGGTTGATGCAGGGAAAAAGTGGCCGATACGCAATGTCAGCAGATTCTTGCTGTTGCCTGAAAACCCGTAATCGAACGCTGAAGAAAAACTGATATGAAATCGCTCAACCAACACATCGTACGTCTTGTGATCGCCCCACTCACAATTATTGCAATCGTCAATCTTGGTTTGCCGGCGTCTTTTGCCCAGCAACAGCATGACTGCAAGTCCAAAGTTCAAAAAGCCGCGATGACCGGCGGTTGCAAGTGTGTAGACCTCGATTGCACGCCGCACGAAGAGTTTGATGTTTCAAATTGGTGGGAGTGCAAATCTGCATCAGCCGGATACATGGACTGCAACAGCTTAAAGCGGGTGGAGGTCGGCATGCAAACTGACTGTGATGAGGAAATTGAATTTGTTCCAATGTTGCGTTGTCTACTTGCCGCTGGGGCCACAACGGCGTGCGCTGCGTCGTGCGCGACACCGATGGGGTGGGCATGCGCGAAGTGTCTGGCGGCAATGTTTGGAGCCACGATCCTAGCTTGTCAGTATTGCTTCATTCGCAAATGTGTCGCAGACCCAGACGACATAAAGCCAATCGAGCGAGAAATATTCCTTGATTTCGGGGCTGGAGATGTCTGCCCGAAAATCGTATCCGGCTGAAGCTGTAGAGCTTAGTGACAGCTCTTTCTAGGTTTGAGGCCTGTGTGTGGCCATTCTTGGCTCGATAGTTACAATCAGAATTCATCCCCTTTGTATCGATGGCAGTATTTCGACACATTCTCCCTGCTGTACTTCTCAGCGTAGCCCTGTTGGCACAGGGCAAAGAGGCGCCTTTCTCAGACGAGACCAAGACCGGCTTGGCACGACTGGTTCAATTAGCTTATACAAACTCCCTGCCGTCGTACGATTTTCGAGCGTATACCTTGCTGACGAAAAATGCTGCTGAGATCTCGCGGGTTCGACGTGACGTGGTGGAATTGCATAGTGAGTTGCTGGGCGCGGCCGATCCGAATGTTCTGGTTGAGGACTACGTGGCAGGCTTGCTGAGTGATGAATCAATCCAAGGCGGAACGAATCGCTATACACAACGATTTCGAAAATCAGGCCCCATGTACCGGGTCGATATGGCGAAAGGGCTTAGCAGCGCTCAGGCTGAGCATTTGTATCGCACATACGTTAATTCGGATTTCGAGCAGTCAGAGGACGCGACCAACTTCCACATGAGCTACCCGTGGAAAACCCTAACGATAAAAGGGTTGGAAAGCGGTCCTGTGCGGGAAAATGCCCTATGGCGCGCGTTCGCAATGCACGAACTTGTCGGTGGCATGTTTCTGTATTGGACGGTTGACCAAGTGAAAGCTCGCAAAGTGGCGCGCTCGGATGTCTCGAAGTTGGAGTTTTCGGATCGGTTAACGTTCGATTCAGAGAGGGTGGAGAGCTTGATCGATGGGAAGCACAAGTTGATACGTCCTCGTGTCAGTTCTCTGACGGCATCGGGCAGTACGCTGATTGAGTTCGATGCAATCAACAGCGATGTTCCGAACGGAGAGAAGACTACGATGGTTCAGCTTGTTTGTGACGGGCGGGATTTTACGAAGATCTATTTTTCTGGAATATGGACGAAAACATCCGGGTGGAATCTGGATGCCTTTGCCCTGCGGAGCTTCGACGAGCAATCCGGACAAGTGCGGGGATTCGCGTTTCTGAAGCGAATGAATTCTCGAAAGGAGAAATTCAGGGTTGCTCAGATTCTCGATTCTGATCTTGCCACACCTCCGCCGCCTGCCGTTTTTCAACCCACTATTCCGGAAGGGTGGTCGCTCATTGACCGAAGGGGTGAGTTCGTTCGAGAATACAAGAATGGTGAACTTGTGTTCGAAGTGAAGAAGGACACGGTCGAGTCAGGCGGCAGTCTGCCGGAGGCGAATGCGTTTCGGATTCTGTTTCCGATGGTGTCCGGATTGTTCCTTTTCTGGCTTGCGATTAAGGCGGTTCGACGTCAAGCCAACGCCCGGTAGGGCTGCGTTGCATCGCAGTCCATTTCGGACCGTCGGGCGTTCAATGTGCTCGACGTGGTTGCTCTTCACGACTATGCGGGGACTTGTTCCACTGGCCCATGGGTTTGTTGGGCTTGTCCTTGCGCGTTTTGACGTTGAACGTTCGCATTGAGTCATCAATCAAACACCGAGGCCGGTCTCGGCATCGAAGGCCTGCACGGCGAGGAGGGGGCAGGGGCTTTCGCGGAGGACGCGTTCGGTGGCGCTGCCGCGGATCATATCGAGGAAGCCCTGGTGGCCGGCGGTGGCCATGACGATGAGATCGGGTTCCAGCTCCCTGGCTGTGGCCAGGATCTCCTGCACCGGGTCGCCGGCGCGGGTCATGCGCTGGCAGAGCCAGCCGGATGTCTCCGGCAGTGTGACGCGCGGCGTCTCGTCGGAGTCCTCGTTGGCGACATGCACGGTGGTCAATTCCAAGGCCGGGGCGTCCAGCGCGTTCGCGAAGGCGACGGCGGCGTCGATGGCGGCTTGCGGATGGGGCAGGAGGTCGACTGGCACGAGGATATGGCGAAGCTTCAGATCGCCCGTTTCGCGGGAGACAAACCCCTCGCTGTCCCGGGGGACGAAGAGCGTCAACTCGCCGCTGCGGCGGGCGATCTTCTCGGCGAGGTTGCGATGAAGCCAGCGGTCGAAGCCCTGCCGTTGATGGGTCGCGAGGACGATCAGGTCGAAGCAATGGCGTTGGACGAAGTCGAGAATGGTCCGGACCGGGTCGGAGCCGGCGATCTCCACCTTGAAATTGTCGAGTCCGCCGGACTTGAGGGCTGCCTCCGGTTGGGCGGTATTGCCGTCGACGCCCCAGTGTTTCAGGGTGTCGCGGACATGCGGGAAGTCGGCCCAATACGATTTCTCCATGGGTTCGCGGACGTGCAGGAGGCAGAGTTCGGCGCTGAGGGCATGGGCGATCTTGAGGGCGTGGGCAAAGGCTGTTTCGTCGCCTTCCGAGAAATCGGAGGGATGAAACACGGAGTTGATGAGGAAGTCGTTCTGATCCATGGCGATTTCGTTCAGCGGTAAATGAGAATCCAGGCGCAGAGGCCGGTCGTCGTTGCCCAGATGGCGGCCTCCATCAGGCGGTAGAGCGTCCCGGAGCGCGATTGCGAGCCGACGAGGAAGAGCAGCAAACCGGCGCCGGCAAAGGTGAGGGCGAAGGTCTGGTTTTTCGCCGGGGGAAACCAGTAACCGATGACGAGGAAGGGAATCGAGCACACGAGGCCCAGCGCGGCGCCGATGCCGAGCGCGCCGGCGCACTCGACCAACAGATTGAGGTTGCGCAAGCGCTCCAGGGCAGCCCGCTCGCAGCGCCCGGCCGCCCAGACCAGGAGTCCGACCGAAGGCAACAGGAACAAGGCAGCCTCGGCGGCGCATTGCAACAGCCGGGTCCGATAGGTCAGGTCGTCGTAGCCCGTCACATGCCACGTCGTGCCGTAGGCGCCGACAACGTAGGCGATCAGGTGCGCGAGGGCGCAGAGGGCAATGCGCGCGAAGGTTCTCTTGGCGGTCATGGTTTGGTTTCCCGGAAGCCCGGATGAGGCGGGACCATTAGCGGCGGAAAGCCGCGCGAGTTCAAGCCGGCATTGCGCGAAGCGCGGATATCCCTGTCCGCGTGTCTTTGCCTTGGCGCCGGCGGACAGGAATGTCCGCGTTCCGGGTCTTCAGTTCACGAAGGTCGCCTCGTTGGTCTGCAGCAGCGCGTGGGCGAACTTCTGCCAGGCGTCGGGCTCGGCGCGTTGGTCCTTCTTCTGGTCCGCATTCTCGGGGGGCAGGTCGAAGGACTTGGCGGCGGCGATGAACTTGTTGCCCAGCTCCATGTCCTGGTCATCGGGGGGGCGTTGATAGATCAGCTTGTAGAGGAAGCGGATCCGCTCGTCCTGTTTCTCGAGCGCCTTGAAGTCCTCGCGGGAGGTGAGCTTGTTGGCCAGTTCGACGACGAGGGGACTGTTCATCATGAACAGGGCCTGCTGCGGAATGGTCGTGTCGTAGCGGCGGCCGGAAGTCATGTCGGGGTCCGCGAAATCGAAGTCGTTCAGGACGACGGAGAGGTTGCCGCGGTCGATCTTGGCGTAGATGGTGCGGCGGCGGGAGCGCTCGTCCGTCAGGTTGAAGGGCTTGCCGCCGACGGTGCGATCGAGCGTGCCGCCGATGGCGAGCAACGAGTCGCGCAGGACCTCGAATTCGAGCCGCCGCAGGTTCTGCCGCCAGAGCAGTTTGTTCGAGGGGTCGATCTGGGCGTAGCGGGGATTGTCATTGCTGCTTTGGCGGTAGGTGTTGGAAAGGACGATCTTGCGGATGAGCCGCTTGATGGACCAGCCGTTGTCCATGAAGCTGCTGGCGAGGTGATCGATCAGGAAGGGATGGGTCGGCGGATCGGACATGACGCCGAGGTCGTCCGGGGTGGGCACGAAGCCGACGCCGAAGAGGTGTTGCCAAACGCGGTTGACCATCACGCGGGCGGTGAGGGGGTTGTCTCGGTTGGCGATGTCGAAGGCGAGTTGCAGTCGGCCGCTCTGGTTCGGGGGGTAGGGCTTGCGCTGGTCGCCCTTGATGATGCGGATGTATTGGCGGGGGACGACCTCGCCTTTCTCTCGGGCATTGCCGCGGATGAAGATCGGGGAGTCGGTGATGCTCTTCTTGTCGCGCACGATCATGGCCCGCGGCGGCGCGCCGGGATGGCTGGCTTCGAGCTCGGCGATGCGCGACTTGAGCTGCACTTCGCGGCCTTCGAGGCGGCGGGAGAGCACGCGTCCGTCGCGGAGGCGCTCGAAGGGGTGTTTGGCGGCGTCCGTGGAGCGGTCGACCATGTAGCCGATGCCGCGCAGCGCGGAGTAGCTGGGATCCATCAACCGTCGTGAGCCCATCTTGCGGGCGGTTTCGTGGGCCTCTTCGGCGGCGTTGAACAGGGAGGCGTAGACGGACACGACCTGGCTCATGCTGGAAGGCACGCCGCGAAAGGCCCGCTTGACCCGCGCGTTCACGCTCTTACTCTTCTGAAGATCGAGCACAATCTTGCGCGCCGCGGCCGGGAAGCCGTGTTTTCCGGCGGCGTCGCGGAACCGGTGGAACGGGCTGAAGATTGTGTAGAGGGGGCTGCGGCGGTTGTTGCCCTCGTTGAGGACGCGGGTCCAGAATTGGCCCATCCAGCGGCGGTCGTTGAAGTTCAACTTGTTCTGCTCGAGAATCTCGGTGAAGCGGTCGCGGTCGCGGGCGCCGTTGCTCTCGGCGTAGGCGAACATGAAGACCTGCGCCTTCTTGCGGCACTTGGCCAGCCAGTCGTTGACCTCGTCAGCATAGAACTTCTCCAGGGCGGCCTGGCGTTTCTCATACTCGGCCGCGTAGGCCTTGAACTCCTTGGTTGCGGTGTCGGGCCGGCCCATCAGGGGATACTTGCGGAACTCGTCCGGCTCCTCGCAACTCGCGAAGACGCCGCGCAGGCTGTAGTAGTCCTCCTGCGGCACGGGGTCGAACTTGTGATCGTGGCAGCGCGCGCAGGAGACCGTCAGTCCCTGGAAGGCCTTGGTGACGGTGTCGATCCGGTCATTGATGATCTCCTCGGTCGCTCCGCCGAAGCGGTTGCCCAGGGTGAGGAATCCCAGCGCGGCGATGGCGTCCTGTTGGGCCTGTCCCCGCATCAGCATGTAGTCGCCGGCGATCTGCTCCTTGATGAACTGGTCGTAGGGCTTGTCCTCGTTCAGCGCCCGGACGACCCAGTCGCGGTAGACCCAGGAGTAGGGATAGATGTAGACGGAGGTTCGCCGCGCGTCGCCCTTGGTGTCGGCGTAGCGGGCGACATCGAGCCAGTGCCGGCCCCAGCGTTCGCCGAAGTGCTTGGAGTCGAGCAGGCGGTCGACGACCTTCTCGAAGGCTTGGGGGGAGTCGTCGGCGACGAAGGCTTCGACTTCTTCCGGGGTGGACGGCAAGCCGATGAGATCGAAGGTCGCGCGGCGGATGAGCGTGCGTTTGTCGGCCGGTTCCTGTGGTTTCAGATCGGCCTGTTCGAGGCGGGCGAGGATGTAGCCGTCGAGTTCGTCGCGGACCCAGTCGCGCTGGGATACGGCGGGCATGACCGGCTTGTGCACGGGTTTGAAGGCCCAGTGGTTGACGACTTTCTTTGCGTAGCCCCATTCGCCCTCGAGGCTGCCGCCGGAGCCTCCGACCCCGGCCACGCCGCTGACCTGCATCGGGCTCGGGTAGGGCGCGCCCATGAGCACCCACTGCTTGAAGGCCCAGACCTCCTGGTCGTCGAGCTTCTTGTGGTTGGGCGGCATCTGGAGATCGTCGTCATAGTATTCGACCGAGCGGATCAGCAGGCTTTGTTCGGGGCGTCCGGGCACGACGGCGGGGCCGGTGTCGCCGCCTTTCATCAATCCCTCCCGCGTGTCGAGCTCGAGGCCGCCCTTGACCTTGTTCTGCTTCACGCTGTGGCAGCGGTAGCATTCCTGCGCGAGGATGGGCCTGACCTTGCTCTCGAAGAATTCGATCTTGGCCTTGGAGAGGTCCCGGGCGGAGGCGCCCGGCAGCGCGAGGGCGATGATGGCGGCGGATAGGATGGATCGTTTCATGGCGCGATGATGGCGTTGAGGCGTTCGGGGAGGACGCTTCAGGCGATGATGTTCCTAGCGGTTGATCCCGCACGCGGCCTTCCGCCCGGACGCCATGCTTCGGCGAGACGGGGGCGGCGACGCCAATCACGGTTCAATGGCAGCATCCGTTTGGCGGGATCTGGTCGCCATGCAGGAATTGTGCGAAAGCGCCCCATCCTTGCGTCGGGGAGAAGGGTTGTAGCGGACCCTTTGGCTCCCAGGAGCGCGAAAGAACTGGGAAGGGGAGCGTGCGACTGGGGGAACCAGAACGGCCTCGGGGCTCCGCCCGATGCCCATGCAATTGACGTGCATTGGTCCGGCCATGCTGTAGAAACGAGTCATGACTGTCAGAATCCTCCTGTTGTGCTCCTGTGTCCTCGGCGGCGTTGCTTCGGCCCAAGTGAAGGACGGCGAGTTCCCCGTGCATTCAAACCTCCGCGTTGGCGTGGCCAAGGCGGAGATCACGCCTTCGAAGGTTGCCGGCATCGAGACCATCGGGCATCGCCGTGTGGTGACCGGCCTGCGCGATCCTTTGCGGGCGGGCGTCCTGATCCTGGATGACGGGGAGACCCGCGCCGCGATCGTCACGCTGGACCTGATCAACGCCTACGACCTGATGGTCAAACTCGTGCGGGAAAAGGTTGAGGCCGCGGCCGGTGTTCCCGCCGCCAATGTCATGGTCACCGCCTCGCACAATCATTCCGGCCCTCCCTGCGAGGAGGACTCACCCTACGTTCGCGAGGTGGCGGACAAGGTCGGCAAGGCGGCGAGGGAGGCCGCGGCGAACATGCGCAAGGCGACCATCGGCTACGGCGAGGATGAAATCAGCTTCAACATCAACCGGCGAAAGGTCATTGACGGCCGCGCGGTGGTGTCACTCAACCCGGACGGCCCGAACGATCCGCGCGTCAAGGTCCTGCGGTTCGATGACGGCCGTTCGCTCACGCCCATGGCGGTGGTGATGCACGCTGTCTGTCATCCCTGCTTCTTCACCTGGGGCGACAAGGGAACCCAGCCCTACGCCAAGGGCTATCCGAAGATGAGCGCGGACTTTCCCGGCGACGCGCAGACCTTTGTCGAAGCGAACTACAGCGACGGCACGAGCGCCCTGTTCCTTCAGGGATGCGGCGGCGACATCCGGCCCAACCTCCCGGGTTACCCATATCGCTGCGCCGACGAGGCCGACATGCAGTGGGCCGGACGCGGGTTGGGAAGCGCGGTGATTCGGACGCTGGCGGACGGAGTGCGCCGCGAGAAACTGCGCGAACGCCCGAGCTACTATCCCATCCGGGTGGCCAGCGCCGTGGTCGAGTTGCCCGGCAAGGAGGCCATGCTCGACGCTGAACTGATGGCCATGAAGGTCGGGCCCTACCTGTTCCTCTGCATGCCCGGCGAACCCATGGTGGAGTACGGCTTCGCCATCGAGAAAGCCATTGGTCCGCGCGCGACGCCCATCGTGGTCGGCTACGCGAACGGCGCGCTCGGGTACATTGCGACGACGGACTCCTACGAGGTCGGCGGTTATGAACCGAATCGGTCGCCGCTATCACCCACGGCCGAGCCGGTCATCCTTCGCGAACTCGGCCGCCTGGCGGACAAGGTCATCGGCGACGTCTTCGAATCGTTCTCCAAGCATCCGGAGGACGTGAAAAAACGCCAGGCCGAGGAGAAGGCGCGATTGAAGAAGGACCGCAACTAGATCGACGACGGTCCCACCCGGGGGGCGATCGGTCCGACGCCCCTGGATGCCGGCGCCGTTGCGCCAGATGGGCGGACGACGCGAGGATTTGAGTTGCAGTTTCCACAACGCTGCTCTCGTCGGCCATTTCAGGCTCGTGCGCCGCTTCGTCGATCCTGTAGAAGTTTCACCATGGCATTCCGAAAGTTTATCCGTGCGGCGTTGGGGCTTGTTTCGACGTTCTTGTTGAGCGGAGCCCAAGGGGCGGACCCTGATTGGGGCAACCCTGCGGGCGCGCATCGACTTCATTCCCGGGCCCAATTCATGGAAGGCCTGCCAATGGGCCCCTTCGCCAACCTGCCCAATGGCGATCTGTTCACTGTCGAGGACGCGGCGAACGCACAGCATGGGATGATCTCCTCCGACGATGGCAAGACCTGGAGGAAGTATCCGATCTTTGCTGATCCCGCCAGATTCCGCATCAGCTACGAGCGCGCATTGACGGTGACGCGGGAAGGGGTCGTCATCGTGTCCTTCATGAACCTGGTCGAACGGACGGGGTGGAATTGGCGGCCGGAGATTCACGACTCACCCGGGGCCCGCCTGCCCAATTATGTGGTTCGCAGCCTTGATGGCGGTCGCACTTGGGAGGCGCCGCAGAAGTTGCACGACGATTGGACGGGCGCGGTTCGCGACATGATCGAGCTGGCCGATGGTTCGATTGTGTTCACCAGTCAGATGATGCTGCACCAGCCGGGTCGGCACGCCGTGCTGACCTATGCGTCCAAAGACCAGGGAGCCACCTGGCGGCGCAGCAACATCATCGATCTCGGCGGCATGGGGCACCACGACGGGGCCATCGAGGCCAGCCTTGTCCAGCGACGCGACCAAAGCCTGTGGATGTTGATGCGAACCAACTGGGGCCGACTTTGGCAATGCGACTCGATCGATGGCGGCCTCACCTGGAGGCCGATCGGCCCGACGCTCCTGGATGCCAGCGCCGCGCCGCCCATTCTGGAACGCCTCGCCAGCGGAAGGCTCTTCCTTGCGTGGAACCGCTTCCACTGGCAGGGAACCAACGACTACCCGGCCGCCGGTGGCGACGGCCAGTGGTCCGGCACGCGGACGTCCAATAATCGCCAGGAAATGTCGATTGCCTTCTCGGACGACGACGGCCGCAGTTGGAGCGAACCGCAGATCATCGCCACCGTCATTCCCAACGAGGATGGAACCTATCCGCGCAAGGAACTGAGTTACCCCTATGTTTTTGAGCGTCGACCTGGCGAGATTTGGCTTACTGCCTGGCGGTTCGGCGGTTTCCGCGCGCGGCTTTTCGAGAAGGACTTTGTGAAGTGATGCGGCGGCCTGCGATTGCAGGCGGGTCGTAACTGCTTTCGCGAGAGACTGTGTGAAAACGCAGTTGAATCGTTGCGCACGAGGCACGAGGCTCACTTGTCAACGACTTACGAACGAGAATGAGCCTCCTCAACCCGGCTTCCGTAAGAATGGCTTGTTGACCGTCCCGGTCCGCCGCCGCATGAATGATTCATGCGCATAGCCCTCGGCATCCTTTCACTTGTTTGCCTTCTCATTCCCCCTGCAACCAAAGCGGCCGAATCGCCGTGGTTGGCCGGGGTGGCGCAAACCAAGATCACTCCGGATGGGACGTACTGGATGGGCGGTTACGCCTCGCGCAAGAAGCCGTCCGAGGGCACGGATCTGGACCTGTGGGCCAAGGCGCTCGTGTTGCAGGACGCGAAGGGCGAGATCGTGGTCTTCGTGACGCTCGACCTGCTCGTGGTCGCGCCGCAAATCTCCGAGGCCGTTCTCAAGGGAGTGAAGACTCGCTTCGAACTCGATCCCAAGAACGTGTTCTTGAATTGCTCGCACACGCATTGCGGCCCGGAGCTGCGCCTGTATCGCGAGACATTGCACGACATTCCCCAACCCATGGTCGTCAAGATGCGCGACTACGTGGGCTGGTTGAACGCGCGCCTGCTCGACCTGATCGGGGAAGCCATCAGCGATCTGCGGCCCGCCGAACTCAGCGTCTCCCAGGATGAAGCGGGCTTTGCGGTCAATCGTCGCGAGAACCGCGGCAAGGACCTGATCGAGCGCACGGCCGCGGGAACCTTGAAAGGCCCGGTCGATCACCATGTGCCGGTCCTGCGCGTGATCGATCAGCGGGCGGACAGGACCAGGGCGATCCTCTTCGGCTACGCCTGCCACAACACGATCATGAGCTTCTTCAAGACCTCGGGCGACTACGCGGGCTATGCGCAGAAGTTTCTGGAGGAAGATCATCCGGGCGCCGTCGCCCTGTTCGTGATGGGCGCGGGCGGCGACCAGAATCCCAATCCAAGGCGCCAGGAGGAGCATTTGGCGCTGCATGGTCGCGCCTTGGCGGACGCGGTCAATCGCGCGCTGCAGAAGCCGCAGAAAGAGGTCGGCAGCGGGTTGCAGGTTTCCCGGGTCTCGGCGCCATTGGCATTCCAACCGCCGCCGAACAAGGCGGACCTGGAGAAGCAGCTCAACGACCGGAATCAGTACAAGCGTTGGAAGGCGCGCCTGCTTCTCGGTCGGATCAACGCCGGAATCGAACCCGCCAGCGCCTACGATCTCCCGGTGCAGGCGGTGCGGTTGGGCAATGAGGTTCTCATGCTGGCGATGGGCGGCGAGGTCGTGGTTGATTACTCCCTCCGCTTCAAACGCGAGTTTGCCGGGAGCGGTCCGACGAAACCGATGCTCTGGTTCGCCGGTTATACGGGCGACGTGTCGTTCTATCTTCCTTCGCTTCGGGTCTTGAAGGAAGGCGGCTACGAAGGCGGGCAACACATGGTCTACACGCAGTTCACCGGCCCGTTCGAGGAGGACGTGGAAGAACGCGTTTTCTCAGCGGTAAGAAAGGCGGTCAAACGCGTGAGCAGGATCGAAACCGGGACCGGCAGATGAATCGCCACCGTTCGGAGTTCCGCCCTTCCTCTCGCCGCTTTCACTCTTTCAGGGTTTCGATATGGGCTCGACGGAGGCTCTCCCCACCGGCTTTGGATTCGCTGCCGCTGTCTTCGTGTTTTTTCATTCCACGCCGGAACCATCCTTGATTCCACAGTCAACTGCGCCTCCTTGATCGGCGCCTCACGCCAAAGGAACTCCGTGCAATCCGGCGCTTGGCTTGGCACGATGGGAGTCATGAATCTGCGTGGTCTCTTGTTCTTCTTTGTGGCGACGGCTTTTAGCGGAGCGGCCGCCGAGAGCGCCGTTCGTTGGTGGGAGCCATATGTGGGCCGTGAGGCCAATGGCGCCCACGTGCTCGGGCTTTGGAAATTCGACCGCGAGGACCTGCTGCGGGACGAGTCCAGCCGCCAACACGCCGCCACTCCGCGAGGCGCAGTCTGGAACGCCGCCGGGCGTTTTGGCGGTTGCCTGGAAAGTTCGGCCGGTTATCCGGTGGAGGACAAGAGCCACGGCATTCATATCAAACGCTCGCCCGCGTTGTCGCCGGGCGGGGCGTTTTCCGTGGAACTATGGGCCCGGCCCAAGGCTGGAGACGCCTTCCCCGCCGAGACCGCCCCGACCCTGTTGGACATGAAGTATGTGGCCGACAATCACACGGGATTCGCCCTGTCGCTGACCCGGGCGGGCGGCGACGGAAGTCGAGCCCTATCGGTCGAAATGGGATTGGGAACCCGAACCGAACGTTGGAACTCGGATCGTTTGAGTCTGTCAGCAAAGGAATGGACCCATCTTGCCTTCACCTACGACGCTGCGGGAACACTGCGCTTCTTCGTGAATGGCGAGAACGCGGGCGGCGATTTCAAGCCGGGCGCGGGCGCGATGGCCGCAGCGACGAGGCAACTGGCGATCGGCGACCGGATGGGCTCCCTGTATCGCGGTTTCCCCGGATACCTGGACGAGGTCCGGATCACGACCGGCGTCCGCCAGTTCCGCCCCGTGGATCTGAAACCCGCTGCGAAGCGGTTCGTGTTCCGCCGCATGAGCGCTTCGGCGGAGCTTGATTTCGAATTGATCAACCGGACCGGAGCCGAGGTGTCCGGGGCCAAGGTCGTGATCGATTCGCCCGGCAAGGAAACCCAGGTCCTGCCCATCCCGAAACTCGCCAAGGGCGGAAGACATCGGATCAGAGCGAAGATCAACAGCGCCCTGCGACCTGGCGAGTACGAGGCGGCTGTCGTGGTCGAACTGCCTGACTGGGGCGACGGCGACAGCGGTTATCAATCGAAGCTCAGTGTTCCCTTCGTCATCGTGGCGCGCCCGCTTCCGGAGCAAATGCCCGTCGTGATGTGGGGCGTCGGCGGCACGGAGGGCGTGATCCGTGAGATTCCCAGGCTGAAGGAGATCGGCTTCACCCATTGCCTGGGCCTCCGGGTGGATTACGGGAAGATCTGGAAGGAAGGCGCCACGGCAACTCCGGGAACGCCCGAAGCCATCCGGGAAGGAAGGGACATGCTGAATGTCGCCCTGGAAAACGACATCGGAATCGTTTCCTCGCTTTCCCCCGCGCGATGGTTGCGGACGGCCGATGCGGGCAAACCTTTTCTCCGCATCAACCGGGAAGGCAAACACTACGGGCGCGAGGATGTCAGCGGGCAGTTCACAGAAATTCAGGAGTTCTGCCACAACACCGGACTTGCGATGAGTCGGGCCTACGGCGATCACCCCGCCTATCAATCCGCCCTGCTGCACACCGAGGTCCGCGGCGAATCCCAGGTTTCGTTTCATGAGGCGGACGTTGCCGCGTATCGCAAGGCGACCGGCCTGGAGATTCCGGAGTTGGTGAAGATCAAGAACGGCGTCCGCTACAAGGACCTGCCCGATTTCCCCAAGGACCGGGTCATTGCGGACGACGATCCGATTCTTCGTTACCTGAGTTGGTTCTGGCGGGAAGGCGACGGCTGGAACGGGTTGACCAGCCGTTTGCACGAGGGGCTGCAGGCAGACATGCCCAATTACAAGGACTTCTGGACCTTTCACGACCCGGCCTGCCGCGTCCCCAGCATCAGCGGCAGCGGCGGCGCGGCGGACGTCCTGGCCCATTGGACCTACAGCTATCCGGATCCCATCCGCATCGGACTCTGCACAGACGAGCTGTTCGAAATGGCCCGCGTGAACGGCCGCGGACAGAACGTGATGAAGATGACCCAGGTCATCTGGTATCGCTCCCAGACCGCGCCGCAGAATGCGACGCCCGCGGATCCGTCGCCTTGGGTCGATCGCGATCCGGACGCCGCCTACATCACGATTGCGCCGATGCACCTGCGAGAGGCGTTCTGGTGGAAGCTGGCCCGGCCGATCCAAGGCATCATGTATCATGGCTGGCAATCGTTGGTGGAAACCGATTCCACCGGCGGTTACCGCCACACCAATCCAAACACCCGCCGCGAACTCAAGCGACTGATCGACGAGGTGGTCACGCCGCTGGGGGCGACCTTGCGCCAGATTCCGGACGCCAAGTCCGATGTCGCTTTTCTCGAGAGCTTTGCCTCGCAGATGTTTGCGCGACGGGGAACCTACGGCTGGAACCATACCTGGGCCGGCGACATGTATCACATCCTGATGTACGCCCAGCTACAGCCGCGCGTGCTCTACGAAGAATCGCTGCCGGAGGGGCTGGACGGCGTGAAGGTCCTCGTCATGGCGGATTGCGATGTTCTCACCCAGTCCGTGGTCGCCGCCATCAAGGCATTCCAGGCGCGCGGGGGGCTCGTCGTCGCGGATGCCGAGGTCTGCCCGGCGATCCAACCTGATCATGTCATCAAGCGATTTGCGCGAACGAAAACCGCGGCGCAGGAGAGTCGCGCGCGCCTACTGGCGGCGGCGGGACGGTTGCGTGACTGGCTGGTCGATCGCTACGACTGGCCGCTCCAGTCCGAGAACCCGGAAGTCGTCACCCGCCGCCGCCGATTTGGAACGACCGACTATGTGTTTGCCGTCAATGACCGGCGTGAATACGGCGGCTACGTCGGCGCCTATGGCATGGTCATGGAAAACGGCCTGCCCTCGAAGACCCGGGTACAATTGCAACGGGAGGCAGGTCATGTCTACGACTTGAAGCGCCGTCGATTGGTTGGCGGCGACTTCAGCGAGGGGCGTTTGGGCGTTGCCCTGCAGTTGGGTCCTTGCGAAGGCCGCGTGTTGATGGTGACGGAGCGCCCCATCCGAAACGTTGAAGTGCGGGCTCCGAAGACCGCCGCGCCAGGAGCCGCCGTTGATGTCCACATTGCGATCACCGACGGCGCCGCGCCCGTTGACGCCGTCGTTCCCGTCAGGTTGGAAATCCTCGATCCGGAAGGCGTTCCCGCAGAGTTCAGCGGCCACTATGGCGCGGTCGCCGGCCGTCTGAAGGCCAGGCTAGACCTGGCTCCCAATGACCGGCCGGGAGTCTGGGAGATCCGAGCCACGGAGCTCGCCTCCGGTCTGTCCTCCAGCGCGTATCTGCGTTTGTCCCAACCATGAAGATCAACGACCTTTTCCCTGTCGCAGCCGCCTTGGTCGGGCTGTGCCTGAGCGCTGCCTCCGGTATGGCCGCGCCCAGCGATCTCAACGTGTTGACCAACGAACCAGGCAAGGCGCTCGAACAGCTCCTGATGCGGGATTTTCAAGCGGCGGTGGATCGACGGCTGGCGGCATTCGAGCAGATCAAGAGCCGGGCGGATTGTCAGAAGTGGCAAGATGAGCGGCGGGAGTTCTTCATTCGGCAGATGGGCGGTTTTCCGGACCGAACGCCTCTGAACGCGCGGATTGTCGGGCGTTTGCAGGGCGAGGGATACCGGGTAGAGAACGTTCTGTTCGAGAGTCGTCCCGGGCACCATGTCACGGGCAATCTTTACCTGCCGGAGTCGAAAGGCCCTTATCCTGGCGTTCTGATTCCCTGCGGACACAGCCATACCGGCAAGGCGGCGGGCGGCTATCAACGCATGGGAATCCTTCTCGCGAAGAATGGCATGGCGGCCTTGTGTTACGATCCGATTGGTCAAGGCGAGCGCTATCAGTCGCTCGATTTCGAGCGCACGCATGAGACGTTCGCCTCGGTGTCCTATCGATTGGAGGTCCCGCATCCGCGCGTGCGATTCCTGTGCACGGTCGAACACACCATGATGGGAATCGGCTCCATCCTGCTGGGATCCAACGTCGCCCAGTTCCGCATCTGGGATGGCATGCGCGCGATTGATTACTTGCAGAGCCGCCCGGACATCATCGACGACCGGATCGGCTGCGTGGGCAATTCCGGCGGCGGCACGTTGACCGCCTACCTGATGGCGTTGGATGACCGCATCGTCGCCGCGGCGCCCACCTGCTACCTGACCACCTTTCGCCGATTGATCGAGTCCAAGGGGGCGCAGGACGGCGAACAAAACATTTTCGGGCAGATCGATTTTGGCATGGATGAGGCGGATTACCTGATCATGCGCGCGCCCAAGCCGACCTTGATCAACGCGGCCACGCGCGACGCAACCTTCCCCATTGAGGGCGCTTGGGAACTGTTTCGGGAGGCCAAGCGGTTCTACTCGCGGCTTGGTTTTCCGGAGCGCGTCGAGATGCACGAGGGCGACCTGCGTCATGGCATGTATCTCCCGCAGCGTGAAGCGGCGGCCCGGTGGATGCATCGTTGGCTGCTCGGCGGGGACAAGGTGATCCAGGAAGTCGATCCTGCCTCGCTTCCCGATCCGGTCACGGACTCACAGTGGCGGGAACTGGGCGCCGGCGACTTCACCAAGGAGCAGTTGTATTGCGCGCCGGAGGGGCAGGTCATGTTGATGGAAGGCGAGAGGTCTGTGTTCGCGATCAACGCGGCTATCGAACGCGAAGGGCGTGATGCCCGGGCTGCCGCTTGGAATGCCCTGGAGCCCGACGGCAGGCGGGAATTGGTGAGGAGGACCATCGGGGCCCGTGCGCCCGCGTCGATTCCGGCTGGTCGGGTTGAGCGTCGGGGAATCATCCCGGGGGCCGGGTATCGAATCGAGAAAATCGTCCTTCATGGCTCCACCAACCAGTTGAGTCTGCCCGGTCTGTTGTTTGCGCCGGAGAACACGACCGGCGCGCCCGTGCTTTATCTGCATGGCGAAAGCATGAAAACGGAAGCCGGACCGGGCGGCGAGATCGAACGCTACCTGAAGGCGGGTCACGCGGTGTTGGCGGCCGAACTCAGCGGCATCGGTGAGACGGAAACCGGACACCATAAACGCGATTATGGCCGGGGGCGCTTCGGGCGCGATGTCCGGGAAATCTACCTCGCCTACCTGCTGGGCCGGTCCTACATCGGCATGCGCTCGGACGATGTTCGGCGCTGGACGAACTTCCTCCAGCGGGAGCGATCATCCGAAGTCGTGCATCTTCATGCGGTTGGCGAGGCCGCCATTCCCGCGCTGCATGCCGCCGCGTTGCGCTCGGATGGTTTCGAGACGATTCGGCTGGAGTCGATGATCCGCTCCTGGGCCGACTTGGTCGCCGCGCCGGTCAGTCAGAACCAACTCGTCAATGTCGCGCATGGCGCCTTGCGGCGTTACGATCTGCCGGACTTGGTGGGGCTGGTCGGCCGGGGACGGATTCACATGGAAAAACTTGTGGACGCAACCGGCCAACCGCTTTCCAATCAATGAACCGAACCCCGATTCCTGTCATGCACCGAATATTGTTGATCCTCCTGGTCCTCTTGCCTGCCGGCGTCGGCGCGGCTCCCTTCCTGGTGAAGGAGGGGCAGCCCAATGCGGTGATTGTGATCCCGAAGGATCCGTCGCGTTCAACCCGTTGGGCGGCCAAGGAATTACAAGAGACCCTTGAGAAGATCAGCGGGGCCAGATTGCCGATCGCGAAGGTGCCGGGAGACGGCGTGACCATCTACATCGGTGAAAGCGCGCGCACACGAAGCCTCGGCGTCACGGCGGAAGGTCTCAAACACGGCGCTTACCGGATCGTGTCCGGCAATGATTGGCTCGCCCTGCTCGGCGATGACACGGACTTCACGCCGATTGAGCCCTGGGCCAAGAACAACAGTGGCCGCAAACAGCTTCAAACACGCTGGGAAGAATCCAGCGGCCTGCCCTACGGCGTTCCGAATGGCGGCATGTACAAGAACCGCGAGCGCATGCCGGCGGACATTGCCAGCGGTGACGCCGAATTCTTCTGGGGCTTTGATGAGCGCGGCTCCTTCAACGCGGTCTGCGGCTTCCTGCGCGACCTGGGCGCGCGCTGGTATCTGCCGGGCGACCTGGGCGAGGTCCTGCCGGAGATGGCGTCGATCCTGCTCCCCAAGGTCGACAAGACCGTGGAGCCCGATTTCGAGATACGACAGTTCAGCGCGCGGTTCGGGACCTGCGACGACAAGGTCGTCCGCTGGCTCATGCGGCTGGGAACACGTAATGTGAACGGTCTCATGATCGCCCATGGAATGCACACCATGACGCATCCGGAGAGACTCAAGGCAAGGCATCCGGACTGGTTCGCGCGCTACGGCGGCAAGCGCGACACCGTCTCAGGAAAACGGCTGAATCACCTTTGCTACACGAATCCGGAGCTGTTCCGGGAAACCGTGAAATGGGCGCAGGCGCAGTTCGATGTCTACGATTTCGAGGGCGTTTCCATCATGCCGCCCGACGCCTATATCTCCATCTGCCAATGCGAGCTTTGCGAGGGCAAGCAGGTCGATGAGATGGGCTCCCGCGGCAAGCTGTCCAACCACGTCTGGGACTTCGTGAACCGGGTGGCGAAGGAAGTCGGCAAGTCACACCCGGGCAAGTTGATCGTCTGTTGCGCGTATGGCGCCAATACCGACCCGCCCACCAACATCGAGAAACTGGAGCCCAATGTGCAGGTCGTCATCGTTGGCGGACGCCGGCCGCGCAACAGCCTGCCCGAACAGCGCGAGTACATCGACAATCTCAGAGCCGGGTGGCTCAAGTTGGCGATCCAGCCCATCATGATTTTTGAGAATTATCCCTTCACCGCGCGCGGAACCTACGTCCCCGCCTACACCGCGCGCGTCAACGGCCGCAGCATCAACGCAACGAAGGGCCTTTCCCGCGGCGAGGACATCTGGCTGAGCTTTCCCCGCTTTCATGACGACCCGAACATCGGCTTCGACCACTTCCAGATCTATTTTACCGCGCGCATGTACTGGGGTGGCAAGGATGCGGATGTCGGCGCCATGCTGGAGGAATACTGCGATCGCTTCTACGGCCCCGCCGGCTCGCAGATGCGGGAATTCTTCGACTACTGCGAGTTGAACTACCAGGCGATGCATAATGAGCTGGAACCCGTCCAGAAGGCCCTGGCCATGCTGGACGCCGCCAAGGCCCGGTTGCAGCCGGACACGGTGTTCGCCCGGCGCCTGGGCCTGATTGATTCTTTCCTCGAACGTCTGCGCAGCAAGGCCGCGCAACTTGCCCGGGGCCGCGGCCCCGTTCCCCGTGTCCGCACGGTGTGGGAGCCGCGCGCGCCCATTGTCATTGACGGCAAGTTGGACGAGGAGCACTGGGAGCGACATCGCAAGTGGACGGTCAACCGCCTGCGCGAGTTGCAGACCGGCGGCCGGCCGGTGTTTGGGACGTCCGTCCTCGCCGCCTGGGATCGCGGCGGCCATAATCTCTATTTCGCCATCCGCTGCGACGAGCGGCCGGGCGAGAAGCTCAACATCGCCTCGCAGGATCACGACGACCAATCCATCTGGTACGGCGACTGCGTCGAGATCCTGTTGGAGACGGACGCACACCGTTATTACCAGATCGCGGTCAATCCCGCGGGCGCGGTCGTTGACCTGGATCGCGGCGCGGACAAGGCCGCCTGGTTTCGGTGGGAATCGCAGGCGGAGGTCGCCACCCGGGTCGCGGAGGATCATTGGACGGTCGAGATCCGCATTCCCGTGACCGAGGACGAGAACGATCCGCTCAACCAGGTCATCGGCCACAAGCCCTCGCAGAGCCTCCCGTGGTTCTTCAGCATCTGTCGACAACGCATTCGGGAGAGCGGTTCCGAGCTGTCCGCCATCTCCCCGACCGGGACGGGCAGCTTTCATGTCCCGCTCAAGTTTGCGCACTTCTACGACGGACGCTCCCACGCCTTCGAGGTGGACGAGTCCGTCACGGATTTCCTCATCGAGTTCAACCGGGCGTCGCAGTTGAAGAAGCGTCGCAAATTCGGGGAATCGATGACGGCCTTTACGATGCTGGCGGACTATCCCCAGGCGACCGTTCTTCAGAGATCCCGCGTTCTCGCCGAGGCCGCCGCCTGCGCCCGCGCCCTGCGTGACGAGGATCAGGCCGCCGGGTTCGCGGCCCGGATCCCGCTGGCTTCGCTGGCCAAGATTGCGCGGATGGAGAACCTCGGCGCGCAGAGGAAATGGACGGAGATCATCGACGAGTTCGGCGGCGAGGACCTGGGCCGCTTGTCCTTCACCGAAATCGGCGCGGCAGCCTCCTTGCGGGGGCGGGCCCACTACGCCGCAAAGAACGGCGCGGCCGCCGAAGCCGATTTTCAACTCGCTCTGCAATACACATCCGATTCACGCGCCCGCATGAGCCTGCTCGGCGCCATCGCCCGCAACCGTGAGGGCGTCCTGAAGGATGAAAACGGCGCTCTCGAAGCCTGGCGCGAGATCGCGGACGCCAAGACGAACACCGGCGGCGCCGACTACTACGCCGGGCTGCAAGGCGCCGCTCGGATATTGACCAGGCTAGGGCGATTCGAGCAGGCCCTGGAAATTCTCGACCGGGTCAAGGCCGAGAAACTGGCCGGCAGCTGGGCGACGGCTGTGCTGCTCTCCCGCGCTGAAACCCTCGCCGCCGCCAATCGAAGAACCGACGCGTTGAAAGCTTACCAAACCGTGCTCGCGCACCCGTCTGCGAGCAAGGCGCATCGGCAGCAAGCCGAGGCCGCCCTTCAGAAACTCGGCGGTCAGTAGTCCCGGTCGGCGCGCACGTTGGTTTTGTGACGGATGACGCCGGCGGGATGAGCCCGGCAGGACTACAACATGCTAAGGAATCTGTTGAGCGACTACGCGATTTCTCCACAGTGAACCTGTCACTCTTGCATTGCGGCGCGATTGAGCCCCCGGTCCGGAGCGCCGAGCAATGCTCGGCGCTCCGAGAATCACACTGGTGACAGGGAGGGCACCGTTCCGGTCAGCGACCCGCGAGATGGAATGGAACGCAGGTGACAGGCTCAAAGTCGAGGAATGGTCTCGACATGGCGGCGGGGGTGTGATTGGTTGGGGGCAACGTTAGGAGACGTTCGCTTGTCATGCGATTAGCACGCCTGAAACTTGTGGGCGAGGATGCCGTGTATCATTG
>CAZFLK010000080.1:0-23447 GCA_964519245.1 uncultured Verrucomicrobiota bacterium
GGTTCGTGGTTCGTGGTGCGTGGTGCGTGGTGCGTGGTGCGTGGTTCGTGGTGCGTGGTGCGTGGTGCGTGGTGCGTGGTGCGTGGTGCGTGGCTCGTGGTTCGTGGCTCGTGGTTCGTGGCTCGTGGTTCGTGGCGCTGGGCGCGCCGTAGCCAAATGGCAGGGCTGAATTGCGTGTTGCTTGAAAATAGCTCCGGTGAAAAAGCAAATCGAGTCTATTGCTCCTTGAGGCGGTAGAAACGTTTTGGTTGCGCGCCCACGCCGGTGTCCTGGTGGAAGACGACGCCGTTGGAATCGGCCGTGATGGTGGCGATGGTGTTCCAGTCAGAGAGGTCGGTGGAAGTCTGTACCTGGTAGACGGTTCCGGCTGTGCCGAGGAAGAGGACGGTCACATCGCCAGCTTGATCCGCCGTCGGGAGAGCGATGTTGTCTGCGCTGGGCAGCATCTGGTTGATAATCAAGGCCTGATGATCCTCGACCTCGCCATCGCTTGCGGTCCCTGTCGGGGAAAGCCCGCCCGCGCTGCTGAGGCGGAAGCGGGCGACGGTTTTCCCGGTGGCTGCGTCGGCGGGAACGCTGACCATCACCATGGTGACGCCGACGCCGACGGCAAGGTCGTTGGCAACCCGTTCCTCGGGGTTACCCCAGATGCCGTCTTGATTAAAATCGACCCAGGCATCGAGTTTGCCGCCCGCGACGGAGACCTCGACCGGAATAGCGATCGTGCTGCCGGCGATCAGTGTTGGTATGGCGACGCCATCCTCATCACCGGGTGAGCCATCGTTGTCGTCGCCCAAGGCTGTCGGGGAGGGAAGACCATCACTCTCGGCGTCGATCGAGACGCCGAGGCGCGGCGCGTTGGCGACGATCTGGTGTCGAGCTCCATCATTCGCCAGCAGGGTCGGGTACTGGCCTGCGGTGGAATCAGCAGGGTCGGGCGCGTCGCCGAAATCGAACTGGGCGGGTTGATCATCATTCTGAATAGTTCCGCCTGCGGAGAAGGTATTGATGACGACGCCGCCTGCCGGGACTGAAAGCGTTATGTTGAATTCCTCGTTGGGTTCGGTATCGGTGTCGCCCGTGACGTTGATGGTGACGCTCTTGGAGGTTTCACCCATTGTGAACATCACGGAACCGGATGGGAGAGCTCCTCCGAAATCGGCGGCGTCCGCAGGATTCGAGCCTGAGCCGGTTACGGCGTAGTTCACGGTCGTATCCACGGCGTTCGGTCCGGTGCGGGTGATGGTGAAATCAAACTGGGTGGATCCGGAGTCGCCTTCCGATTTGGAGGCCGAGGTCGCGGCGATCGCGAGGTTGGGGATAGACGACTTGAGAAAATCAATTCCGGCCTGGAGGTCGTTGGAGCCAGGGCTCCCGAATCCGTCCCAGCTACCAATGCTGTCGATCTGGACGTCGGGTCCAAGCGAGTCGGCTCCGAACAAGACCTGGCCGAAGCCGTAATGGCCGAACGGACCAAGCTTCCGCGAGGTTAGTGAGTTTTCCTCGGAAGTGAACTCAAGGCTGGGAGCGGCGCCGCCGCTCGGCGGGTCGATCCACAGACGCAGCAGTCCGTCCTCGGTGGCGTTGTCGGAGGCGGAATCATAGTGAACAACCGCCATGTGCCAGATGTTGGGTGAGGCCGAGGTGAAAGGGTAGACTGTATTGGATCCGGAACTGCGCGGCAGCGTCATGCCCACGCCTTGAGTCCCGTTGATGTCGACGCCAGCCTGAAAATTGTAGGCGTATTCGCCGTTGCTGGCAGCGGCCTGGTTGTAGACCGTGATTACCGAACTCGAATGACTGACTCCATTGCCCGAGTTGTCCGAGAACCGAAACCAGAATGCAAGCATGTGTGAGTCTTGGTTGTAGTCGCCTGGGGATATGTCGGCTGCGTTGCGCATGCCGGATCCTTCGGAGGCCTCGACCGTGAGACCGCGTCCATTCTGTGACAATGTGGTGTCAAGGCCGAAGCCGGTCGAGGAGGTGGTTCCTCCGGACCCGAAGTTGAGGAATTCGAACTGTGTCCCGGTGTCGTTGGCGACCGTATTGTTGCTGAAGGATCCCTTGAAGCCGGGGAAGGCGTTGAACTCTTCCACATCGTCGGGGCCTTTCACGACCGCCACGTTGACTGAGGCGGTGTTGTTCGGTGTGTAGGGGTCGGTCTCAGCGCGGGTTGCGGAAACGGCGTTCATCAATGTTCCGGTGGTCGATGAGGTCAGGTTGATCGTGACGGTAACCGCGCCGCCGCCGACAATCGTCCCGAGGTTGGCCGTGACAACGCCCCCGGTTTCGCTGACCGAGCCTTGGCTTGAGGCGGCGGAGACGAACGATGTGTTGGCGGGGAGCGTGTCGGTCAGTGTGACCATGGTGGCGTCCGTTGGCCCTGCGTTTCTTACTGTGGCGTTATAGGTGATGGCTTCACCTGCACGGACTGAGCTGGGGGCTGCGATGAGTTCTACTGATATGTCGTCGACCAGTTCCAGGTCGAAGGGCGAACTGTAGCCGACATTTCCGGAGCCGTCCTCGGCCTTGATCACGACCCGCTCGCCGGGTTCGGTGAAAGTAAGGCTGACATTGGCGGCCCCATTGTTGAAAGACGCGGAGGTCTTGGGCGAGAAATCCAGGTCGCGCGCGGGGAAGGGCGCGGTCAGGTTGGAATTGAGAGAGCCCATGGATTCCGGCGCTGATCCCCAATCCTCACTGGCATTTGAGTCGGAAGATCCCGTGCGTTGGTATGTGTCTCCCGCTGTCGCGTTGATTCCCGGGCCGGTCCACTGGTCCGGTGGAATCGCCCCGGGCATCGTTATCGAGGCGCTGTCATCGAGGGT
Source organism: uncultured Verrucomicrobiota bacterium (assembly GCA_964519245.1). Classification (GTDB taxonomy): domain Bacteria; phylum Verrucomicrobiota; class Verrucomicrobiia; order Limisphaerales; family JAYPEY01; genus JAYPEY01. Next base: position 2,829 of record CAZFLK010000080.1, read on the forward strand.
CGCAAAGTCGACGACGGCGCCCGAATCGTCCAGGAGCAGCACCGAGATGGCGGACGCGTTGTGGCTCCAGTTGATCTCCGTTCCCGAGGACAGGGATGGCAGGGCCCCGGGCGCGGAACCATTCTCGGTCAGGGTGAAGACGCTTCCGGCGGCGACTGAACTGAGCGCGGGCAGTGTGGTTGTGGAAGCCGGGCCGGCGCCGCTGGATCCATCGTAGACAATGATCTGCCAACCCGAAACATCGATGGCGCGGTCGGCGACGTTGCCGAACTCCACGCGGTCGACGGCGCCGGGGTCAATCTCCGTGATCAATACGGTTTCCCGGGCGGCGACACTGAGGGTGACGGAACCGTTGAAGCTGGCGACGGGCCCGTTGAAGATATCCTCGGCGTTGATAGCCACGTTGAATGACTGTTGCACCGACTGTGGGGAGGCAATCGGATCGAAACCGAAGTGATGTAGCGTCCCGGTCTGGCCGTCGCCGATGACCAGATCGAATTCGTACATCTGGACATTGTCCTCCGCGCCGCCCACGACTCGGACAAAGAAAGGACCGGTTCCGCCGGCAAGCGGTATGTCGATCAACGTTTCATTCTGCCCGGCTGGATTCAAATTGGCGGAGCCCAACACCGTGCTGGCATCGGAACCGATGATCTCGATGCCGAGATTCTGGTTTGTTCGTGAATCGACCATGACGCCGGGAGGGCAGGTTCCGTCGGGGTTCTGGGCGGCTTCGAGATAGGATTGGCCGAAGGGACGCAGCGTGACGGAGGCATTCTTTCCCGCGACGGGAAGGCTGAACTGGAAGATGTCCACATCGTCGTCGCCGTCGATGCTGAGCAGGTCGCCCCCCAGGATGGTGTTCGCGGTGTAGGTTCCATCCGTGAGCGAGCCCAAGTCGGTGGCTTTGGCAAAAGAGTCGTTGTCCTCTCGAGGGTCGCCGTGTTGTCGTTGGGCTCCGAGAATGTCGTCGTGTTGGGGGCCGTCGAAGTCAGCGGGCACCGTGGGTTCCATGATCTTGGTTTTGTTCTCGGGGCAGGTGTGTTGGAGGCCGAGACCGTGTCCGTGCTCATGGGCGACGGTGTTGCGGAAGAGTCGGGAGTTGTTGTCCTTGTTGTCGAATGCCGAGTCATCGGTGTCCAGAATCATCTCGCCGTTGGGCGCGCCGAAGTTGAATGCCAACGTGCCGAAATCGCCGTCGAGCGCCCGCCCACCGATCCTTACATCGCCCCGGGTTCCGAGAATGCCCGGGGTAGCGTCGCCTCCGACGCTGAAGGAGCTGAAGGCGGCGCCGTCGTCGTTCGGTTCGTAGACATAAGTGATGCCGGTCAGCGCTTGCCAGCGGTCGAATGCCTGCTGGAACAGGGGAAGCCAGGTTGCCTCATTCCCGTAAAGTTCATTCAATCTCGCGCGCAGGTCGCTTCCGGAGTTGGCTGCGCCGCCGAGGCCCGGCACGCCGGTCCCGTCTGGGACGATGCTCCAGGTCAGCGTGATCGGGTCGCCCCTCTCGATACCGGATCCGTCAGTTGCAGTGAACTCCCAGTGGCCGGGAGCCTCATTGATGCGGAAATGAGTTCCCACGGCTCGCGATTGGGCGGTCACGTTCTGAATATAGCTCTCTGGGGTGCCGGGCGCGAAGCAATGGCTCAGTGACGCGCGCCGAGACGAACTTCTCGACGCCAGCGCCTGGTTGCGGTCTGCAATCAAGCGCATGATCTTCCTTTGGATCGGGAGCAGACGTTGATCCGGAGAATCTGGGCGGGCGACCTGAGGGAGAAGCGTGAGCGAGACGACGACCAGCAGTGAACAGTACGACATTTTCATGGGACGCTATAGCGGGAAGTGGAATCTGTTTCTCGCATTTCAGCGCCATCTTCAAATTCAGACAATCCGAATCCGATCCAAGCCAGGGCCCGCGGGCGAGCCACGGCGGTTATCGACTTTGGTTGGGCAATGCCTCAAGAGCCGGTTTGCCCTTCAACCATCCCAATTCGATGAAGAACCGGTCCATTTCTTGGACGGTGGCGGCGAACATCCGGTTGCCGCCCTTGCCGTAGTTGAAGAAGCCGTGGACCTCGTCTTCGTAGCCGACGAGGCGGCATTTGTTGCCGGCGGCCTGGTATTTTTCGGTGAACCACTCGGCGGTTGCGTACTTGACCGTGGGGTCGGCCTTGCCGTGGAAGATGATGGCGGGCGGTTGGTCGGCGGCGATGTTGTGCCAGGGGGAGAGCTGTTCTGCTGGAACGCCCATGCGATAGGGCATGCCGAGGAGTTTCTCCGTGGGGAAGGGGGGCTCGGCGAGGACGACCCCGTCGACCGGCGCCAGGACCAGGGCGGGATTGAACAGCGCCAGGGCATTGGGGACGGCGCTGATCTGCCTGGCTCCCACGGGATCGCCGAGATGAGGCATCGTTCCCAAGGCGCCGGCAAGGTGACCTCCGGCGGAGCCGCCGCCGGCGGCGAGACGATCCGGGGCGACGCCCAGGCGATCGGCGTTGGCGCGCGCCCAACGGATGGCGGATTTGGCGTCCATGAAACAATCGATGGCCCGCACGCCGTGACGGGAAAGGACGCGGTATTCTGCGGTCATGGCGACCATGCCGCGGGAGGCGAGATACTTGCAGTGTTGTTCAAATTGTCCGGGACTGCCGTTCTTCCAGCCGCCGCCGAAGAAGAAGACGATGGCGGGTCGCTTATCCCCGGGCTGGTGGCCCTTGGGCTCGTAGATGTGGATGGGGAGTTGGTTTCCGTCCACAGTCTTGTAGATCTCGGTGCGGGCGCCAGGCAGCGTGGGCTTGGCCGGACTGGCGAAGCGCATCTTGGCGAGGGGGCTTGTTTCCTTTTCGTATTCACGTTGGAGACGGTCGATCTGGGCGGCCTTGGCGTCGCCGCGATGGATGACGATGCGATGCCGAAGGATGACCGGTTTGTCCCGGGGCAACAGCACGGGGTCGTTCCCCGGCCATTGAGGGTTCTGCATGCTGGTCTTGCGGCGGAGGATCCATTTTTGTGGAAAGTCGGGCAGGGTGGGATGTTGCAGGATGGCAAGGCCGGATGTCTCACCGGTGTCGTTCAGGGATCCCGAGAAATCCAGCCAGGGACCGGCTTCGACGGCGAGGCGGTTCGGCTCCACGGAGCCCTCCCGTCCGACGAACTGCAGGTCCTTGGGCAGCTTGATCCGGGTGGAGAAGCCGCCGTAGCCCTTGTCGTCCTCGGAACCGCCGAGCTTGAGATTGTCGACCAGCGCGCGCAGCCGGATTTCGAAGTCAATCTTGCGATGGTCGGGTTCGGCCTTGTGGATGCGGATGAAGGTGGTTTCCTTGACGAGCGGCAGGAGCTGCTCGCCGGCTCCGAAGGCGCGTGCGTCCGAGACGCGGTTCGGGGATTTCCAGACCACGTCGGCCTGGAGAGTGATCGAGTGGCGATCGCGCGCCCGCGCCTGCTCGACGTTGACCACGTCCCAGACGACGTCCCGGCAACTCCAGGGATCGCCGATCTTTTCGCCGTTGTGCTCGAAATAGTGCCAGGTCCAGAAGATGCCGCGGTGATGAAAGTGGTCCTTGGGGAAGTCGTCGGTGATGACCTTGCTATCGAGATCGTAGACGGGATGGAGGTAGTTGGCGCGCGGGTATTTCCCGTCCAAGGACTTGGTTGCGCGCTGGTAGAAGAGGACCTTTTGGTCCCCTTCGCTGACGAGGACGCCGTCGGTGGACCAATCGAGATGGAAGTCTGAATCGGCGGCGGTTGCGGTGAGCGCCGTGAGGAGAAGGAGGCCCGCGGCGACGAGGCTTTGGGAACTGTTGTAGAAAGGCTTCATGCGGGGATTACGTTCATGCGCTGGTGGTCTTGGAGGAAGGGCGGGTTATCTCCAGTCATTGGCTGACGGGTTGAAATACGGACGCGCGGCAAGGCGGCGCACAGCGCCGCAGGCCAAGACGCTGTCGCGTTGTCGACGGCTCGGTTCAGGTCGTTCTGGCCGGGCTGGCACTTCATTTCTTGAAGTTGGGGTTGGGTTTGGGCATGCGGGCGCCGACCTGCTTCAGGTGGTGATTGAGTTCGTTTTTCATCGCGCGGACGATTTGGGGCATCTGGTTGGAGAGATCGTTGGACTCGGCGCGGTCGTTGTTCAGATGGAAAAGTTCGGAGCCGGAGCCGTCGTGGCGTTGGATCAGTTTCCAGGGACCGCGACGAATGATGCTGTAGGGAGTGATGCCGCGGCCGCGGTAGTGTGGGAAATGCCAGAACAAGGAGGGGCGGTCGAGGCGCTTGGTCCCATTGCTTGCCAAGTGTGAAAGCAGGGAAATGCCGTCCAGTTCGATTCCCTTGGGGGGCTTGACGCCGGTTGCCTCGAGGATGGTCGGGAGGCAGTCTACGCTGATGACCGGTTGCCGGCTGAGAGCTCCGGCGGTGACCTTGCCGGGCCAGCGGACGAGAAAGGGAACGCGAATGCCGCCCTCATAGGGCGTTCCCTTGCCGGCGCGGAGCGGAGCGTTGTCAGTCGGATTGTCGTTGTTGTCCAGGCCGCCATTGTCGGAGGTGAAGACGACCAAGGTGTTCTTGCTCAACTTGAGTTCGTCCAGGGTTGCAAGAATCTTCCCGACGGCGTCGTCGAGGCTGTGGATCATGGCGGCGTAGGCGGCGTTCTTCTGGTTGGTCGTCTCCTTGGCCTCGTAGCGTTTCTGAAGGTCCTTGCGCGCTTGGATTGGGGTGTGAACGGCGTAGGGCGCGTAGTAGAGGAAGAAGGGATTGTCGGCGTGGTCGCGAATGAAGCGTTCCGCCTCGTCGCCTTCGCGGTCGGTCAGGTATTCGCCCTCTTTTCGGGCTTTTAGGGTGGGGATGTCGCCTTGTTTCTTTTTGGTGTAGGGATCGAAGTAGCTGGGCGGTTGGCCGAAGTCGCAGCCACCGATGTTGAGGTCGAAGCCTTGATGCTCCGGATACCAATCGTCCGGACCGAGGTGCCACTTGCCGATGTGACAGGTCGCGTAGCCGGCCTGTTTGAGCATTTCGGCGATGGTGACTTCCTTGTGTTCCATCCAGAGCGGGTTGGGCGGGCAAAGGAGCTCGCGGTTGCCGACGTATTGGGTCGGGTTCTTCTTGTTCTCCGGGATCTTGCCGCCCTGAAAGCGCGCGCGGATCCAGTCGGTGACGCCGATGCGCGCGGGATAACGTCCGGTCATGACGGCGGCCCGGGTCGGTGAGCAGACGGCGCAGGCCGCGTAGGCGTCGGTGAAGCGCATGCCCTCCTTCGCCAGCCGGTCAATGCTGGGGGTCTCGTAGTAGCCGCTGCCTTGGCAGCTCAGGTCCATCCAGCCGAGATCGTCCACCAGGATGAGCACGACGTTGGGTTTCTCGACGGGCTTGCTTGACGGGGCCGCAAGGGCGGCCAAGCCGGCCAGAAAGAGGGTGAGGACGGTGAGAGGAGTAAGCCTGAGGGTGATGCGGTTCATGAATGCCGAGGGAGTTGCTTCAGAGCAGTTTATACGACCGTGACGGGCGGGGATCAATGCGGAACGTCCCCTGCAGCGCGCGTGCCAGAGTGATTGCCTCTTAGTCCCCAAAACCCTTGCCTGAAATCGGCGACTCCCCCAAGACTTGTGCCATGGTTTCCGTAGTCATGGTGGCGGCCGGCAAGGGCGCTCGGATGGGAGCGAATGTGGACAAATTGTTCCTCGAGGTCGCGGGGCGTCCCATCGTCGAACACACGTGGCGTCGACTCGACGCGGCCGAGGTTGTCGACGAGATCGTCGTGGTCGTGCGCGACGGCATGCAGTCGGACTTCGAAGCGATGGCAGCGGCCATGGGATTGGCCAAGCCCTGGCGTTGCGTCGCGGGCGGCGCGGAGCGGCAGGATTCCGTGGGCAAGGGATTGGCCGCGGTTTCAGACGCATGTCGGATCGTGGCGATCCATGATGCGGCGCGGCCCTGTGTGACGGGCGAGTTGGTCCGGGCGACGGTTGAGGCAGCGGATGCCGGCGGAGCCGCGGTGGCGGCGCAGCGCGTGATTGACACCATCAAGGAGAGCGACGACGGCGAGACCATCTCCGGGCATCCCGAGCGCGCGCGCCTCTGGGCTGTGCAGACGCCGCAGACATTTCGGATCGATGTGATTCGGCGGGCTCTGGCCGAGGTGAAGAAGCAGGGGGTGGCGATCACCGATGACACCGCGGCCTGTGAACTGATCGGACAATCCGTGAAACTGGTCGAATCCCCCGATCCCAATCCGAAGGCGACCTCGCCGGCGGATCTGCCCTACTTGGAAATGCTGTTGGGCGAGAGTTGAAGCAACTCAATCTTCCTGAATTCCAGGAGGCCGTGTTCGGCCTGGATGCCGATGTGGCCGGTCTTGTTCTTGATGCCGGCGCAGGTGGTGATCAGGCTGCCGTTGAGTATTACCTTGAGCGTCTCGCCCTTGGCGGTGATTTCGTAGGTGTGCCATTCGCCGGCGGGTTTATAGGCCTTCTTCAGCGCCTTGAGATCCGACTTGTGTTCAAAGGGCGGGGCTCCGTAGGGAAGCATGGTGGCGAGGGGTTTGCCCTTGAGTGAGTCCATGCATTGCACCTGGTATCCGTTGTCGGGCCAGCCGTTCTCGTCCTGCTTGCTGGTGGGGCCGGTGCGGACGAAGATGCCGCTGTTGGCCTGCGGTTCGAGGAAACGGAATTCCATGAAGAGGGTGAAGTCGGCGTAGGTTTTCTCGGAGCGCAGCCAACCCGTGCCCTTGTTGATCTTCAGCAGTCCATCCTCGACGGAGAACCGGCCGCCGTTCTGGATCTCCCACCCGTCAAGATTCCAGCCGTTGAACAGTTTGACAGGCTGTTGGGAGCCTTTCTTCTTCACCTTGGCGTAGGGATCGATGCGGGCGGGCGGTTCCTCGGTGGGCTGGATGTTGTGGCGGGCAAGGGCGACCTTGATGGCGTCCATCGTTTCGTAGGATGGCTTGAAGTTTCCCGGGCGGTAACCGGCGGCAATGAGATAGGGCGTGGAGCCATATTTGTTGCGATTGTGCCAGACCTTGGCGTTGGCGTTTCGTTCGTCGAGTCGTTGGACGACCTTGGGAAGATTCTTGTAGGCGGCGCCGTGCATGGCGGTTTCGCCGACCTTGTTGACGGCGTTGATGTCGATGCCGAGTCCGAGCAGGAACTCGACAGCGGCGAGGATCTCCTCCTCGGTTCCGGCGGAGGCGGCCTCCATGGTGCGGCCGATGCCGGTGGCCGCCATGAGGGGGGTGCTGCCGTCGGCGCTGTTGATCAGGGGATCGGCCCCGAGTTCCAGGAGGGTTTTCATGTAGGGAAGGTCGGCCTTCCAGGCGGCGAGGTAGAAGGGCGTGGCGCCCGGCCAGTGTTTCTTGCCGCGGCGGATGCGGGCGTTGATGTCCGCGCCGGCGTCGACCAGTTTGCGGACAAACTGCAGGCTGGTCAGGGCACCTGAGCCATCGGGCGGCGGCAGGTCGTCCGGTCCGTCGCCGCCGTCTGGTTTGCGCACCCAGGAGAGTTGATGCAAGGGAGGATAGCCGGTGCGGGCGTCGTTCGGGTTGGCCCCGGCTTCGAGGAGCTTGGCGGCGAGTTCGAAGTGGCCGTTCTCGATGGCGAGGGAGAGCGGCGTTGTGCCTCGAGGCAGGCGTCCTCGCTTGGGTTCCGCGGTCTCGTTGATATCGATTCCCGCGCTGAGCAGCGCTTCCACGACGTCGGTTTTGCCTTCGCGAATGGCGAAGAACAGGGCGGTGAATCCGGAATCGAGCGCGGCGCGGATGTCGGCTCCGGCGTCCATCAGCAGACGCACGGCCTCGAGATTGCCTTCGGCGGCGGCCCACATGAGGGCGGTCTGCCGGTTGCGGCCGCGGGTGTTCACCTCGGCCCCGTTCTTCAAGAGGGCCTTGATGGGGCCCGGCGCGCCGGTTCGGGCAGCGGTCATGAGGGCGGTTTCGCCTTCGGGAAGTTTTGCATTGGGATCGGCGCCGGACTTGAGCAGGGCCTCGGTCATCGGGCCGTTGCCATTGAGGCAGGCGGCATGCAGCGGCGTGACCTCGTAGCGGTTCCCGGCGCCGGCCTTGGCTCCGGCTTTGAGCAGCGTTTCAACCGTGGCCAGGTCGTCGTAGTGCGCGGCCCAGTGGAGGGCGGTCATGCCGTCGATTTGGGCGGCGTTGACATCGACCCCGCGGGCGAGGAGTCGTTGGATGCCGGCGGCGTCGCGTTGCTCGGCGGCGTCTGCGAGCGGGGCGTCCTGTGCCGATGCGGCGAAGGGGATCAGGAGGGCGAGAAGGAGGATGGCGATTCCGGGGGGATTCATGGTTTCGGCGGCATTTGTTTCCAGAGTCGGTTGCAAGTTCGGGCGGACCCACCCCGATTCCGATCTCATTTTCCGCTGCGCGGGAAATGAGATCGGAATATCCCCTCCGCGGGAGGGGACTTGGCGTGGTCAGATCGACAGCGGTTCGAACAACTCATCGACCTTGCCGTTGCTGTCGGCAAACTTCTCAAGCGGGACACCGGCCTTGTTGAGCAGGGAAAGGTGGAGATTGGCGAGCGGGGTGGGTTGGTCAAACCGGATGTGGCGTCCACCGCGCATGTTGCCCGCCGCGCCGCCGGCGAGAATGGTCGGCAGATTGGTGTGGTCATGCACGTTGGGGTTGCCCATGCCCGAGCCGTAGAGGTAGAGCGAATGATCGAGCAGGGAGCCGTCGCCGTCCTTCGTGTTCTTCAATTTCTCGATGAACTCTGCGAACAGGGAGACGTGGAAGCGGTTGATCTTGGCCATGCGCTCCAGTTTGCCTGGGTCGTTGCCATGGTGGGAAAGGGGATGGTGGGGTTCCGGGACGCCGATCTCGGGATAGGTGCGATTGCTGGTCTCCCGCGCGAGTTGAAAAGTGGTCACGCGGGTGACATCGCCCTGCAGCGCGAGCAGTTGGAGGTCGAACATGAGACGGGCGTGTTCGGCGTAGGCGGCCGGAACGCCCAAAGGGCGGTCCAGATCCGGCAGTTCGATGTCCTTGGCCTGTTTTTCCGCCGCCTGAATGCGGCGTTCGACTTCGCGGACGGAATCGAGATAGCTGGAAACCTTGGCGCGGTCGGCGGGGCCGAGTTCGCGTTTGAGACGAGCCATGTCTTCGCTGATGAAATCCAGGAGGCTGGCTCGCCGCTTGAGCGCGGCCTGGCGTTCGGCGGCGCTGCCGCCCTCGCCGAAGAGGCTCTCGAACACGATCCGCGGATGGGCTTCGGCGGGAAGCGGCGTGGTGGGCGAGGACCAGGAGAGGTTGTTCTGGTAGACGCAGGCGTAGCCGTTGTCGCATTGGCCGACGAGCTTGAGCAGGTCCATTGCCAGTTCGAGCGAGGGAAGTTGGGTCTCCTGGCCTATGTGCCGGGCGGCGATCTGGTCGACGGTGGTTCCGAGGAAGTAGTCCGTGCTTTCGGTGACCTTGGCCTTGGCGCAGCTGAGGAAGGCGGAGTTGGACGTCGCGTGGGAGCCGGGGTAGGCGTTGGCGAGTTCCATGTTGGAGACAATGGTGACGTCCTGCTTGACGGGCTCGAGGGAGCTGAGGATGTAAGACAACTTGTCGAGCTTCCCGCCCCCGGGCGGCGTCCACCGGGTGAGGTCGCAGCCCATGGGCATGAAGACATAGCCCAGGCGGCGGACGGGTTTGGCGGGCGTCCTGGCCTGCGCGGTCGCAGCGGGGACCATGGCGTCGAGCAGCGGCAGGGCCAATGAGGCGCCCGCGCCTTTCAGGAAGGTGCGGCGAGGCAGGGCTTTCTTGGTCAGGATCATGGGATTTCCTTCATTCTAAACGGAACGCTGTTGGCGATTCCAAGGATAATTGCGGACATTCGGTAGTCGTCCCGGGCGGCGTCGGTCAGGATGGTTCGCACGGCCGGGCCATCGAAACCTTCCAGGCCCCGACCGAGGGCGAAGGTGAGGAGTTTTTCCGTGAAGGCGGCGGCGAAGATTTCGGGGCGTTCGAGGAGTCGTCGTTCAAGTCCTGCGACGCCATCGAACCGGGAGCCGTCGGGGAGCGCGCCGGCGGCGTCGATGGGGCGTCCGCTCTCCTGCGCGCGCCAGCGCCCGATCGCGTCGTAGTTTTCCAGGGCGAAGCCGATGGGGTCGATCATGTCATGGCAGACGGCGCAGGATTTGTTGGCCCGGTGTTCCTTGAAACGTTCGCGGAAGGGGAGATTGGCGTCGACCGAGTTCTCCCCGAGTTCGGGCACATTGGGCGGCGGGGGCGGCAGGTGGATGCCCAGGATATTTTTCATGACCCAGTCGCCGCGAATGACCGGCGAAGTGCGGGTTGCGTAGGACGTGACGGTCAGGATGCTGCCGTGGCGCAGCAGGCCTCCGCGGTGGTCGTCGGCATTCAAGGCCACCTTGCGGAAGCGGCTGCCGTGGATGCGCGGGATCCCGTAGTGTCGGGCCAGGCGTTCGTTGAGGAAGGTGTAATCGGCCTTGAGCAGGTCGGTGACGGGGCGGTCTTCATTGAGGACGTTGGCAAAGAACAACTCGGTCTCGCGCTTGAAGGCCTGCCGGAGGTTGTCGTCGAAGTCGGGGAAGAGTCGGTGGTTGGGAGTGATGGATCCGAGGTTGCGGAGGTAGAGCCACTGGTTGGCAAAGTTGTCGACGAGGGCGGCGGATTTCGGATCAGCGAGCATGCGCAGGACTTGTCGTTTCAACTCGGCGGGTTCGTTGAGATTGCCGGCCTCCGCGACGTTGAGGAGTTGGTCGTCAGGGATGCTGCTCCAGAGGAAGAAAGACAGGCGGGTGGCGAGTTGAAGGTCGCTCAGTTGGAAAACGGTCCCCGGGTTGGCGTTGGCGGGTTCGTTCTCAATGCGGAAGAGAAACTGCGGACTGACAAGGATGGCGCTGAGGGCGGCTTCGATGCCCTGATGGAAGCCCTCGCCGCTCGTCCCCTTGTAGGTCTCCCGGAAGAATTGCAAGGGGCGCTCCAGATCGGCGTCGGTGACCGGGCGGCGGAAGGCGCGTCGGGCGATCCGGGCGAGGATCTCCCTGGCAAAGGACCCGCCGCTTTTGTCGCCGCCGGCAGGAAATCCGCCCCAAATGCGCATCTGGGCAGGCGTCGACGCGGCTCCAACGGGCCTGGTCGGAGCCTCGGCCGAGAATGGGCCGGTGATCGACACCTGGAAGACGGCGGGCGATTGCCGCGGGTGGCGGTGGTAGTTGTAGCGGGACAGGTAGGGCTGCCGCTTGGTCTCGATCAGCGCGTAGGGTTTGGCGACGAAGGTGACGCCGAGGTCATGCGGGCCGGCGGCGACCCGGATCCGCGTTTTGAGGTTGGCGTCGACCTTGGTGTGGTCGCGCCCGTTCTTCGGCGGCTTCACGGTGAAGTTTTCTACGCGCTTGCGGTCGAGGAGTATTTCGAGTTGGTGGGAGCCGTTGAGTCCCTCTACCTTTTCATTGCGGTCGCGGGTGAGGTGGACCTGGATCTCATACTCGCCGTCGGCGGGGAAGTTGTAGGGAATCAAGGCGCCGCCGCGGGTGCCGATGGGGAGTCCGGGAACGCGCTGCTCCTGGGTCTTGTCGGGCGGGACGCGAAACGTGGCCCCATCGGGGGACGTTCGCGAGCCGACTGCCAGGCGGGCGATCTTCTGGGCGGCGGCAATGTAGCGGGTCAGCAGGGTGGGCGAGAGCTCGCCTACCGTGATGTTGTCGAAACCGTGACTGGAATCATCGGCCGGCAACAGCTTGGCGGCGTCGATGTCCAAATGGAGCAGGTCGCGGATGGCGTTTTGGTATTCCGTACGGTTGAGCCGGCGCAGGGTCTCGACGCGGCCGGGGCGAGGGCGTTCCCGGGCGAGCGCGGCCAGGTCGGATTCGAGATCGTGCAGGATGTGGACGTACTCCGCTTCGGTCGGTCGGCGTTTCCGGTCAGCCGGAGGCATTTGGCGCCCGCGCAGGCGACGGACGACTTTCTCCCAGATCTCGGTGTCGTTTTGCAGCGGTTTGTTGAGTAGAGACTCGAGATTCAGATTGCCCTTGGAAATCTCCGCGTCGTGGCAGTCGAGGCAGTGTTCGGCCAGGAACTCGGCTCGGAGCGCGGCGTGCGCGGTTGCGGTCGTCAAGGCGAGAGCGCAGCTCCCAGCGAGAGCGAGGCGACGGGCGTGAGCAAGCAAGGGCTGTCTTGATCGGGCGATCATCAGGATTCGTGAATCTTGCAAAGAACGAATGCCGAGACAACACCGAAGGAGGCGATCCGCGAAGAGCCGGCGCGATTGAAACTGGGCGGAGCGCGGCTGGGTCCCGTCTTCGGGATCAGCCGCAGCGCCTTGCTCGGTCGATCCGCGCAGAGACAGACCAAGACGCCCTGGCCGGGGCACGCTGCTGCGGTTGGTCTCCGACACAGCCGCGCCGCGATCCGTCTTTCTCGTCCCGGTTTCAATCACGTCCGCGAAAAGCGTTGTGCTTGCCGCGGCTGTCAGCGAAGAATCGCGCCGATGAAGGCATTGCTTCTTGAAGAATACAAACAGTTGAAGGTTGCGGACCTGCCGGAGCCGGAGGTGGCGGAGGATGAGGTCTTGATTCGGGTCCAGGCCTGCGGGATTTGCGGCAGCGACATTCATGGTTGGGACGGCAGCAGCGGCCGCCGCAAACCGCCCTTGATCATGGGGCATGAGGCTGCGGGGTCCGTGGAGAGATTGGGAGGCGCCGTTGAGGGCGTGGAGGCCGGGGCGCGGGTGACCTTCAATCCGATGCTATCCTGCGGCAAGTGCGAGTATTGCCGGCGTGGTGAGACCAACCTTTGCGACGACCGCAAGGTGCTGGGTGTATCGTGCGATGAGTTTCGACGCGACGGGGCATTCGCCGAGTTCGTCTCCGTGCCGGCCCGGAACCTGTACTCAGTGCCGGATGATGTTTCCTTTGACCACGCGGCCATGACGGAACCGACGACGGTCGCGATGCACGCGGTTCGGCGAACCCCAATCAAGGGGGGCGAGACTGCGGTGGTGGTCGGGACGGGGATGATCGGGCTGCTGACGGTGCAGGCGTTGAAGGTCGCCGGCTGCGGAAAGGTGGTCGCTGTTGACCTGGCCGATGAGAAACTCGAACTGGCCAAGACCCTTGGCGCGGACCTGACGTTGAATCCGAAGACGGACGACGTGATGGCCGCGGTGAATGATTTGACGGGCGGCAACGGCGTGGACATCGCCATGGAAGTCGTGGGAGCCACGCCGACGGTGAAGACCGCGGTGGAAGTTGTGAGGCGCGGGGGGCACATCACGTTTGTCGGCAACCTGGCTCCCACGGTGGAACTGCCGATGCAGGCGGTGGTGACCCGGGAACTGACCATTTATGGCAGTTGCGCGTCGAATTCCGAGTTTCCTGATTCGCTGCGAATGCTTGCCGAGGGAAAGATCAAGGTTGAGCCGTTCATCACCGCGCGTGCATCGCTGGCCGAGACTCCGGGTTGGTTCGACCGGCTTTATTCCGGCGAGGAAGGCCTGATGAAGGTGATTGTTCAGCCCGCCGGATGAGTTGCGGCCCGGCCCCTGAAGATTACGGGAAACGGATTTCCACGCGGTAGGCGCGAAAGGTTGACCCGGGCGCCACGATGACGCTGCGCATGTTGTCGGGTTCAGGCGTGAGAGGTTGTTCGAGCGGCGCGAAGGGAGCGGAGCCAAGGTTGTCGCTGAACTCGATGGAGTAACTTCGTCCCGGGACGACGGGCCCGAACAGCAGTCGGCGATCCGTTGGCGAGGTCGGCGGCGTGTCGACAGTGAAGAGGAATCTGGAGGCGGCGTCGTTGGGGTTCAAGCCGGCAATGAACTCGGTGAAATTGGAGTCGCCGTCCTGGTCCGGATCGGCTTCGTTTCCCCAGACCGTGGCGCGCTTGTCTGCATGGGCGAGGTCCTGCAGCGGGAAATGAGCCATTCGAAATTCCTCAAGCGGCGAGCCCTCGCGGATGGCGTAGATAGCGCCGGCCTCATTGGCCTGACTGGATTCACCCAAGGCCCCGACCGCCAAGGTGTCCCGATGCGCGGCGATGGCGAAACCGAACATGGCGCCCGCCGCCGCGTTTGATGCGTTGAGCTTCTTGATCAGCCCCCAGCGATCCGGGCCATGTTGGTTGCGGAGGAACTGATAGACGGAGCCCGAATTGGATCCGGCATCGTCATCGCGCTGGCTTCCGACGAAGACCCTGTCTCCCGAGACGGCGACGGAGTAGCCGAAGAAATCGCCGACGGCGCCGTCGGGCGCGGAAAGGCGGGCGACCTCGCCCCAGGCGCCGGGGCCGTCTTGATTGCGGGCGAAGACGAATGCAGAGCCAGAATGCTCGCCGTGCGGGGCGTCGCGGTAGGCTCCAACGGCGATGGTGTCCACCTCCAGGGCGACCGTCCTGCCGAACCAGGCATCGGCGGCAAGTCCGGAAGCCTGGAGTTTGGCGACCTGCCCCCATTGATCCTGTCCGCCCGCATTGCGCTCGAGCACGTAGGCGGATCCGGCGCTGCCGGCTGGCGAGCCGACGATGGCCGTGTCGCCATGAATCTGGATTGAGAAGCCGAATTGTCGATTGGCGGCCGCGTCGTCGGCGACGATCCGGCGGGTCAGTCCCCATTCATCGACTGCGGGGACATGGCGTTCGAAGACGTAGACCGCGCCGGCGTTCGGTTGTCCCGCAACCTCTTCCAGCATGGCCCCGACCATCAGCGTGTCGCCGCTGAGGGAGACGCTCCAACCGAACTGCGCGCCCTCAGTCGGAACGGCGGCCGCAAGTCTTGCGATGCGTCCCCACGCATCCGGACCGTCCTGGTCGCGCTGAAAGACATGGACCGCCTCGACGGCGCCAACAGCGAGGGAGTCTCCGTCGATGGCGACCGAGCGACCGAAAGCGTCGCCGGGCGCCACACCCGGGGGGGTGAAGGCCTTGAGCATCGTCCAGTCGTCCCGGGCGCCGGGAATGCGTTGGAACAGGTGGGCCGAGCCGGCGTTTTCGCCAGGTTGATCATCCTGCCAGACGCCGGCCGCAAGCAGGTTTTCATGAATGGCGACGCCTTGCCCGAACCAGTTTTCCGGCGCGGGCGACGGCGACGCGAGTTGGCTTTCCCTGGTATCCCGGATGTGGACGAAGAATGATGCGGCGACACTGGCGGCGTCGCGGTCAGTTGCGGCGATGGTGATGCGGGCCACCCCGGTGGCGTTGGGCGTTGGAACGAGGGTCAGGGCGGCGGATGGGGCGTCGATCCCGACATTGGCAAACAGCCCGGGATGAGTGTTCTGGGCGATGGTGAAATCGAGTTCGCTGTCTTCGTCCTCGGCATCATGGAATGACGCCCCCAGGTCAATCACGGCGGTCAGCGCGTTCCTGGGGATCCGGTAGTCGGGGATTCCCGAGGAGATTGGGGGATCGTTTTCAGCCTGGATGGCGACGTTCAATGTCGCGGTGGCGCTCATGGGGCCGCCGTCGCCGGAGTTGCCGAGATCGTTGACGGAGATGGTCAGCGTGGCGACGCCGAAGAAGTCCGTGTCGGGGGTGAAGAGGAAGCCGCTGGCGAAGGACTGGTTGAGCCGAAACTGGGAACCGACGAACTCCAAGGTCCCGTCGGAGCCGTCGAAATCCGGGAAGAACAGGGCCGTTCCCTCGGTTGGCGTCAGCGAGCCATGGGAGATGGAAAGGTTGACGCGCAGCGATTCATTGGACGCGTCGATGTCGTTGATCTGGATGCCGGAGAGGAGGAGTTGCCGGTCTTCGACGCCGGAAGGCTGGGTTGCGGGCAATTGAATGACGGGAGCGTCGTTGCCCGGCAGGATGACGATGGATGCCGGCAGCTCGGGGGAGGTGTCGGACCCGCCGTTTGCCGAGCCGCCGTTGTCGCGGACGGACACCTGGAAGGTCGCGGACCCGTGGGCGTTGGCCGCCGGAGTGAACGAAAGGTCGCCGTTGTTGTTGAGCGTGGGGGGGTGCAGGAAAAGCGCGGGGTTGGTGAGTCCGGTTATGACAAACATGGAAACCTCCTGGCCGGATTCGTTCTCCGGGCCGGGAAAAAACTCGGCAAATGAGCCGATGGTTTGAGGGCCGGCGTCCTCCGTAAACTCGGGCAGCGCGATGAGTTGGGCGGATGGGGGATCATTGACCGGAACGATCGACAGGGAGAACGTCTGCGGGGCGGACTGGTTGACTCCCCCGTTTTCCACGCCGCCATTGTCTTGGGCGACGACGTCGAATGTCACCGCGCCGTTCGCGTTCGGGCTCAGGGAAAAGCTCAGGGACCCGTCGGGCGCGACGCTTGGCGGGGATGTGAATGCGAACTCGTCGCTGAGGTTCTCGACGACGAAGCTCAAGGCCTGGCCGGATTCATCGGATGGGCCGACGCTGGCCTGTTGAATCCAGCCGGTGAGAAGGTGGCTTCCGGAATCCTCCTTGACGGATGGTGGAGCGACGGCCGTAAACGTGGGAGCGTCGTTCACCGCGATGACGGTCACCGAGATGTCGAGCGGCGGCGACAAGTCCTGTCCGCCGTGGGCGGTTCCGCCGTTGTCCCTGACCTGCAATGTGAAGGAGGTTTGCCCGTTCACGTCCGCTGCGGTTTCGAAGGTGAGGCGTCCGTCCAGGTCCACGCTTGGAGGGATGGAGAAGAAGGATTCGTCCACGTTCGCGACGAGGAAGGACAGGATTTCCTGTCCGTTCTCGGAAGCGGGGCCGGTGGAGACCAGGGCCCAGTCCGGAATGGTTTTGGGGCCAGCGTCTTCGAGGATGGCGGGCAACGGCGAGACGTTGGCCGAGGGGGCGTCATTGACCGGGACGATTGTGAGGGCAAGTTCCTCGCTTGCCGTTGCGCGTCCGCCGACGCCGGCGTCGTCCTGGTCATCTGCGGTGATGGTCAGGATGTCGTCTCCGCTGTAGTTTTCCGATGGGGTGAAGCGTATGCCGGCGGCCAGCGCGGTGTTGAGGGCGGCCTGTGACCCCGAGAACCGGAGGCTTCCGTTCGAGCCGTCGCCGTCGACCAAGGTCAGGCCCCCGCCTGAGAGGAGCGCCAGCGAGCCGTGGGCGACGGAGAGGTCAACGAGCAGGGGGGCTGCTCCATTGCCGTTCTCGGACACCACGATGTCCGGAATATCCAGGAACGTGTCTTCCAGCAGCAAGACTGAGGAAGGAAGCGCAATCTCCGGCGGGTCGTTGCGATCGGATAGGTTGATGGTGATGCTTTGGACGGTGGAGAGGCCGGCCCCGTTGCGGTCGGTGAGGGTTACCTCGGGCGTCAAGGTCATGGCGGTTTCGAAATCCACCAGTTTGGAATCGGCCACGGTGATGACGCCCGACGAGTCGATCGAGAAGGCCGGCGAGTCGGAAGTGAAGACCGGGGTGTCATTCAGGTCCGGATCGCTGAATTGCAGCATTCCCACGACCGAGCCTTCGGGCAGGTGTTCCGCGATGTCGAAGCTTTGGCCGGGTTCCAGCGAGGGCGGTTCATTGACGTCCTCGACCTGGATTCGCACGGTGGCGGTGGATGACTGGCTGGGGGCGTGATCATCGGCGACCTGCACAAGCACATCGAAGAAAAAGTTGGGGGCGAGGGGTTCGTAATTCAACGCCGCGGGTTCGGCGACGGTGAGTGCGCCGGTGTCGGGATCGATGGCGAAAGGGGACTCGCCGAGCAAGGAGAAGGAGTAGGTTACGCCGGTTTCCCGGGGCGAGACCAGGACACGCCCCATGCCCGGTCCAACGAGCGCGCCGGGACCGGCATTCTCGGGGATGGCGAACATCTGGCCCGGGGGGAGCGCGGGCGGTTCGGGAAGGTTGTTCAGAAATATCGTCACGGTCTGGCTGTCTGAGAGCAGTCCGCTGTCGGTGACCGTGATGGTCAGGGTGAAGGAGGTCGTGATCTCCGCGTCCAGTTGGGTCGTGTCCCTGACCCTCAGTTCACCAGTTGTCGTCGCCAATTCGAAAGCCCCGCTGTCATTTCCAGTGATCGCGAACGAATGGGTGTCCGGGGGGGAGTTTGCGAGATCCTGATCGACGAAGGCGATCACGCCGATGAGGGCGCCATTCGGCGTGTTCTCGTCGATGGTGAAGTCCTGTTCCGGCGTGATGGTTGGAGGTTCGTTCCGATTGGCAACCTGGATTTCAATTTGGAAAGAGGTTACGGCAGGCGTCGGCCCGCCGACTTCCCGGGCCACGGCGTCGATGGTCACGATCGGGGTTTGCTCGAAGTCGATCAGGTCCGGGTCCTTGACGGTGATGACGCCGGTGACGGCGTCGAGCGCGAAGGCGGGATGGATCTCCGGATCGAAAGTGAACGTCAGTTCGTCGCCGTCCTGATCGCTGGCGGTCACTGTGCCGACGACGGTCCCGGAGGCGGGGTTCTCGGCGACGGAGAAGACTTGATCCAGGGCCGTGGGCGGCTCGTTCAAATTGTTGACGTGGATGGTGACGGTCGCGGTGGCGGAACGAAGGTTGTTGAGATAGAGGCGGTTGGGTTGGTCTTTGTTGCCGACGACGATGTCCAGGGCTCCGTCCTGATTGATGTCGGCGATGGCCAGGGATCGGGTCTGGTGTGCGTCGGAGGTCAGGTCGATTCCTTCGCCGAACGGCGAACCGGGGGCGGAGTGGAGGTGGATGCGATTGATCGCTCCGGGGGCGGGGCCGCTGTTGCCAACGACGAGATCGGGGATGCCGTCTCCGTTGAGATCGCCGAGCGCCAGCGCGAAGGTGTCGTGTCGGTCGGCTGAAAAGGAGACGCCTTCCACGCCAGCGAAGGGTTCCAGTCCCGGGCCGAAGCCGGCATTGAAATAGATCAGGTTGGCCTGCGCGTCGGCGTTGCCCTCGATCAAGTCGGGAGCGCCGTCGCCATTGACGTCGGCGGCCAGCAGCGCGCGGGTGGCGTTGGCGGCGCTGCCGATGGCGGAGGAGGTGACGAACTCGAAGGGGTTGAATCCCGGCGCGCCGTTGTTGGGGCGCAGTTGGAGGCGGTCGCCGCTGGCGCCATCCACGAGGTCCACGAAGCCATTGCCATCGAAGTCGGCGAGCGCAATGGCGTGGGTGACGAGCCCGTCTTCATCGGCGAATTCACCCGCGAGGTTGGCCAGGGGGGAGCCCGAGCCGTTGTTGCGGTAGAGCCGGTTGCGCGCCCCGCTGTTGCCCACGATGAGATCCGGATGGCCGTTGGCGTCGGTGTCGGCCGCGGCGATGGCGGTCGACGCCTGGGAGTCGCCGGTGATGCTGGAGTTGGAGGTTGCGTCGAAAGGGATCATGGAACCGTTGTTGAGGGCGATGTGATTGACCGAAGCGTCGTTGGCGAAGGCGACATCCGGCGCCCCGTTGCCGTCGAAATCGACGATGACGGCGGAACGGGTGGCGCCGGCCTGGGTTCCGATGACAATCACGTTGGAGCCGTCGAAGGGGTTGCCTGCGGAGCCTGTGTTGGTCACCAGAAGATTCGGGCGGTTGTAGTCTCCGACGATCAGGTCGACGAGGCCGTCGTGATTCATGTCGTGGAGCAGGACGGCGCGGGTGTCGTGGGCGTCCGGAGTGATATCGAAGGCGTTGTCCAGGGAGAAGAGTTCGCCCCCGGCGTCGTCGACCACCTCCACAGTCAATTGAAAGACACTGAAGCGCTCGTGATCGAGGGCGGCTGGATTGGCGACGGTCAAGCGGCCGGTGGCGGGATCGATATTGAAGGCGTTATCCTGGTTGCCGTCGAGAATACGGAACACCAGTTGATTTGGGGGCAGGTCGGGATCGTCTGCGACGACGACGCCGTTGTTTGGGTTGGGCGAGGTTCCCGCGGCGGCGTTCTCATCGATGTCGAACGTCTGGTTGGCCAAGGTCGGGGGCTGGTTGGCGGCGGGGGATGCGGGAGGGAGGACCCAAGCGGCGAGGGCAAGCGTGAGGGATGGAATCCAATGGCGTCCCGGAAACCATACGTGGAGAAATGGTTTTGATGGAGCCATGGGATGAACAGCATTGCCGGCGGTCCGTTCGAGGCCAGGTTTGTGTCGCTGCGGCGCAAACCGGCCGGTGTGGCGTAAAGTAGGCGCAAATACGACGGATTCTCAAGGAAAGTCTCGAGCGGGGCGCGGGTTGGCGGGGGGAATGCCGGAGCGGACCGGTGAAAGAGATTGATCGGGGCGTCGGGAAGCCGCACGATCCGGTGCTTCGAATTCTGAGCTTCCGCGATGGATTTCATTGATCTCATCCTGAACTTTTGCGCCTTGATGCTGTGGGTCATCTGGCGCTCGTCGGGGTTTGCCCGGCTGCAGCCCTCGATTGCCTCGCATTCGCTGATGGCCGGGTTGCGGGCGGCTCCGGCGCAGTCGGGCGGTCGCCGTTGGTCCTACCTGATGGCGTTGGTTGGGTTGCTGGGATTGCGGAGTTTTTTCTACCATTCGGTGGGGCCGGCCGCGCAGTGGACGCCGACGATGGAGTTTGGTCCGGTTGGCGTGGCGTTTCGGACGGACTACCTTTGGCGGGCGCTCCTGTATTCGGCGGTGAGCTTCGGCAAGTTTCTGGGGGTTTTCTACGTCTGGGTTCTCCTGTTTTCGGCTGTGAACGAGCCGTTGGAGGATGATGACCCGATCCAGGGTTGGTTTCGTTCGCACCTTGGCATCGTCGAGGAACTGCCGCGCGCGGCGAAGTTTCTGGCTCCGGGAATGCTGGGCGCGTTGGCTTGGGCGGGACTGGGC
>CAZFLK010000081.1:0-23444 GCA_964519245.1 uncultured Verrucomicrobiota bacterium
ACGCCGGAGGGGGCAAACTGAACTTGGAGATCGATGTGGCCCGAAAAGCATCCATGCTGATCAGAAGTGTCTGACGGTTGCCGTCGAGCGCCAGCAAAAAAACACTCGGCGCACACGCGGCATCAGCGCGCTGGAACGAACGCTTCTGGCCGGGTCTTTGGGGGTAAGCCTGCCAGGAGCCCATTTTGCCGGATTCGAATCATTTGAATCCTTTTGACGCGACTGAGGCGTTCCCGTAGTTTCGCCGGTTCTGATCGCGTCGCGAACACCCGACGCCGGAAACCAATTTTTTGTCATGCTGAAGTTTGTCATCAACAAAGTGTTTGGCTCGAAGAACGAGCGCGAGATCAAGAAGATGCACCCGGTCGTCGAGCGCATCAACGAGCTCGAGGAATTGTATCAGACGCAGTCCGACGACTATCTGCGGAACAGGACCGCGGATTGGAAGAAGGAGTTGTCCGAGATTGAGGATCTGGAGCAGCTGAAGACGCGGCTGGACGAGATCCTGCCGGAAGCGTTTGCCGTGGTGAAGAGCGCGTGTCGACGACTCTGTGGCACGGAGGTGATGGTGCGCGATCATCCGCTGCCTTGGGAAATGGTTCCCTATGATTGCCAGTTGATTGGCGGTTGGGGCCTGCACACCGGCCGCATTGCGGAGATGGCGACCGGTGAAGGCAAGACCCTGGTTGGCGTCTTTCCGGTTTATCTCAATGCCTTGACCGGGCGCGGGGTCCACGTCGTCACCGTCAACGATTACCTGGCCGCGCGTGACAGCGAGTGGATGGGCGCGGTCTATCGCTTTCTCGGCCTGACGGTGGGTTGCATCCAGAATTCCCAGCATTCCGAGCTGCGCCGCGAGCAGTACAACTGCGACATCACCTACGGCACCAATTCGGAGTTCGGCTTCGACTACCTGCGCGACAACGGCATGGCCACGCGCAAGGAGGATCAGGTGCAACGGGGGCACTACTTCGCCATTGTTGACGAGGTTGACTCCATCCTGATCGACGAGGCGCGCACGCCGTTGATCATCAGCGGACCCGCGGTGGCCAACAGCGACAACGAACGCTACGTTGCCACCAGACCCAAGATCCAGTCACTGATCCAGGCCCAGCGCAAGCTTTGCGACCGCTTTATCGACGATGCCAAGAAGAAGCTCAAGCAGCTTGATGAAATGGAGGCCGGCCAGGCCGAGGAAGCGGAACTGTTGCGCTACGACATCGGCCTGCAACTCTACAAGGTGAAGCAGGGCCAGCCCCGTTCGCCGCGCCTGGCGTCCCTGCTGGAGAATCCGGACAACCTCAACACGATGATCAAGGCGGAGCTGCAGTTGCTCGCCGATCAGACCAAGAAGGAGCTCTACGCGCAAAAGGAGGAACTTTTCTTCGCGATGGATGAGAAGTCCCACGATGCGGACCTGACGGAGAAGGGTCGCAACTTCATGAATTCCAGCGACCCGGAAGCCTTTGTGCTGCCGGACATCTCGACGCTTTTTCATGAGGTTGATCAGCGCGACGATCTCGACGCCCACGAGCGCGCGCAGGAAAAGGCGAAGATTCAGGAGCTGTCCGACGAGCGGGCCTCCACGATTCACGTCGTTTCGCAGTTGTTGAAGGCCTACTGCCTCTACGAGAAGGACGTGCAGTACGTTGTCGAAAACAACAAGGTGGTCATCGTCGATGAGAACACCGGCCGCAAGATGCCGGGTCGTCGTTGGAGCGACGGCCTGCACATGGCGGTGGAGGCCAAGGAGGGCGTGGAGCTCGAAGGCGAAACCCAGACCCTGGCCACGATCACGATCCAGAATTACTTCCGCCTCTACCACAAGCTCGCGGGAATGACCGGCACGGCGGAAACCGAAGCCTCCGAGTTCTTCGACATCTACAAACTCGGCGTGCTGGTGATCCCCACCAACAAGCCCTGCCTCCGCATCGATCACAATGACACGGTCTACAAGACCAAGCGCGAGAAGTTCAACGCGGTGTTGGATGAGATCCGCGAGATCCACAAGCAGGGCCGTCCGATCCTCGTCGGCACGGTTTCGGTGGAGACCTCGGAACAACTCGGGCGGATGCTCAAGCGCGCCGGCATCGTCCACAACGTGCTCAACGCCAAGTTCCATGAGAAGGAGGCGGAGATCGTCGCGCGCGCCGGACAACGCGGCGCGGTGACCATCGCCACCAACATGGCCGGTCGCGGCACGGACATCAAACTGGGCGAAGGCGTTTCGGAGCTCGGCGGCCTGCACGTGCTCGGCACGGAACGCCACGAATCACGGCGCATCGATCGGCAGCTGCGCGGTCGGTGCGCGCGTCAGGGCGATCCCGGCTCCTCCCACTTCTTCATCTCCCTGGAGGACGATCTCATGCGTCTCTTCGGCTCCGATCGCATCAGCAAGGTCATGGAGCGCGTCGGTCTGGAAGAAGGCCAGGAGTTGGAACACCCCTTGTTGAATCGTTCCATCGGCTCGGCGCAGAAGCGTGTCGAGGGCCAGAACTTCCAGATCCGCAAACGCACGCTGGAGTTCGACGACGTGATGAACAAGCAGCGCTCGGTGATCTACGAGTTCCGCAATGAGATCCTCGAGGCGGAGAACGTGCACGATCGCATGATGGAGGTGATTGAGGAGGTCATCATCCAGAAGGTCGAGGAGTTCAGTTTCCAGGACAAGGAGCCGGAAGATTGGAACATCCGCGGTCTCGCGGATTGGACCAACCTGACCTTTCCGATCGGCATACCCGAGGAGGATTTGCTCAAGGCGGCGACATCGTCGGACGAGGCGGCGCCGTCAGGTTCGGTCTACCACGGCATGAATGTGGCGCAATTCGGCGTCTGCAAGGCGATCACGGCCGCCGTCAAGGAAGCGTATGAGATCAAGGCCAGCATTGAGGAGCCGGAGGCCTTGGCGGCCATTGAACGTTACCTGATCATGGCGGCGATTGATCAGAAGTGGCAGGAGCATCTCTATGAGATCGACAGCCTTCGTCACAGCATTGGCTTGCGGGCCTACGGCCAGCGCGACCCGTTGTTGGAGTTCAAGGCCGAGGCCTTCAAGGTGTTCGACGAGATGATGGTCGATATCAAGACGGAGATTTGTCACAACGTCTTTCTTGGCCATTCCAGTCGCGAGGCCTTGGAGCGTTTCCGTCTGCGTCTCGCCAACCGCGGCAGCCAGGCACAACATCAGGATCTCAATGCGTTCGGCGGCGGCGAAGCCGGCGCTCCGGCCCAGCCGACGGGCGGCGACATGGTTGCGGAGGCCGCCGAGGAAATCGAACGCGCCATCCCCGTTGTCAATGCCCCCAAGGTCGGCCGCAACGATCCGTGTCCCTGCGGCAGCGGAAAGAAATACAAGAAGTGCTGCGGCCGCAACGCGGAGTAGCCGGACCTTGACAGGGACACCCAACGAACCTCCCGCACGACCCGGAGGGACGAGTTGCCGCGAGTCCCATTGACTCCTCCGGGAAAGTTGAATCGGGCTCGACGGCGTCTCTCCCCACGGGACCTACGAGCCGTCCGGTTCCGGTAGGACGGCGCGGATACAACGGCAGCGTGTCGCCCTTCCTTGGATGTCCCTCCGGGATCGGACGTTGCCCTATCCCGCTGACGTGGTCCCGCTGTCTGCGGGCTCGCCCTCATCCGGTTCCTTGACGAGAATATTGGTCGCCAGGTTCTCACGGATCTGGTGATGCAGGGCCTGGCCTTTGGGTCGCGACATGCGTTTCTCCAGGCGACCGATGGCCTCCGGCGCGACGCCGACGTGGAAGATGGCGTCGCCAGGTTTGGCCAGCGGCATGGTGGACATGCCCAGGATGACGCCGTCGACCGGCGACATGAGCCGGTTCTGCTCGCCGCCGAAGATATCGAGATTCACCGCCAGCAATTGGTCCTGCTTCACGACGTCGCCGGGCGCGACGTGATACTTCAGCACGCCGCCGCGATCGGCTCGCACCCAGACCGACCTTCGGATCAGGCTTTGGAAGGGGGGATCCGCCGGGTCGCCGTCCATCATGTTGAGGCGCTTCAGGACATTGGTCGCGCCCCGCACTCCCAATTCGACGAGGCCTGGTTCGATCTTCCAGATTTCGCCCGCTTCCAGAATGATCGTGGGCACGCCGGCCCTGACCGCTTCCGCGCGCAGAGAACCTTCAGGCCCCTCGCCATCGACGATCAGCCCCGCGCCAAAAGCCCGGGCCAGGTTTCTTACATCCGGATTGGAGAGATCGCCGCGCACATTGGGAAAATTGGTGCGTCCCTGGGCCGCGGTGTGAAAATCGATCCCGTAGTCGCACTTGCTGATGATCTCTTCGAAGATGGTGCGCGCCAGTCGGGAACTGAGACTGCCCGAGGAGGTTCCAGGAAAGGAGCGGTTCAGATCGCGTCGGTCGGGCAGGTAACGGGAATGGGTTTCCAGTCCGTAGACATTGACGGCCGGAACCGCGATGACCGTGCCGCGCGTCAGATTCAGCGGCTGTTCCAGGAGCAGTTCGCGCAGGATGCCGAGGCCATTGAGCTCATCGCCATGGACCAGCGCGGTCATGAAGACCACGGGTCCTCGCTTGGGGGCGGCGATCACCCGCAATGGAACGGAGATGCTGAGCCCCGTGTAGCTTTCGCTGAAGTGCAGGCGCAGGTCGTGGGTCTCACCCCGCTTGATTCGCCGGCCGGCGATCTTCAACGGCGGCTTGCGGGCGGATTTCTTGTCGGCCATGGAGGGGCAGGCTAGCGGGATCCGCGGTGTTGGTCACGTCTCGCTTTCCTTCCTGCGCTTGCGCTTCTTCTTCTTGGGCACTTCCCGGATCAGGGCGCGTAGTTCCCTGAGCTCGCCGTAGCACAGCAACTTGTCGCCATCCTCCACCATGAAGTCCCCCTTGGGGTTGGGCGTCACGACCTGGTTGCGGGTGATGCTGATCACCTGAATGTTGCGCTCGGTCAGGTTGGCCTCGCGCAAGGTTCGATCCTGGAGTTCCGGAATGTTGTGAACCACGAAATCGGCAATGCCGTAGCCGGCGGACAGCGACAGCCGCTGGTGGAGATCAACCTCGGGAAACAAGACGCGCTGCTCGATCTCCTGAATGATGGCCGCCGACACATCCACTTCGGTCGCGCCTTCGATTCCCTCCAGTCCGGGCGAGGAATTGACCTCCATGATCTGCGGACCATCCTTGCCCTCCAGCATGTCGACGCCGGCCATGTCCAGTCCAAGTATCTGGGCGGCCCGGACGGCGGTCTTGGCGTACTCCGGGGAAAGCTCCACCTTCGTCGCGGATCCGCCGCGATGCACGTTGCTGCGGAACTCGTCCCCGGTCGCCTCACGACGCATGGCGGCCACCACGCGATCGCCCACCACAAACGCGCGAATGTCCTTGCCCTTGCTCTCCTTCACGAACTTCTGAATCAGGACGTTCTGCCTGGTGCTCTGCAACGTCTCGATGATGGCCTGTGCAATCTTGACCGTGTCCGCCAGAATGACGCCGACGCCCTGGGTTCCCTGCAGCAACTTGATGATGACCGGCGCGCCACCGACCAGCTTGATCGCGGGCAGCACATCCTGTTTCCGGCTCACGAAGGCGGTGTGGGGAATCCCGATATCGCGCCGGCTGAGGATCTGCATGGAATGGAGCTTGTCCCGCGAACGTTCGATCGCCCGCGCGGGGTTGATCGTATAGACGCCCATTTGTTCGAACTGCCGCAGCACGGCGAGGCCGTAGAAAGTGACCGAGGCGCCAATCCTCGGAATGACGGCGTCGTACTCCGAAAGCCCCTTGCCGCCATACAGCAGGCCTGGTTCCTCCTCCTCGACTTCGATCGAGAACTTGAGCGTATTCAGCACGACCGCCTTGTGCCCACGCGCTTCCGCGGCTTCTTTGAGCCGGCGGGTGCTGTAGCATCTGGCGTTTCGGGAGAGGATGGCTATTTTCATCGTGCGAGGGAATGGGGCTTCTTCTTCTTCTTTGCGGCCGCCCCCTGGTTCGGGCCGGCCTCGGATTTCTCTTTCTTCTTCTTGCGGGCGGGCTTCGTCGAGACCACGGTGCGCTTGCTGACATCGACGACGAAATCGTGTTCCAGCGCCTTGCGTCCCAGCAGCATGCGAAAGAGCATCTTCTCCCGCGAGACCAGGGATATCTCAATCTCTTTCTCCACCTCGCCGATGCGGATTCGCGTGAGGACAAAACAACGCTTCCGATAAACTCCCGTGCTCGAACGCACGCGCGCCCATTTCAACACGTCGCTTTCGACGGTCCGGCGCCGCCAGGGTTTCTTTCTTCGCGTGATGACATCGAAGCGGACGCGGCCGTCGTCCAGTTCCTCGAGGTTCTCGACATGCAGCGCGCTGGTCCGGGCGCCCGTATCGACTTTGGCGCGCACGGCGGGAATCTCCCAATCGGGAAAATCAATGTATTCGGTCCAGCCGATGATGGTCTTCTTGGCGGGCATGATCATAACGGGTCTCTTCGGACCAAGACGAATAATCGTCAGTCAGGCCGCGGAGTCACGACGATTCTTGCCGGGCTCCGGCACGTCGAATGATGTGCGTCAGGCTTGTGTTGTCGAAAGCAAGAAGCGTTGATTGGCACGGAAATTGCGAGCAGGGTGAGTATTCGCGATGAATGAGGAAAACCCACCACTGAGCTACCTTGCGCGTCATCCGGCCGTGAGAAGCGCTTTTGGTTCCGAGCTGCGGAAACTGGCGTTGTGTGTTTCGGGTCTAGTGTTCGGCATAGCGGCGCATCGCTGGATCACAGGGGAACCAATGCTCGACGATCTTTCTGAGCCGCTTTGTATGCTTGCTGGGTTCCTTACGTGCTGGATCGCTTCTGTCGTGCGCACCTACAACTCCGAAATGGATAAGCTTGAATCCGAATGACGCCTTCGTTAATCTCAGCTGTGATTGCCGGCCTGACTTGGATCGCGTTACACGGTCGCATTTGCGCCGTATTGAAACGTCGGCATTCCGATGTGTTTGTCGCCCTCGGTTCGCCCGGTGTGCCCAATGGCATGGCGCCCGCGTTCGGGACCGTAGCTCGGCTCCGGTGAACTATGCCTGCCATTCCCAAGATTTCTGCGCAATATGGGCCTGCTCTTCGATTGGCTATTGCCCAGCAATCTGTCCCGCTCCTCGCGAGCGCTTTCATTTTGGATGGAGGCGTGTTGCTTCGTGCAGTTCTTTTCTCCGGAATTGCGCACTGGATATTGATCTGTGTCATCCTGCTTCGCCGCCCCTCTTCCCCGACTCGTTTCGACATCAGCGCCATTCGAATTGGCTTCTTGCCGATGATAGTGTTCGCTGGAGCAATTGCTGCCTTTGTGAGCAGAACATTATGAGATGAGTGACTCGACGTCCAATGCGCCAAAGCAGCCGATGTCTGAAACTGATGCCCAAGAGCCGTCGCCTCCGGCAGAACCGCCAAAACAAAGTCGAAAACGGAAACTGGTTCTTGGAGGTATCCTTATCGTGGCTGTTCTCGCTAGGACCGATCGCTAGGAACTTCGAATGCCTTTCACTGGCCGCGCCCGGCGCAACCTGAAGTCCGCTGCGACGAGATCATTGGGAAGGTCCTACTCGTTCTCGCCGTCTGCGAGGCCATTGGCCTGCAACCACGCTGCGGCGCGATCGGGCCAGGTGTGGATCTGCGATCCCTTCACGGCGCGCATGCCGTAGCCGTGGCCGCCGTTGGCGTAGACGTGCAGTTCGGCCGGGACGTTGTGGCGTTTGAGTCCCGCGTAGATCAGCACGCTGCCGAGCGAGGAGGAGCGATCGTCGTGGGTATGGACGATGAAGGCCTTGGGCGACGATGCGGCGGGCCGGATCTCCGACAGGAGATCGCCGGTTTCTCGATCCAGCACATTCCAGGGGTAGACCAACAAGGAGAAATCGGGCCGGCAGGAGAGATCGTCATTCGTGTCGATCATCTCGTAGTCGGCCCTTCCGTCCCGGGTGTGGAGAATCGCGGCGACCTGGCCGCCAGCGGAGAAGCCGAGCACGCCCAGCTTGTCGGGTTGGACGCCGAAACTCTTGGCGTCGGCGCGAATGAGACGCAAGGCGCGCTGCGCATCCTGCAGCGGCCGCCGCCAGGCGGGTTCGCCCTTGGGTGTGGCCTCGCTGGTGCGGTAGCGGAGTACGAACGCGGCGATGCCGAGCTTGTTCAACCAGGCTGCGGCTTCGCTGCCTTCCTTGTTCGTGACGACCTTGCCGAAGCCGCCGCCGGGCAGGATCAACACGCCCACGCCATTCGCGCCGCGCTCCGGCAGGAAGACATCCATGCTGGGCTTGCGGATCTTCACGACGCGTTCCACCGGCGGGATCTCGCCCTGGCGAAACGGCTGCATTTCACCCGGATTGTCCGACGTCTCGCCTGGCGCAAGGGCCGGCCAGACGGGACGGTTCGGCGCCTTGTCCGCGGCCTGCGTGATGGTCGCGGACAGGGCGATGATGAAAGTCCATCGGAGAATCTGTTTTGTCATGATCGTTTAAAGTTTCAGTTTTGCAGTTGAGCGTTGAACGTTCGCGTCCCCGCTTCAGCTCATCACCTCGTTCACAACCCTGCTTTCCTCGACGCCGGTCAATCGGAAGTCGAGGCCCTGGAACCGATGGGTGAAGCGCTCGTGGTCGATGCCCATCAAGTGCATGGCGGTTCCGTGCAGGTCGCGGACGTGAACAGGATTCTTGGCGACGTTGTAGCTGAAATCATCGGTTTCGCCGTAGGTGAAGCCGGGACGCACGCCGCCGCCGGCCATCCAGATCGTGAAGCAGCGGGGGTGGTGATCACGCCCGCCGTCGGGACTATCCCATTTGCCCTGGCCGGCGACGCCACGGCCGAACTCGCCACCCCAGATGACGAGGGTGTCGTCCAGCAGGCCGCGTTGTTTGAGGTCGCGCACGAGCGCCGCGCTGGGTTGGTCGGTGTCGCGACAACGCGCGGTGCACCAGCTCGCGAGGCGGCTGTGGTGGTCCCAGTCCGGGTGGAACAACTGGATGAAGCGGACGTCTCGTTCGGCCAGGCGCCGGGCGAGAATGCAGTTGGCCGCGTAGCTGCCGGCGCGCCGGGAATCGGGGCCGTAGAGTTCGAAGGTGGATTCCGGTTCGTCGCTGAGATCGGTCAGCTCGGGAATGCTCCGCTGCATGCGGAACGCCATCTCGTATTGCTGGATGCGCGTCTCGATCTCGGGATCGCCGGTCGCCTCGAGCCGCATCTGATTGAGTTCGCTCAAACCGTCCAGCATGCCGCGGCGCAGCTCGCGTGGCAGGCCGTCGGGATCGCGAAGATACAGAACGGGCTCCCGGGCGTTGCGCAGCTTCACCCCCTGGTAGACCGAGGGCAGGAAACCACTGCCCCAGTAATGGTCATACAGCGGCTGATCGCTGGGGCGCTTCATCTTGGAAATCATCACCACGTAGTCGGGCAGGTTCCGATTCACACTGCCAAGACCGTAGCTCAACCAGCAGCCCATGCTGGGACGACCCGGAATCTGGTGGCCGGTTAAAAACTTCGTCATCGCCGGCGCGTGGTTGATCTGGTCCGTGGTCATCGACTTCACAAAGCAAAGCTCGTCGGCGACCGAACCGATGTGCGGCAGCCATTCGCTGACCGTGGCGCCGCTTTGGCCGCGTCGCTCAAAACGCGTCCGCGCGGGCATGACGAGCTGCTTCTGGTTGCGCGTCATGGTGGTCAGGCGTTGCCCTTGGCGGATGCTGTCGGGCAACTCCTTGCCGGCCCATTGGGCGAGGCCGGGTTTGTGATCGAACAACTCGATTTGCGAGGGGCCGCCCGATTGCGTGAGGAAGATGACGCGTTTGGCGCGGGGCGCGAAATGCGGCAACGAGGGCAATCCGCCGCCGGCCCGCGCCCGTTCGCCCAGCAGCAGGGAACCCAGCGCCATCGCGCCGAGATTGACCCCGCTCTGGTTCAGGAAGGCGCGGCGGGAAAGGTGGTCGTGGGCGTTCATCGAATCATTCACGGGTCATGGCTTCATCGAGGTTCAGAATCAGGCTGGCGGTCAGCATGCCGGCGGCGAGCTCGGCGACCTCCGCGCCGGGCTTCGTGCGGAACTGCCCGCGGGAAACAAAATCCGCCGCCGCTTCGGGTTGTCGCCGGTACTGCTCCAGGGCGCGTCGATACTCGCGCAGCAGCACGGCGCGTTCGCGCGCTGCGGGCGGGCGACCGAGGATCGGCTCGAAGATCCCCGCAACCCGCTCCGATTCGTTGGCGGTAGTCCTGATGGCGTTGGCCGCGAGTTCCCGGGCGGCTTCGAGCATGGACAAATCATTCATCAGGGTCAGGGCATGCAATGGCGTATTGGTGCGCCGCGTGCGCACTTCACAGACCCGTCGTTGCGCGCTGTCGAACAGGAACGTTGGCGCGCTCGATCGACGCCAGAAGGCATAGAGGGTTCGGCGATACTGGGCGGCGCCGACGCTCGGGCGGTAAGTGAAGCGCCCCATGAAGATTTCCTTCCAGACGCCGATCGGTTGATAGGGTCGGACGGGAGGACCGCCGAGGGCGGGGTTCATCAGGCCGCTGGCGCGTAGCGCTGCGTCCCGCAGCATCCAGCTGGGCAGGCGATGCCGTGTGGCCCGGGCCAACAGGCGGTTCTCCGGATCGCGTTCGAGGACTTCCCGGCTCACCTCACTGCGGCGGCGGTAGGTTTCGCTGGTTGCGATCTGCCGGATGAGGCGCTTGATGTTCCAGCCATTCTCCATGAAGTCGACGGCCAGCCAGTCGAGCAGGCGGGGATGGGTCGGCTGTTCGCCCTGGAGTCCGAAGTCATCCGGGGTCCGGACGAGGCCGGCGCCAAACATCAATTGCCAGACGTGGTTGACA
Organism: uncultured Verrucomicrobiota bacterium; assembly: GCA_964519245.1. GTDB lineage: Bacteria > Verrucomicrobiota > Verrucomicrobiia > Limisphaerales > JAYPEY01 > JAYPEY01. The sequence continues at coordinate 10,824 of CAZFLK010000081.1, forward strand.
ATGACGCGGGCGGTCAAGGGATTGTCCCGGGACGTCAACCAACGCGCCAGGTCGAGCCGGGTCCTGGACCGCTCTTCCGGCCAGGGCAAGGCGGCGGGGAGAACGCCGGGCGTCACTTTGCTTCCCTTGGCGTCCCAGACGCCGCGAACGAGGACGTGGGTGTCGCGCGGTTGTTTCCGTTCTTTCAACGTCATGACATTCAAGTCCCGGGCGCCGCGTTCGAACTCCTTCCTCTGACTTTCCGCCGCGGCGTGATTGGCTTTGGCGATCTGCCATTCCATATCGTCGGTGAGAAACTGTTCGAACAACCGTTCACGCAGTTTGCCCGGAATGTCTTCGCCGCGGTCGATCCCGGCTCCCGCCAGCTCTTCCATGGGCATGGGTCTGAGGCTGCGCACGGCGTCGCCGGGTTGGTCGGTCGCCGAGATTCGGAAACGACCGATATTGGCGTCGCCAATGGTGGAGCGATGCAGCAGAACAAAGATGATCTCCTCTCCGGCCTTCGGGCTCAACGGTTCAGCCAGGGCGAAGACGGCTGTGTGCTTCTGCTGTGGGTCGTGTCCCTCGGTGGTCCAGCCATTCCGGGGATCGTCGTCGAGCGTATCCTTGACGCGCCCATACTTGCGGCCTTTCACGTTGCGTTCCACATCGGCGACAGCTGTCGCCACTTCGATGTCGCGCAACTGCGAGCTGCCCTTCTCCCGGGTCATCACCTTGATGTCGGTGAGGATGAACTCGCCCTTCTCACCCCGGGTCAGTTTTCCATCGGTATGCGATTTGTGAGGGAAGATCTCCAGGCGGAAACCGGTGATGCGCGGCAGCGAAACGGTCGTGCGCAGGCGGTAGTCGTCCTGTCGGGGATTTGGCCCGAAGGCTTGCACGATGCCATCGGCGTCCTGCATCAGCTTCGTGCCTTCCACCGAATGGACGGAAAGCGCGCGGACCGGCCACCAGGCGGTGAATCCGCGGGCCGCCTCGGCGACGCGCTCGTCCAACCAGGGTTCGAAACGTTGCGCGGCCTTGGCACGCACGCGGTCGCGAATCGTTGTCATGTGCGCTTCGAACTGTCGGGCTTCCGCGACCGCGCCGGCGGCCAGCGGAGATCGGTATTTCATGAAGGGCTTGGCGCCGCCGCCGGCTCGTCCGTCCTCCTCGATGCTGTTGAAGTAGGCGAACATGCGATAGTAGTCCTCCTGCGAGACCGGGTCGAACTTGTGCGAGTGGCATTGGCAGCAATTCAGCGTCAGTCCAAGCCAGACCGTGCCAGTGGTGTTGACCCGGTCGATAACGTAGTCGATCCGGGATTCCTCGGGATCACGGCCGCCTTCCCCATTGTTCATGTGGTTGCGATGAAAACAGGTTGCCAGGCGCTGCTCCGGCGTGGCGTTGGGCAACAGGTCGCCCGCGAATTGTTCAGTGGTGAACTGATCGAAGCCGACATTGTCATTGAAGGCATTGACCACCCAGTCGCGCCAGGGCCAATTGTTGCGGGTGGCGTCCTGTTGATAACCGTCGGTGTCCGAGTAGCGCGCGGCGTCGAGCCACCACATCGCCATGCGTTCGCCGTAGTGTGGTGAAGCCAGCAGGCGATCCACAACGCGGCCCCAGGCCCCGGGAGCGTTGTCGTTGATGAAGGTCTCGACCTCCTCCGTGGTTGGCGGCAGGCCGGTGATATCAAAGCTGGCTCGGCGAATGAGCGTGTGCCGGTCGGCCGCCGCCTCCGGAAGGACGCCCGCCTTGGCGAGTTGCGCATTCACGAAGGCGTCCACGACGTGAGTGTCGCCGGACGGGACGTCGGCCTTGACGGGCTTGACGAACGCCCAATGCCGGCCCCACACGGCGCCCTCCCGGATCCACTTTTCCAAGGTGGCGATCTGGGCCGGCGTCAGGGGATCGCGGTGCGAATCCGGCGGCGGCATGAGTTCGTCCGGATCGTTTGACTTGATGCGAAGCATTGCCTCGCTGCGTTCAGGAGCCCCGGGGACGAAGGACGACTCCCGCGCGGCCTCGGCGAGATCGAGCCGCAGGTCCGCCTTGCGATGTGATGCGTCCGGCCCGTGACAGCTGAAACAGTTGTCCGAGAGAATGGGAAGGACATCGCGGCTGAAGTCCACGGCGGTCGCTGGCGGCACAAGTCCGATCGCGAGAAGCGCGGACAAGACGCCGAGAGCCCGGACCTGTTGGGAAGTTGAGTTCATCAGGCTCATCAGCATGCCAGCATGAAACAGGCGCGTATTGAATTCGATTCGTACGTTCTGGTATGTTTTGACCATGCACTGCAATGAGTCCGCAGCCTTTCAAGCGGCCTTTTTCGACCGAAGTCCGATGGCCGGGTCTGTTATCGGACTTTTTGACCATCTACCGCAGACCTACTTCTATGCCAAGGATCTTGAGAGCCGGTTCGTCAAGGTGAACCAGATGTTCCTGGACAACCATGGTCTTTCCGAGGAGGCGGAGGCCATTGGGCGGACGGATCGTGATTTTCATCCGCCGGCCATGGCCGAGGCTTATGTGGCTGAAGATCGACGGGTGATGAAGGACGGCAAGCCCCTTTCGGGTCAGGTATGGTTGGTGTTGCATCGGCGCCGCGTGCCGCGCTGGTATGTTTCCACCAAGACGCCGCTGTTTGATCCCAAGGGGGCGGTGGTTGGGTTGGCGGGCGCCATGTATCGTGTCCATGAACCGGAAGAGTTCAGTCGGCATTTTCAGGAGTTGCTGCCAGTGGTCACCTACATTGAAGAGCATTATGCGGACCGGATCTCAATGACCGAGATGGCGGCTCGGGTGGATTTGTCCGCCACCCATTTCAATCGTCGGTTTCAACAGTTGCTGCGCATGACGCCCACGCAGTACTTGAGGACCGTGCGCGTCCAGGCGGCAAGGCGGTTGCTGACGGAGTCATCGCATTCGCTCGCAGACATCGCGGCGGAGGTGGGCTTCACCGATCAAAGCCACTTTACCAAACGCTTTCGCGAGGTCACGGGCATCACGCCGAGGGAGTATCGGAGGACGTTTGTGCGGGGGTGATGTTTTCCCGGACCGCAATCCTCAGTCAGCGGAGGTGTCCGTGACCTGCTTCGGTTCCTCGGGACTCGTCAATTTCGGAAACAGCTTTGACTTGAAACCCCACTTGGCGAAGCGGAACTTCAAACCCGTGCCCAGGCAGGAGAAACCGTAAGTGACACTGCGGCTGAAATTGATGGAGGAGGCCTCGGCGAAGTACTTGGTGGGACAGGAGACCTCGCCGATCGTGTAGCCGTGCCAGAAGACCTGCGCCAGCATCTGGTTGTCGAAAGCGAAGTCGTCGGAATTGTGCTCCAATGGCAACCGGCGGAGGATATCCGCCGAGAAGGCTCGGTAGCCCGTGTGGTATTCGGAAAGCTTGGCGTCGATCAGAATATTCTCGGCGAGGGTGAGGAAGCGATTGGCGATGTATTTCCAGAGGGGCATGCCGCCCCGCAGGGCATAGCCGCCGAGAATGCGTGATCCCAATACGCAGGGATAGAGATCCGCCGCGATCAGCGAGGTCATCGCGGGCAGCAATTTGGGCGTGTACTGGTAGTCGGGATGGACCATCACGACAATGTCGGCCCCCTCTTCCAGCGCCATCTTGTAGCAGGTCTTTTGATTGCCGCCGTAGCCGCGGTTTCTCTCGTGGGTGTAGACCTTGACTTTCTCGAGCGACTTGGCGAGTTCGGTCGTCTTGTCCTGACTGGCGTCGTCAACCAGGATCACGAGGTCCACGAACTCGTGCGCGATGGTCTCGGCATGGGTCTGCACAAGGGTCTTCTCCGCGTTATAAGCGGGCATGACGACCACGACTTTTTTGCCGTTGAGCATTTGGGCGATCCGGGCGGGACGGTGTGTGTTAGCGTCAGGTTGTGTTATCAGAATCCGGGAACTTCGCCAAACGCATTGTCCGACAGGCGTGGGAACGTTTTGACAGGCTTGGGATCGGGGCGCTAGTGCTTGAGCGCGCTGAGAACGCGGACGGCTGTCTCGGCCGAAGGTCATGTCCGATCCCTGCGCCCATCCTGTCGATCACCGCCGGATCTTGTTTCCGGCGAAGGACTACATAACCGGGGACGGATTCGAGATTGTTCGCTGCCGCGAATGCGGCGCGGTCATGACGCGACCATTGCCGTCGACTGGCGAACTGGGGCGCTATTACCCGAAGGTTTACTATCGAACATCAGACGGACGACGCTTTCCAGGAGTCGTCGAGTGGCTACAGCGATGTCTTTATGCGGGGCGAGCGCGGAAGGTTGAGCGACTGATTGGGGGGCGACGCGGGCGAGTTCTGGACGTGGGCTGTGGCCCGGGATGGTTGTTGAAAGCCTTCGAACGGCGCGGCTGGGAGACCAAGGGGACGGAGCTGTCCGGGGAAGCTGCGGCCTTTGCCCGCGAGGAACTGGGTTTGGATGTGGCGTCCCAGGAGTTGTCCGAACTCAACATCCCGGGCGGATGCTACGATGCGGCGGTCCTTTGGCACGTGTTGGAGCATGTGCCTGAGCCTCAGGCGGTCCTGTGTGAGGTTTCACGGGTTCTCAAGCCGGGTGGCGCGCTTCTTCTGGGCGTGCCGAACTGGGGCTCGCCGGAGAGTCAATCGACTGGTCCTGCCTGGTTCCAGCTTGATGTGCCGCGGCACGTGAACCATTTCACGGCGGCTCGAATGGAGGAGGCGTTGGAGGAGGCGGGATTATTCATCCGAAAGCGTCAGTTCCTCGCGCCGGAGTTTGATTTCTTCAGTTTCGTTCAATCCGCGTTGAATCAGCTTGGCCTTCCGCACAACCTGCTCTACACGATGCTGCGCCGGGGTAACGTCGATGCGAACCAGCGGGATGGGGCGAAGTGGTGGCAGAAGGCCATAACCGTGATTCTGACCCCGATTCTGGGCTTGCTGGCCGCGCCGCTTGTGCTGCTCGCAGCGGGTCTTCAGGAGGGCGGATCGATGACGTTCTACGCCGTGAAGCGGAAGTAGAACGGACCCGTTGCGCTCGGGCGCGTTGGAGTGCGCGAGGCGTTGACCTTGCAGGCCTGTAGGCGCTGCGAACGGGATGTATCCGGTTCTACGTGGGTTGGTCGTGCGATCGGGCGTCGAACGAAATCCCGGTGCGTTTCGTCACGCGTTGACCGTGATCGATTCCCAGTTCAATTCATGTCGTCCCGCGTAGTCGCTGAGCACGCGCTCATGCTCCATCAGAACGGCGCGAACCAGGGCGGAATCGTCCGCATGTCCGACCTCCGGAAGGCTGTCCGGAATGAGATCCAGTTCCTGGTGCGCGTAGCTTAGGGCGAATGCGGCGCTGGCCACCGTAACGTAGGGAAGCTCCTCGTCCGCCCCTTCCACAAAGTCCTCGATCACATCCGCGAGAAACTCCAGTTGATTGACCAGGTGCGGATGGTTGGGATCGTCGATCTGCGCAAATTCGATCTTCAGGTAAGGAAGATTCTTATGGATCCCCTTCAGGATCTTGGGCGTGATCTTGGTCGCGCCGTGGTGTAGGTAGTCGACGATTTCTGACATGCGCGAACGATAGTCGATGTCAGTCGTTAGTCAAAGCCGTTGTGAGTCGTGTGATGCGGGATGCGGGATGCGGGGTGCGGGATGCGGGATGCGGGTTGCAGGATTCGGGATGCGGGTTGTAGGTTGCGCGTCGAGACGACCATGCTCCCGTGACCTCCGAACCACGAACCACGAACCAAGAACCAAGAACCAAGAATGAGCGAAACGGACTGGGAAGACCTATATCAGAAGGGCGATACGCACTGGGACAAGGGCGAGGGCTCGCCCGGGCTGGTGGATTTCTTGCGCGAACGTCCTGATCTACCCCGTGGCTCGGTTTTGGTCCCGGGTTGTGGGACGGGTCACGACGCACGGATTTGGTCGGAGCGCGGATTCCGGACGGTCGGCTATGATCTGGCGCCTTCGGCGGTGCGCCTGGCGCAGGAGAAAACGGAAGCCGCCGGACTGAATGCGGAGTTCCGACTGGGTGACTTCTTGTCGGACGAACCGGTCGAGCGCTTCGACTACTTGTTCGAGCATACGCTTTACTGCGCGATCAATCCGGCGCGGCGCCAGGACTATTTTGAGGCGGCGCAGCGCTGGCTTCGACCGGGTGGAGAGTTTGTTGCCGTTCATTACCTGATTCCGGACGAGGATGGGCCGCCCTTTGGCACGACCCGCGATGAGGTGGTGGAGCGTTTCGCCCCGGGGTTTGAGTTGTTGAAGGAATGGACGCCGCGATCATGGGATCATCGAACCGACCTGGAGTTGATGCTGCATTGGCGACGGAAGTGAGCGCGCTGCTCTCCGGTTGTCCGACGCGGCTGGAAATCGACGTTCATGCCCAGGCTGTTGTTGCATGCCTGGTCGAATTCAGTCCGTTCGCGGCTTTTCATGGAACGGGCTTCTGTTAGCTTCCCGCCCGATGTCAGACACACCCATTCATGTGCTTGCCGTTTCCGGCAGCAACCAGGAGAGGTCCGTCACCCGCGTGACCTTGGACCATTTGTCCGAGAGGCTTCGTGAAGCCGGATGTTCGGTCGACTTGTTGGATTTGTTCGAGGAGCCGCTCGAGATGGTCGATCCAAGCGTGACTTACGGCGCTGATTTCTATGCCGCGCTGAAGGCGCGCGTGGAAAAGGCGCAGGTCATCGTCATCGGCACGCCGGATTACCATGGCTCGATGAGCGGGGCGGCAAAGAACTTCCTCGATCACTTCTGGAAGGAGTTTGCGGGCAAGTTGTTTGGCAGCATCGTCGCGTCCTACGAGAAAGGACTGACCGTGACCGATCAGTTGCGCACGGTCGCGCGGCAGTGTTACGCGTGGTCGATGCCCTATGGCATGGCGCTGCAGGACAAGGTGGATGTTCGCGACGGCGAGATTGTGAGCGACGAATTCCGCCAGCGCCTGGACATGTTCGCCCGCGACCTGCGTGTGTACGGCAGTCTGCTGGCGACGCAGCGGGAAGCTGACCTTGCAGGAACGGAGCCGGGCTTCATGGCGCGGTATCGGGTGGATTCTTAGCGCGGCCGGCCCGGCCGCGGTTCCGGTGGGCCCACCGTCGCGCGATCTGAAGCGCCGGGCGGGGACGCCCGTTGAACCCGCAGGCGGGACGCCTGCGCTACAAGGCCAATCTGACAAACATGGATACTTCCGACCTTGCCCAGCGGCTCTGCCTCCAATGCGGCCTTTGTTGCAACGGCGTGATGTTTGGCGATGTCGGGGTGAGTGAGAACGATCAACCTGAGCGGTTGCTCTCCCGCGGCATGCCGCTGCAGAGGCATGAGGGCGCCTGGCGGTTCGATCAACCATGCTCGGCCCTGAAATGCGGCGCGTGTGAAATTTACGCGGAGCGACCCGGCTACTGCGCGCAGTTTGAGTGTTCGTTGTTGCAGGAAACCCTGAAGGGCCGGCGCACCGAAGCGGAGGCGGAGCGCATCATCGCGCGAACGCGGCAACTCGCCGAGCGCGTGCGCGAACTGCTGGCCGAACGCGGCGAGACCGACGAGACCCTTTCCCTGAGTCGGCGCTATCAGCGCTTCATGGATCGCCACGAAGTGGCAGCGCAGAGCGTGGCGTTTCGTCGGGAACATGGCGGGCTCATGGTCGCGGTCATGTCGCTGAATCAGGCATTGAAGCTTTCGTTCTACACCTGATCCGGCATCATCTGCTCTCGTGTTCGGAAAGAATAAACGGAATCCCAAGGCGGCGACGAGCGGTCCGGATTATGATGCGCAGGGCTCGGCGCTCTGCACGGAATGCGGCGTCTGCTGCGCGGGCGCCATCTTCGGCCATGCGGTGATGCGCGAGGGCGACGATGTCCAGGCGCTCGCGGAGGCCGGCATGGCGGTTTATGAGAACGAGGAGGGTCAGCCCGAATACCTGCTTCCCTGCCCGAAACTCGACGGCGCCTGCTGCACGATCTACCAGATCCGCCCGACCGTTTGCCGGAAATTCCAGTGCCAGTTGCTGGTCAGTGTGAAGACCGGTCATGTCCCGTTGGAGACCGCCCTCGAGAAGGTGGAGGAAGCCAAGCGGCGCATTGCCGAAATCAAGGGCATGCTGCGGGAACACGGCGAGACGAACGAACAATGGGCCATGATCACGCGCTACTTGTTGCTCATGGAGAAGCACGAGGACATGGCCGGGACGGCTGAGCATCAGGAACGTTTCGGCGCTCTCATCCAGGCGGCGAACGACTGGCACGAGTTCCGGACCCTCTGGTTCTGGGACGACAATTGCGAGATCGTGGAGGAGGAATGAAAGCCCATAATTGACGCCCAACCGGGGCGGCGATAGGTTGGCGCGATGCTTGACCTCAATGATGTGCAGCCCCGCGGCGATGCGTCGGACATACCCGGCGTGCGCAAGCCCATGCCGCCCGAAAAGTTTGATCCGCTTGCCCGCGAGATTCAGCGGCTGAAGAAGGAACTGAACGCCGTCATCCTCGTCCACAACTATCAGGTCCCGGAAATCCAGGAAGTCGGAGACTACATCGGAGATTCTCTCGGCCTGGCGCAGCAGGCCGCCGCGACGGACGCCGAGGTCATCGTCTTCTGCGGCGTGCACTTCATGGCGGAAACCGCCAAGATCCTGAATCCGGACAAGACCGTGCTCCTTCCGGACAAGGACGCCGGCTGCTCCCTCGAGGAAAGCTGCCCCGGGCCGAAGTTGAAGGAATTTCAGGAGACCAATCCGAATTTCTACACCATCGCCTACATCAACTGCAGCGCCGAGGTGAAGGCGCTCAGCGACGTCATCTGCACGAGCGGAAACGCGAAGCAGATCGTCGAGGCCTGCCCCCAGGACAAGGACCTGCTCTTCGTCCCCGACGAGAATCTCGGCGCCTGGGTGATCGAACAGACCGGTCGGCCCATGACGTTGTGGAAAGGCAACTGCTACGCCCATGTCGAATTCACCCACGACAGCATCCTCCAGATCCGCAAGGAGTATCCGGATGCGCCGGTGGTCGCGCACCCTGAATGCACCCAGGCCGTGCGGTTGCTTGCCGACGAGGTCTGCTCGACCGAGAAGATGATCACCTATGTAAAGGCCAGCCCGGCCAAGGCCCTGATCATCGCAACCGAATCCGGCATCATTCACCGCATGCGCAAGGAATGCCCGGCCAAGACCTTCATCCCCGCGCCCACTTCCAATTGCAACTGCAGCGAATGCAAGTTCATGAAGATGAACACGCTCGAGAAGCTCTACGACTGCATGGCCAACCGCGGCCCCGAGGTGGAGTTGACCCCCGAGCTCGCCGAAGGCGGACGCAGGCCTATCGAACGCATGCTGGAAATCTCGGCGAAGATCGGGAAATGAGGCGCGCGACGTAGAACGGGATTGATCCCGTTTGCCTGGCGCGGATTGGCAATGGGGATAAGTATCTCCCCGGGTCAAAGGATTGGAAGGGGGTGAACATGGCAAGCTCTGTGGCGCAGCGAACTGGATGAATTCCGTTCTACATGGCGCCCGCCCGCCCTCGCCTGAGCCACGGATCTCCGGCGCTCGGGTTGGACCGAATTCCGCGCTCCGTTTTCAAAGCCGCTTCTTCTTCCTCCACCGATTCGATCTGCTGTCAACGCTTGAGCGCGCCGGCCGGTTTGGGCACGATCGCGGCATCATGAATCGCCACGTCATCTCCCGGTTCCTTTTCTTGACCGCGGCGGCCCTGTTCATGGCCGCTTCCATCCACACCGCTTCAGCCATTCGTCCCAACATCATCTACATCATGGCCGACGATCTGGGGATCGGTGATGTGAAGTGTCTTGGCGGCGATCGTTGCCGGATCGAGACTCCGGGTTTCGACCGCCTGGCGCGTGAGGGCATGAAGTTTACCGACGCGCATGCGGTGGCCTCGGTCTGTGTGCCATCGCGCAAGGCGATCATGACGGGGCGTTATCCCTGGCGATTCAAGGGACCGCGACCGAGCGGGCCGTGGGGATTCCTGAATCCGCACCTGGCGACGGATCAGTTCACCTTGGCGACGTTGCTCGGTCGCGCCGGCTACCGGACCGGCTATGTCGGCAAATGGCACCTGGGCACGTTGATGCGAACCAAGGACGGCAAGAACCAGGGGCCGGCCAATGTCGATTATGAAGCCCCGCTCAGGATCGGCCCGAATGATTACGGCTTCGACTACAGTTTCATCCTGCCCGGTTCATTGGACATGTATCCCTACGTCTACGCGCGCAACGGGCATTGGATTGGCAAGGTCAATCGCCAGCGCGGTTGGAGCGCGTTCAATCGGGTCGGACCGACCGAGGAGTCCTTCGAAGACCACAAGGTTCTGAACGATTTCTCCAACGAGATGGAGTCGTTCATCTCGCGCAACGCCGGCCGCGCGAAGAAGGGCGATCTGTTCTTTCTGTATTTTGCGCTGACCGCGCCCCACACACCGACCAGTCCGAGCAAGCAGTTCGAAGGCAAGAGCGACATCGGTGTCTACGGGGACTTCGTGATGGAAACGGACGATTGCGTCGCGCGGGTCCTGAAGGCCCTGGACCAACACGGGCTCGCGGACAACACCCTGGTGATCGCGACCTCGGATCATGGCGCCGCGTCCTACGCCGGCCCGATCCGCAAGGCCACCGCCGGGCAGATTCACGAGATGGAAAAGATCGGGCATTGGCCCAGCGGGATCTACCGCGGCTACAAGTTCTCCATCTATGAGGGAGGAACGCGCGTGCCGTTTGTCGCGCGCTGGCCGGGCGTGACAAAGGCGGGCGCCACCTGCAATCGATTGATCGGATTGAACGACCTCATGGCGACCTTCGCCGAAATCACGGATCAGGCGCTCGCTGACGATCAGGCCCCCGATTCGATCAGTTTTCTCCCGTTGTTGAAGAATTCCAATACGGTCGGTCGGCGGAAGACCTTCGTTTTCGAATCCACTCGCGCCTTCGGCGTCCGCGAGGGGAAGTGGAAACTGGCGATTTGCCCGGCGCATGGTTGCAAGGGGCATCTCGGCAACGGGCTGAGCGATGTTGAGATCTGGCGCAATGCGATGAACGCATTCGGCGGCAGGGCGACGAGGGCGGACTTGCGCCGCGCGCCCTTCGTGCAGTTGTTCGATCTGAGCAGGGATCCCGGCGAGACAAAGAACCTCGCCGCGAAGCATCCCGAACGCGTTGAAGCGATGATCCGGATCCTGGAAACCCAGAGCGCCAACGGCCGCAGCACGCCCGGCCCGAAACTGAAGAACGACAACGACGGCGCGAAGCCGCAGAGAAGCGCGCCGCGGTTTGTTCTGAAGGAATAACCCCACGGATGGCAGAGCCGACCCACGGATGAAGAAATCTGAATCTGTGCCAATGGAATCCCTTGGCGCACCCTTGCGTTTGGCGTCAAAGCTATTCATCTGAGCACGCCTTTCCAACCGCGTGTCGGCTCTGTCATCCGTGGGATTCTACGCGCGCAACCCATTGAGTTCCGCCTTCTTCCTTCCAAAGTTCGCGGCGATGCCCCAGTGAATGTTCAACGAATTCATGAATGAAATTCCGCGACTGATGTTGAATCGGTTGTCTTCGAACAGCGCCGTGACAACAAGGAGGACGCGCCCCTCGATCAGCAGGCAATCCAGATCGGATTCGTCGATCTTGGCGTCTTGATAGTGGGTCGCTCCCCTCGGACGGATTGCGACCGTCAGCCCTCGACTCCTCAAGGATGCGAGAATCAGCTTGTATGTCGTTGCTTGCCCGAAACCGGTTTGGTGCTCACGGAACACCGTCTTCAGGGCATCTCGGACCACGATTCCGATTCGCCGTACTTGGGAATCCACGTGCCGTTTCCAGCGGGACCAATCTTCCTGGAGAACATACTCCGGGGGCGAGTATGCGATGCGTTTGATGTGCGCGCGATCCAGTCCAAGGTTGACCATCAGCCCAAGACGGTCCTCCCTGACCTTGAGGTAGTCGAACAGTTGGACGAGGTCGGTGTCATTGAGCTTTCGGGGCAGGGCTTTCAACTCCACGGTGATCGAATCATTGATTACGAAATCTGGAATGAGGGTGTGAACGGTTTCGGCGGCGATGCACAATGGGTATCTTGGCCGGCTATGAAAACGGACACGGTTTGCTGACAACCAGCGCCTGCAGCCTTCGTGATAAGCTTCTTCCCGGCGTCCCAGACCGATTTCATTCTGCACGTCAAAAAAGCATCGACGCAGAACTCCTGTGTGCTCTTCGTAAATCACAACCTTCCAAGTCTCCCTAATTCTGGATTCCGTCTATCAGAACAGCCCCACGGATGGCAAGGCCGACCCACGGATAAAGAAATCAGAATCCGTGCCAATGGAATCCCGTGGCGCATCCATGCGCCTGGCACAAAACCAATTTACTGAGCACGCCTTTCCATCCGCGGGCCAGCTCTGCGATCCGTGGGTCGGCTCTGCCATCCGTGGGCCAGCTCTGCGATCCGTGGGTCGGCTCTGCGATCCGTGGGTCGGCTCTGCGATCCGTGGGTCGGCTTTGCCATCCGTGGGTCGGCTTTGCCATCCGTGGGTCGGCTTTGCCATCCGTGGGTCAGCTCTGCCATCCGTGGGTCGGCTCTGCCATCCGTCAGCAGTTCTCAGTTTAGGTGAAGGAGCACTTTGATTTCCCCTGAGATCTGAAGT
>CAZFLK010000082.1:0-21353 GCA_964519245.1 uncultured Verrucomicrobiota bacterium
CTCCGTCGAGCCCACTTCGACACCCTGCAGGGGTGAAAGCGGCGAAGGGAAAGCGTCACCCGTTCTCAATCGCGCCCCACAGTCCGGGAGTTGATTTCCATGAATGACATCGGCCCGCGAGTCTTCTAAGCTGGGTCATCAATTCTGATTCCATAACCGCTATGATTCACAAGAACCTTCGCATCTCCCTGATTTTTACGGCCGCCGCAATGTTCGCCTTTGGTGCCCAGTCCGCTGATTCGCAAGCCTCGCTCAAATGGACCGTCAAGGCGCTGACCGTCGACGGCAATGAAGGCATCGACATCGCGGATTTCAACAACGACGGCAAGCTGGATGTGATTGCCGGCCGCAATTGGTATGCGGCGCCGGATTTCGTGGCGCGGCCCGTGCGGACGATCGAGGACTGGAACGGTTATGTGGAAAGCAATGGCGATTACGCCTACGACGTGAATGGCGACGGCTGGATGGATGTGATCGCTGGTTCGTTCCTGCCGACCGAGGTGCACTGGTATGAGAACCCCAAGGCGGAAGGCCTGCGCATGGGCAAGATGTGGCCGAAGCATTTGTTGAAGGATACGGGTTTTTCCCGAAACGAGGGCCAGTTGATGCACGATTTGGACGGCGATGGGAAGCCGGAGTGGGTCGTGAACAGTTGGGGAAAGGATCAACCCCTCGTCGCCTGGAAGCTCACGACCGAGGAGCGCGAAGTGGAGGAGAAGCGCGGCAAGAAGTTGGTCAAGGTCAAGAAGACCGTGCCTTCACTCAAGCAGTTGCTCATTGGCAAGGAGAAGAACGGTCACGGGCTTGGCTTCGGCGACCTGAACGGCGACGGCCTGGAGGATGTGTTGTTCGAGGCCGGTTGGTATGAGCGGCCCAAGGGCGACGCATTTGCCCAGCCTTGGAAGTTCCACGAGCAGTGGTTCATCCACGCCAGCGTGCCGATCCTGGTCCGCGACATGAATGGCGACGGTCGCAACGATGTGGTTGTCGGCATGGGACACGCCTTCGGATTGCACTGGCACGAGCAGTTGAAGCCCGCCGCCGACGGAACCCTCAAGTTCAAACAGCATACCATCGACGACTCCTTCTCACAGCCGCATGCGCTGGAGTTTGCGGACCTGGACGGCGACGGGGAAGACGAGTTGATCACCGGCAAACGCGTCTACGCGCACAATGGACGCGATCCGGGCGGCAAACAGCAACCTTGCATCTACTATTACGAATGGGACAAGAAGGCCGGGAAGTTTACGCGTCACACCATCGAGGAAGGACGCGTCGGCATCGGCCTGCAGATCCGCACGGCGGACCTGAATGGTGATGGACGTTTGGATATCGCGGTCGCCGGCAAGAGCGGCACGCATATCCTGTTCAATGAAGGTAGGTAGTTGGTTTCCAGAGGGGCGAATCTGAATTGAGCCTGCTTCCGTTGGCTGCTACCGGGCGGAGACTTCCTCTTCGGCATCAAACACCGGCAGGATCACGCTGATGGTCGTCCCTTTGCCTGGGGCGGATTTGATCTTCACGAGGCCGCCGTGGGCGTCGACGATCTTGCCGACGATCGCAAGGCCGAGGCCAGAGCCCTTTGACTTGGTGGTGCTCAGCAGGGAGGTGAAAGCGCGCTGCCGCTGCTCTTGGCTCATGCCGCTGCCGGTGTCCCGGAACTTCACCGCGACGTGGGTGACGGCTTCGGATCTCAAGGGAATGCGCAATGGCTTGGTCTGGACCGTGATGAGGCCGCCATCGGGCATGGCTTCCATGGCATTCAAGGTCAGGTTCAGGAACGCCTGGTTCAACTGGTTGGCGTCGCCGCGAATGGGCGGCAGCTTCGCGCCCAGTTGCGTCCGGAGGTCGATCTTCTGCTGCGCAAACTTGCGTCGGACCAGGAGGCGCAGGTCGTCGATGACCTTGTTGGCGTCGACGGCGTTCATCTTCGGTTCCGCGTTGCGGGCGAATCCCAGGATCTGCTCCACGATCTTGTTCAGGTGCTCGATCTTCTCACCGAGGATCTTGGCGTCCTGGGACCGCGGATCCGTGGTGGAGAACTGCAGATCGAGGGAGTGGTACATCATCTTCATCACCGTCAGCGGATTGCGGATCTCGTGCGCGACCTCGGCGGCCAGCAAGCCCAGGGCGGAGAGTTTCTCGTTCTGGCGCATTTGCTCTTCCGCATCGATCAGACGCTCGTAGAGTCGGGTCTTCTCGATGGCGAGGGCGGATAGATCGGCAAAGGCGGTGAGCAGGCGGATCTCCTCATTGGAGAAGCGGTGGGCCGTGCCGGTGTAGATATTCAGAACGCCGATGGCTTTGTCTTCATAGATCAGGGGCGCGCTAAGCAGGGACACCAGTTCCTCTAGCGCTGCGATCTCCGTGTGGACATAGCGGCTGGAATTCTGGATATTGGCTTCCTGTACCGGCTCCCGTCTTCGGATGGCCCGTCCAATCAGACTCCCTTCGACAGGAACGGCCGGCTTGGCCAGGTAGGCCTCGCCGGCGCCCTGGCTGGACTGCAGTTCCAGCCACTCGCCTGATTCGTCCAGCAGCAGCAGCGAACACACGCGCGCCTTCATCAACCGGCGCGCAGCGCTGGTGATGCGGTCCAACGCCTCATTCAGATCCAAGGCCGAGTTGATCGTCTGGCCAACGGTCACCAGGGTTTCGAACTGGCTGGCCTTCAGACGATACTGTTCGTAGAGCCAGGAGTTGTGAATGACCTTGGCCGCCTGCAAGGCGAATTCACCCAGCAAGGCCTCATCATCCTCGCTGAACGCCTCCTCCGCCACGGAATCCACATTGATGACCCCCGAGACCTCCTCGTTGATGCGCAGCGGCACCGCAAGTTCGGAACGCGTCTCGGAGCGAAGGCTCACGTAGCGGGGGTCGAGCTGCACATTGCCGATCCGCGCGGGCTTGCCGATCTGCGCCACCCAACCGGTGACGCCCTCGCCAACGCGGAGCCTCATGCCTTGCGCGCTTTCCGGCAGACCGTGCGACGCCAGGATCTCGAGTTCACGGGTGGTCGGGTTGACCAGGGCGACGGATCCGCTCGACGCCCGCGTCAGCCCCACCGCCTCCGTCAGGATCACCTTGAGCGCGGTCTGTTGATCGAGGGACGAGTGGATGACATTGCTGACCTCGTAAAGCTGGCTCAACCGCGCAAAGCGGATCTTCAATTCGTGCAATTCAGTCGATTCGTCGGACACGCACGGGAGTGTAGGGGAACACACGGAAACGGGAATCCGAAACTCCGTGACAAGATCGTAGCGCAGGCGTCCCGCCTGGTGTTTCCGACTGGCGGCGGGACGCCGCCAGGACCCGCAGCCGGGACGGCTGCGCTACGGCTGACGCGCTCAGGAGGCCTTTCTTGTCAGGAACAGGCCGATGGCGGCGAAAAGGATGTTCGGGGTCCAGGCGCCGGCCCAGGGCGGGGCGGCGCCGCTGGTCCCGAGGGCGAGGCCGAAGCGCTGCATGACGAAGTAGGTGAAGCAGAAGGCGATGCTGCTGGCGACGCCGACGAAGACATTTCGTTTGCCGGACAGGGACGCGAAAGGGATGGCGATCAGGACCACGACGAAGCAGGTCCAGGGCGCGGCGAGTCGGGCGTGCAGTTGGGTGTGGATCCGGTCGTGCTCCGCCTCATCAAGGTCGGGCTTGTACTCCAGATACTGCAGGATCTCCATCAAGGAGAAGCGGCTTTTCTTGATGAGCTTGGAATCGCTGAAGCTGCGGAACTTGATGTCGTTGAGGAAATCTTGCGGCCGTTCGGAGAAGGCCGGGAAATCAAGGGACGCGGCCCGTTCCTCCGCGGGCGTTTCATTGCCTGCGGTTCGCTTCCACTGGGTGACCTGCTCAAATCTCCAGACGCCGTTGGTCCAGTAGGCGCTGCGCGCTGCAATGGTGCGTGACTCCGACGGCGACAAGGCCCACTTCACGATAGGTTGCGCCAGCGTCCATCGTCGCTTGTCGAAAGTGGCGGCTTCCCAGATGCGGCCGTCGGCGCCATTCCGGAAATTGAATTTATTGACGAGGTCCTTGTTGGCCTGTTTCTCCTTCTCCAGATGGCGGTTGAGCACGGCCTGCACGGCTTCCTGGCTGTTGGGGAAGGCGAAGTCGGTGAGCAGGAACAATCCGCCGCTGAGCAGGATGCCCAAGCCGTAGAAGGGCAGGCTCATACGCCAGAGACTGACCCCTGCGCAGCGAATGGCAATCAGTTCGTTGTGCCTCGCATGGGTGGTCAGGGAGTAGAGCATGGCCAGCAGGAGCGCGACGGGCGTCAGGCGGGGCAATTCATCGAGCAGGCGATAAAGATAGTTTTCAATGATGTCCGCTCCGTTGAGTTTGGCGGCGCGGAAGCGGTCCATTTCGTTGATCAAGTCCTGTGCAATCCAAATGACCAGGAAACCGCAGAGGCAAAGCGCCAGCGGAATCAGGAGCTCACGGAGCAGGTATCGGTCGAGACGTGACATCGGGCGGAGGGTAGAACCCCCGGTTGGAAATCCCAAGCTCCAAGCACCGAATCCCACAGGCTGAGATCAGGGGCTGGCGCCGGGAGTTTCGAACCCGGGATCCCTGGCCCGGGATTGCGGATGAGCCCTCGGTGCGGTTGGCGTTGAACGGAGCTGGTCGCGCAAGCCGGGACTGCTTTTGCCTTCCAAGTAGCGGCCTCATTGGCTAGGAAAGCGGTGTGTACCTTGAGTTTTACGGTTTGAACGAACCGCCGTTCTCGATCACCCCGAGTCCGAGGTTTCTGTTCTATAGCGCCAAGCACCGCGAGGCGTTCAACCATCTGCTGTACGGAATTCGCGAGCGCAAGGGCTTTGTGCAGATCACCGGGGAGGTCGGGGCGGGCAAGACCACCATTTGTCGGGCGATGCTGGAGCAGTTGGGCGACAGTTTCGAGACCGCCCTGATCTTGAACCCGGTCCTGGATTCCAACGGGTTGATGAAGGCGATCGCGATGGAGTTCGGGATCAAAGTGGAAGGCAAGGACCGGTTGGAGACACTGGCGGCGATCAATGAGTTTCTGCTGGGCTTGGTGGAGCATGGGAAGGACGCGGTGTTGATCATTGATGAGTCCCAGGATTTGACGGACGAATTGCTGGAGCAGGTGCGCCTGCTGTCGAACCTGGAGACGGACGACCAGAAACTGCTGCAGATTGTGTTGATGGGGCAGCCGGAGTTGCGGACGCGATTGAATGCCCATCACCTGAGGCAGTTGCGTCAGCGAATCACCGTGCGCTATCATCTGGGGCCATTGAGTCGGGACGAGATGCTGAACTACATCCAACATCGGATCCACGTTTCAGGGGGCAACGGGGCCCCCTATTTTTCCAAGGGCGCGATCTGGCGGGTGCATCGTTATTCGAAGGGCATCCCGCGATTGATCAACGCCCTTTGCGACAAGTGCCTGTTGGCGGGGTATGTGAACCAGACCGAGGAGATCGACTATCATCTTGCCGGTCGGGCGATCCGGGAATTGGAAGGAAAGGTGGCCTGATGAGCTTGATCAATGACGCCCTCCGCAAGGCCAACAAGACGCAGAAACAGCGTCGGACGCGCGGCCCCATGGGAGCGCCTGTGCAGACGGTGGAATCGCTGAAGCGGCCGGCTGTCCCCCTGGCGGGCATCGTTGGCGCCGTTGCGTTATTGACCGCGCTCGTTGTTGGTGTTTGGGCCTTTGCAGTCTGGTGGAAAGCAAGAAATACAGCTCCTCTGGCCGAGACGCCGGATGCCGGCGCGCCGGTGCAGATGGCCGCCGTGACCGACCCGTCGCCCGCAGCGCCGACCACCGAGAGTCGGGTCGAACGCGTTGAGGGAACGCCCCTCGCGATGGAAACGCCGAGCGCCGGAGGCGTTGCGGATAGACCGCCTGCCCGGCCGGTCGTGGATCAGCCCAAGCCTGAGACGCCGGTTTCTTCGCTTCCGGCAACGCCCGTCGCCGTTCGGGAAGCGCCGCCGAAACCAGCTCTGGCGCCTCCCTCGGATCCGGCGAGGACCATGCCGGCAGTTCCGGCCCCGGCGACCGGTGCGCCGGAGCCACCGACCCTTTCCGTGGCGCCAAAGACTGGTCCCGCGCCCGCCGCGCGTCCGGCGCGCGTTCCCTTTTCCGCGCCGCCCCCCAGCGCCCGCGTCGGGGAAGAGGCCGCATCAGCCTCTCGACCGCGAGAGCCCGATTTCGTCAATTTGGGTGGGGCGGCGAAGGAAGCGGCCCCGGGAACCGAGGAGTTTCCGGAGTTGAATCTGCAGGGCATTTTCTATCGTCTCAAGAACCCCTCGGTTTTGATCAATCGACGCGCGCTCTATGTGGGCGATGAGATTGCCGGGGCAAAAGTCGTGGAGATCCAACGGCGAACGGTGACCTTGGAGAAGGGGGGCGTGCGTCGGACGCTCTCCATGGGTGGTTACTGAGCTGGAAACATTCGGCCGGTGAAGGCGCTTCGCGAACAATTGGAAGGCCACCCGGGCTTGATCCGGATTGCGCCGTTCATCCTGTTCCTCTGCCTGACCTACGGGCAATTGCTCCCCGGCGAACTCACGCCGTTCTGGGTCTACCTCTTCAAGACGCTGGTCGGAACGTTTCTTGTGTGGCTGACGTGGCCGCTGGTCCGCGAGTTGAGATGGCGGATTGGTTGGGAGGGAGTTGTCGGCGGTTTGGTTGTTTCTGGCCTGTGGGTTGGACTTGAGGGGCGCTACCCGGTCTTCCAGGATAGCGGAACGGAGTGGAATCCATTCTTGGCGCTGGGTGATGAGGCGGCGCTGGCCTGGGTCTTTATTGGGGTCCGCATCCTGGGCTCGACTTTGCTGGTCCCGATGCTGGAGGAAGTCTTCTACCGGTCGTTCCTGTATCGCTGGATCGCGCAGCCGGACTTTGAGTGTGTTTCACTGGGCGCGTTCCAATGGAAGCCGTTCCTGGTCGCCTCGGCAGTGTTCGGCTTGGCGCACCGTGAATGGCTCGCGGGAGTCCTCACGGGAGCCGTATTGCAGTGGCTGGTCCTGCGCCGCAAGGGCCTGGGCGACGCCTTGACCGCGCACGCGGTGGCAAATCTGCTGCTGGGGATCTGGGTCGTCTGGCGAGGGCATTGGTTCTTCTGGTCATGAGTCATTTGCAGGGAAGCCATGAGTGCGGGCAGTTGGCTGCGACGTTGGCGCGTATGGAGGCCTTCGATTCCGGCGTCACCAATGCGCATCGCGTGATCCACGGAGCTGCGGACGGCTGGGAAGGGTGGAGTGTGGATCGCTTCGGCGGGTGGCTGCTCTCGCAGTCGGAAGGGCCGCTGAATCGTCGTCGTCGTGCGTTCCTCGAGACGTTGCTGGAGCGGGGCGAAGGGCTTCATGGCGCCTACCACAAGCAACTCAATCGCAAGGTGCGTGAATCCTCGCCGGAGCAGGCCTCGCCCCGGCGCGCGCTCGGCGAAGCGGCCCCGGATGAATTCGAGGTCCTGGAGAACGGGGCGCGATACGCCATCCGATTTGGGGAGGGGTATTCGGTTGGGTTGTTCCTTGATCAGCG
Organism: uncultured Verrucomicrobiota bacterium; assembly: GCA_964519245.1. Lineage (GTDB taxonomy): Bacteria > Verrucomicrobiota > Verrucomicrobiia > Limisphaerales > JAYPEY01 > JAYPEY01. The sequence continues at coordinate 7,508 of CAZFLK010000082.1, forward strand.
GGAGAACCGAAGGCGGCTGCTGACAAACGACCGCGAGGTGGATCCCCGGTTGCCCGAGGCGTTGCCGAATGGCGCCGAAGTTCTGAACACCTTCTCCTACACCTGCGCCTTCTCGGTTTGCGCCGGACTGGCCGGCGCGAGGGCAACCAGCCTGGATCTGTCGCGCAAGTACCTCGATTGGGGACGGCGCAACTTCGAATTGAACGGGATGCGGCCCGATGATCACGACTTCATCTATGGGGACGCCTTCGATTGGATGAAGCGACTCGCCAACAAGGGGCGTCTGTTCGACCTGGTGATCCTGGACCCGCCGACCTTCTCGAAGTCCAGAAAGCAGGGAGTGTTCCAGACGGAGCGGAATTACGGGGATCTTGTCCGTCGGGCGCTGCCGCTCCTGAGGACAGGCGGGGTCCTGTTCGCCTCCTGCAACACCATCCGCTTGCCCGAGGCGCAATTTGTGGACTCGGTTCGCGAGGCGTTCACGAAATGCGGGAGGGGTTGGGATCGCGTTTTCACGCCTTCGCAAACGCCCGACTTCCCCGTGTCGCCGGAAGCGCCGGCCTATTTGAAACAGCTTTGGGCGCGGGCCGAATAGGCCCGCGGTCTCAGCCAGCGCAGGGAGACTGGGTGAGACAAGCGCTGCGGACGACACCGTCGCTGTTCAGGCATGGCTCAATCCGAAGTCTGTTCCCGGACGCGAACGAACTTCCGATCGCCTTCGAAAGGCTCAAAATGAAATTCGGTCATGGGAGAGGACGGAAATGTGCGGACGGGCTTCCAGTTGATCATGTCGGAGGAAATCTCGATGACCAGATTGGCGCGGTTCCGGGGGAGGGTCACCGCCAACACCTCCTTGATCGGGATATCCGTGACCAATTCCAGCCGCGGCCTTTCGCGGTCGCCGACGATCGTGCCATTGACGCGGGTTGTCACGGATTCCGAGGTGTTCGAAAAATCCACGACGATGGGGCCTGGTTCGGAACCGGCGATAAAACGACCGGAGTCATCGAGTGAGCCACCCGAGACCGCAGTCACCTTGGGATCGAACGGGATGGGCCGTCCATGCTGATCGACGCCCTCGGTCGTGAAGGTCACAACCCGCCCCGGTGAAATGACAATGGTCTCCGGTCGGACCCGGATCTCGGACAACGCCGGTTCGTAGATCTCGACGTCGACCATCGTCATGGCGCTTTGGCCGGTGTTGGCGCTCGAAATGACAGAGACGCCCAACATGACGGTGGTCTTGGTTCCCGGCGCGACCACGGCGGGCGCTTCCAGATCGATGTTCAGCGAGGCGATGCCATCTTCCATGGCGACGAAAATGGGGCTGTCGGTCGTGAGCCAGTTCAACGAATCGGTCGCCGTCAACTGCAGGTCCTGGGTGGCTTCGCCCTGGCGCACGATTGTAGAAACCGTGACGGTCTTTCCGGCCGAGCTTCGATACGCGGTGCGTCGCGGGGCCAGGGTCAGCCCTCCGGAGGATGTGTTCCAGGGCTCAAAATCAATGTTGGAGCTGACGGCGTCGCCTTGGCCGGGACCCGCGCCGCCAGGGCCGGAGGCGTCGCCCCAGTAATTGTCCTCTGCGTCCACGTTGTCCGTGGCGGTTGAGCTGTTCTTCAGCGCGAAGCCCGCATTGCCCCGGAAACGGCAGTCCTCGACTATCAGCGGGTCCGTGGATTCCATGCAGACGCCGTTCTCACCGTTCTCAATGACATTGAGAAAGTCCAAGGTTGAAGACATGCCGGTGGAACCGGCGCAGATCTTCAGACCTGAGCCGGTATTGCCCTTGAGCTTGACGAACTCGACCACGGCGGGGCCGGGACAAACGACGACGCCATCCCCCGTATTTCCGGAAACGGAGCCTTGATCGAGGTCCAGGGTTCGCGCCGCGAGGCCCACGCCGTGGTTGCCGATGGCCTTGAGTTGGGTGAGCTCAACCTCGCTGTTCGGGGCGTGAATGCCGCCGGCGTCCGGAGAATCGGTGCCGTTGCCCATGACCGAAATCCCATGCGCCTCGAACTGGGCTCCGAGAAACTGAATCCCGCCGGCTCGATTATTGTCAACCGAGCTGGTCCCGTTCCCTTGGTCCGGGTTGATCAGGAGGGAAGGCCCGCGAACAATGGCGCCCCAGCCGCGATTATCCAGAATGCGTATGCGGTGGTTGACGATCGCATCGCCGTAGACCACCAGGCCATTCCCCTGATTGGCCTGGATCAGGCCGTTGTTCCCGTCCCACTTCAACTTGCGGCAGATCACGCCATCGCCCTGATTCTCGCGTGCTTTCAAGTTGAGGACGCAGATTTCCGCGTTGGGGGCAAAGACGCCATGGCCGCCGCCGGGGCGGGTGGACAAGGGATCGCCATTGGAATCCACATGTGCGACCCCCATGTCTAAACGGGAGCCACTGAAGAAGAGCCCGCCGCGCCGGTTGCGTTTGATCGAGGTTTGCTCATTCCCGTTCTCGTTCAGATCGAGGCGCTGGCCCGACGCAATCAGCCCCCAGCCGGAATTGCCCTCGATACGGACTTCCTCAGTCACCAGATCTCCATTGATGCGGGCTCCGTTCTCCTGATTGTTCAAGATCTCCATGGGACTGCCTTCCCACTTGCCGCCCAGACAGATGATTCCGTCCCTGCGGTTGCCGGTTATATCCACGTTGATGAGGTCGGTGTCCGCGTTGGGGAGGCGGAGGCCTTGACCGGTGGATGAGTCCTGACTCTGCGCGCCATTGTCCGCCACCCGCAGTTTCGAGCCGCTGAAAAAGACGGCTTCGGAGACAATGCCTCCCAGTTGGTTGTTCTCGATTCCGACCACAATTCTTTCGGAATCGTTGACACTGATTTCGTCGCCGGTGTGGCGAATGCCCCAGCCGTGGTTGCCCCGAATGCCGTAACGATCCGCTCGCAGCGTCCCGGTGATGCGGAGCCCGTCCCCGGCATTGCTTTCAATCAGATGCCGCTGAAAGAACGGAGTGGTGGTCAGTTGGAGGTCCCGCGCGCGAATGCCGTCGCCGCCGTTGGCGGAGATATCACAGTTGATCAATTCGAGGGAACGGTCGTCGGCCAGGATGCCATGGCCCGGGAAACCGTGAACGTTGACGCCGCGGATGGTTGCGGAAGGGGCGGCAAGCTTCAGTCCGTAGGCTCCTCCCGTGAGCAGGTCGCCGTCGATCTGGATCCCCGCCTCGCCGGTGTCCGCCGAGGGTTGAACGCTCCCGTCGATGGTCAACAGCGCGGTCAACTCGGGGAGCGGCGATTGGGGACGGATATGGATAATGCCGTCCACCGCGTTTGCGGGGTCGATATTGAAGGTGATCTTGCGTCGTCCCCCCAGCGCGTTCGCTTCCTCGATGGCGCGCGCAGTGAGCAAGCCGGACGACCGTTGATCTCCGGTTCACCGGTATCGGCGACGCCATCGCCATGATTGGTGTCGGGCAGATCGGAGAGCGTGTTGACGACGATGCCGTTGGCGGAGGCGATCCAGACGGATTTCACGCTCTGGAATGTGTCAGGGTCTGAGTAATCAATGTAGGCGATCAGGTCGCCGTCGGCATTGAAGGCGCCGCTGGGATGCTGACCGAGGCCGCTCTTCAGGTTATAGGGGAAGGCTCCGATGGAATTGGCCCCGGCCATGCGTCCGTCGGGCAGTTCGAGATCGTAGTAGAACTTGCGGGCGACCCGGGTGAAAACGGGATCGACCTTGGTGGGATCGAATGACGCGACCCAATAGGACGTGCCGAACGGCGAACCGCTGTTGCGACGCAGGTGGGCTTCCATGAAGATCTCCCCTTTGTCATTCGCCATGGCGCCGCCGAGAATATCCCAATAGGTGTCGGGTTCCGGCGCGGCGTCGCCTTCCCGCGCCACCAAGCGCAGGGCGGTCGTCGTGTTCTCGACGCGAACCTCGCTCCAAATGCCGTCGTTGCCGTTGTCGAGTTGCGCCCAGAATGTGACCAATCCCTCGGGAGAAATCTGAAAGTCCTTGAACGAGGCGAAGTCGCCATTGGCGGCGCCGCCGCCGGGGGCAAGTTCATCGACCTTAGCGATCTGCCTGAAACCGCCGACGCTGTCTTCGACATAGATGGATTCCTTGGAACTGGGCGGTAGAACGCCGCGGAAGGCAATCCTGCCATTGCGGCTGATCTTGATGCTGTGAATCTGGATGTCGGAGAATCCGCCGCGGTTCACCAGCGGCCGAAAGTTGCCGCCGGGGTCGGCTTTCAAAAGAACATTGGCGCCTCGCTCCAGAACTGCCACGTGGCCGCGCTCGCTGATGGCGGGCGCCGCCAGGTCCGGATACGGATCGTCGGAACCCTCGAACGTTCGCCCGAGCCCCAGCAGAACATGGGATCCGCGCGCGTCGCTCAACCAGAGCGATTGCCTGGTGGCGGGAAGGCCCACCGTGTTGTAGGCGGTTGCGAGGTAGATGGTCCGCGCCGCCTCCGTGGCGGAGGCAAAGACATCGCCGGCCGTGTAATTGAATTCAACCTGCACTTCGAAGTCGTCGACCCAAGGCCCTGTGAATGGCCCGACGACCTCGGTGTCCGAGCGGGCCCGCAGCAGGAACTGGGTTCCGTTGTGGTCGAAGAAGGCGTCGTCGTTGTGCGGATTGGCGTCGCCGAGCATCAAGCCAACGTCGGAGAAGGACCATTCGCCAGCGGGGCCAAATGAAACCGACGGGTCCCACAGGACCAAGCCATCCAGTCCCGGGGCCGCTTCGTATTCCAAATAGACAAGACTGGCCAGGCAACGAAAAAAAATAAAGGCCGACTTCGGGGAAGGGAAAGCCGCGCGTGCGATTAGACGCGGGTGGCGAGGGAAAGGCGCTGACTCGTCCCTTCGTTGATATGGGCTCGACACCCTGCAGGGGGAAAGCGGCGAAGGGAAAACGCTGCAGGTGAGCCATAGCCGGCGCTGTGATCAGGAAGACCTCTTTTCGTCTCTTTGGGACTTGGCATGGCGTGATCAGTTCACAATCGCGCCCGAAAGCCGCGGGAAGCGCGTCACTCGAAGAGGCTCTTGATCTCGTCCCAGCTGAGGCTTTCGGTGAAGGCGGTTTCATCGCCGAGCATGCCCTTGGCAATGTCGCGCTTGCGCTGCTGAAGATGGAGAATCTTCTCCTCGACGGTGTCGCGGGCGATGAGTTTGTAGCTGGTGACGACGTTCCGCTGGCCGATCCGATGGGCGCGGTCGGTGGCCTGGTCCTCGACCGCAGGATTCCACCAGGGGTCGAAATGCACGACGGTGTCGGCGCCAGTAAGGTTGAGGCCCGTGCCGCCGGCCTTGAGGCTGATCAGGAACACCGGGATCGTCGGGTCCTTCTGAAACTTGTCCACGACCTCCTGGCGGTTGCGAGTGGAGCCATCGAGTTGGCAGAAAGGAATCTCCTCGGCGTCGAGACGTTCGCGCAGCAGGTGAAGCATGCTCACGAACTGGCTGAAGACAAGGATCCGGTGGCCGCCATCGATCGCTTCCTCGAGGAGTTCGAAGAACAGGTCAAACTTCGCCGAGGCGTCCTCTTCGTTGGTTTCGGGGAGGTTGAGCAGTCGCAGGTCGCAGCAGATCTGGCGCAACCGCAGCAGCGCCTGAAGGGCGATCATGCGCCCTTTGGCGGCGCCCTGTTTCTCGTCGGCCTTGAGAATCTCCTGCCGACTGGACGACAGGATCTGTTCGTAGACCGAGGCCTGTTGGGATGTCAGATCGCAGTAGGAGACCTGTTCAATCTTCTCCGGCAGGTCCTTGGCGACGTCGGCTTTTAGTCGCCGCAGGATGAAGGGCCGCAAACGTCGGGCGAGTCGGGCCTGGATCTTGGCGTCCTTGTCCCGGGTGAGCGGCAGTTCATAACGATCGCGGAAATCCTTTGCAGAGCCCAGGTAGCCGGGCATGAGGAAGTCGAAGATGGACCAGAGATCGAGGACGGAGTTTTCCATCGGCGTGCCGGTGAGGACCAAACGGTTGCGGGAACGGACGGCTTTCACGGCCTTGGCGTTCTGGGTTTGGCGATTCTTGATGTGCTGCGCCTCGTCCAGGACGACGGTGTCGAACTCGTGTTTTCGATAGTCGTCAAGGTCGCGCCGCGCCAACGCGTAGCTGGTGACGACGAGGTCAACCTCGGGGATCCTGTGGAACTCGCCATGGCGGTTCGGACCATGCAGTTTGAGTGACTTGAGTTCCGGGGTGAAGCGGGCGGCTTCGGCGATCCAGTTGGCAACCAAACTGGTGGGACAGATGATGAGGGAGGGGCGGCGGTCGTTGGTGGCCGAGTCTTGCGCCGCCGCGCGCAGCAGCGCCAGCGTCTGCAGGGTTTTCCCCAACCCCATTTCGTCTGCCAGGATTCCTCCGAATCGGTTCTTCCTGAGAAAGTTGAGCCAGCCAACACCGTGTTTCTGGTAGGGGCGCAGGATGTCTTCCAGATCGCCGAGCGGCGGCGGGTCCAATCTGGTTTCGCCGGTCTGCGCCTGGGCTCGGGACTTCCAATCCTGTGGAGCCGCGACATTTTCGAAGCCCATTCGGGAAAGGGAACCCGCCAAATATCCGGCCTGGCGCTCGTTGATGCGATAGCCTCCGTCGGCCTGATCGGGTTCGCAATCGAGCAGGACCTGGTTGAGTTCCTCGACGGCCCCGGTATCCAGGACGGCGCTGCGGCCGTTGGGCAACTTGGTGTGGCCGCCCCCGGAAAGCAGCAAGCGCTGAATGTCGGCGGGGGAGAAGGTCTGTCCGTCGCCGGATTTGAAATCGATTTTGAGTTCAAACCAGTTCTCGCCGGAGGAGACGACCTGAAACTCCGGCTCGATCCGCTCGATCCGCTCCACCGCGGGCTCCAACGTGCCCTCGAGTTCGCATTGCCACTCCTTCTCCAGATGGGGATAAAGTCCGGCGAAGAACGAGAGAATCGGGGCTTCCCCGCTGAGTTCAAGACGCCCCTTGCGGTTGGGGCCCTGAAATCCAGCGGATTGAAGCCGCTGCAGCGCGGCCATTTCAGCTCCCGGATCACGGGTGGCGTAGCCTTTCGGATTCTCGGGGTCGGCGAAACAAAGCTCGGTCATCGGCTCATTGCCTCCGAGGGTGAAGATTCGTTGGTCGTAGCGGCACTGGAGAAGGGCTTCCAGTTTGTGAAGCGTGCCGCGAAGACTGAGCAGAAACCCGGGCGTCCGTGTGTCGATGCTGAAATCTTCCAGGCTGAAATCGGCGTCGAGATCGCACTTGGCGACGAGTTCCGGCCAATCGGCATTAAGAAAGCGCGGCACATCCGCGCGGGGAATGACCACGGGGCCGGACATGGCGTCGGCGCAAATCCGGGGGATGTCGAGCGGGCGGAATTCATCCTGGGCGAAGATCCACATGCGCTCGCCGGGCAGGGGAAGACTGTCATCGGAGCCGGATTTCGCTTGTAAGGTGATGACGCCATTGGGTTTCAGGCTGGCTGTCATCGGCGTCTTGAAAGGAGCCTCGGTCACGCGCAGTTCCCGATCCTTGCCCAGGGACAGCCGGGGATGCTCGCGCAGATCGGTGAGCAGTTCGGTGAACCCGGCCACCCGGAGCATCAGCATTCCGGGTGTTTCGCCTTCGGCCAACAGTTCAATGGCGTCCAGCAACCGCAGGTCCGACTCGTCCATGAGAAACGGCTCCTTCAGGGGAAGCGTGTTGAGCGGTTGTCTTCCTCCCGACCAGCCTCCCTCGAAGTAGACCATGACCTTGTCGGCCGCGGCGGCGCGCTCGAAGTTGGGCGGGAGAATGACAAAGATCCGGAGGGGCTCGGCGTCGTCGGGCGTCTCCGCTTCAGCGCGGGTCAGGCATTTGTCCGGGTCGCGCCGGGGAGCCGCGTGTTCCAGCGCTTCCGGACGGGCGGGCTTGGTCCCGGCGCCCGCCTTCGACTCCAGCTTGAAATCGCCTTTGATGGCGTGGATGCCAATGGCGAGGGAATGGGCGCAGATGGTTCCCCAGTTGCGGGATTCCTTGCAGCGGCACAGGTTCTCGACATCGATCGCGCTCTTGATGATGAGTCCCGATTGATACGACGACCCGCCCGCCTGGACCACGCCTTTGAGCATGGGCGCTTTCCAGTCGGAGCTGAGAACCTTGCCCTCGCGCCAGTAATTTCGGGCGCGTTTGACGGCCTCCCATCCGCCGATCTTCAGCAGGAGCTTCTCGGTCAATTCCAGGTCGGCCATGGTTTCGGGGCGCGGTGGGCTGGGGGCACAAAAAAGGCGTCCCGGTTGCGCGGGACGCCTTGAAAGCAATGGGACGGTGTCAGGCCGCCGCGGAGTTGACCGCTTGGGCAAGCTTCGACTTCTGACGGGAGGCGGTATTCTTGTGAATGACGCCGTGTTTGGCCGCCTTGTCGAGCACGGAGGCCGCATTCTTCAGGGCCGCGGTCGCTTCGTCCATGTTGCCCTCGGAGGCGAGCTTCTTGACGGATTTGAGGGCGTTGCGGACGCGCGTTTTCTCGGAACGATTGAGTTCCGTCTTCTTCGCCGTGCTCCGCATGCGTTTCTGAGCCGATTTCGTGTTAGCCATAGATAAATTCTTATTTTGAAAGCGAGGGAGACTAGCGCATGCCGAAGCATTGTCAATCAGTTGTTCGTGGAAAAATCGGTCGTCGTGGGCTGCGCGCACGGTTAAGCTTTGCCGGATGATTGCGAAATCTGTTCTCCGCTGGTCCGGGGCGCCTGTCCTGTTCGGGCTTGTCACGGCTTCCGCCCTGTCCGCTTCTGACGCGAACCGACTAACCTATCTGGACGGATCCGATCCCTTCCATGTCGGTGGCGGGTTTCCCAGGCTGACCACGCCACAGTGGGTGGGGGAGGAAGGCGTGGAGGCCGTGGTCACGCTGGGGATCGACGACATGCGGGGCGTTGGCAAGTATGAGACCTACCTGCGTCCGATTCTGGAGCGCCTGAAACGCATCGACGGACGCGCCCCGGTCAGCATCATGACGGTGCGCGTCAACCAGGATGAACCGCAACTGCAGGCTTGGTTGAAGGAGGGGGTGAACATTGATGTCCACACTCTGACGCATCCTTGCCCCCTGCTTCAGAAAAGCAATTTCGTGGCGGCGGCCAATGTCGTGCATGGGGCCGTCGACCTGCTCAGCGGCATTCCGAACAATCATCCGGTCGCCTACCGGATGCCGTGTTGTGACTCCATGAACAGCCCGAGCCCGCGCTTCTACGCCGAGATCTTCAATCGGACCAATCCAGCGGGGCAGTTTCTCTCGATCGACACCTCGGTCTTCAACATCACCTCGACGAACGATCCGACGCTGCCGCGTGAGTTGGTGGTGGACGCCGATGGTCGGGAGCGTTTCCGGAAGTATCTCCCGACGCGGCCGCCGGGCCCGGGTAAACGGGATATGGCTTCGTTTGCAACGACGATCGAGGATTACCCCTATCCTTATGTCATCGGCAAGCTCTGCTGGGAGTTTCCTCCCATGGCGCCCAGCGACTGGGAGGCGTTCAATCTTCAGGGCCCGACCAATGCCGTCACCCTGGCCGACTTCAAGGCATCGCTCGACGTCGCCGTGGCCAAGCAGGGGACCTACAACCTCGTGTTTCATCCGCACGGCTGGATTCGGAACGACCAGATCGTGGAACTCATCGATTACGCGGTCGCAAGGTATGGCAAGAAGGTGAAGTTCCTCAATTTCCGAGAAACCTTGGAACGCTTGAACGCCAATCTGCTGAAAGGGAAGGCTCTTCGAGCGAAAAACGGACAGGACAACGGAGCTCGATTGCTGGACCTCGATGCGGACGGATATCTGGATGTGGTCTTCGGGGGCGGCGATCAGGCGTTTACCCGAATCTGGAACCCTGCGCGGCAGGCCTGGGAGGAAACGGGTTTCCCGACGGACTTGGTCAAGGTCGCAGCCGACGGGACAAGAACCGACGCCGGGGTGAGGTTTGGAATCGTGCGCGACGGGGGACGGGTTTCCGCAATGCGGCGCGATGAACAGGTGTCCGGGGCTTGGACGTTCGACGGGATGCGTTGGGTGGAAGACCGGGCCTTGCTGGCGGGATTGCAGATCGACGGGGACGCCGTCCGCACGGTGGAAAACGGACGCGACCGGGGTGTTCGTTTTCGCGATGTGGATCATGACGGGCGCTGCGAGTTGATCGTCGGCAACAGAACGCAGAATGCGGTTTTCGCTTGGTCCGAGTCCGAGAACCAATGGAAGCCGCTTTCCTTCGGTCTGCCTCCGGGGACGTCGATCGTGGACGATCAAGGGCGGGACAACGGCCTGCGTTTTGTCGACGTCAACAAGGACGGCTTCGAGGACGTGATCTTTTCCAACGAGGCGGCTTGGTCGTTGCATCTCTGGGTGACGAAGCCCGTGCCGCGACTGGGGTGGTTCCCTGGTTGGTCACACAACTCCCGTTCCGGAATGCGCGGGGACGCGGGAGAGATTCCGATGATCGTGCGGGCCGGCGACGCCAGGAACAATGGCGCCTGGTTTCATAAAAATCACCTGTGGATCCAGAACGAGGACACCGCCCACCTGCCGGATGTCGTGGACCGGCGTTCGTTCGAGGAACTCCTCAGCTTTCCGGCGCCTGGCGCAAAGTCACCGGAGGAGGCCTTGCAGGCGTTCAGTGTCGCCGATGGCTTCGAGGTGCAATTGGTCGCTGCGGAACCCTTGGTCATGGACCCGATTGCCTTCGACTGGGGCGCGGATGGGCGGCTCTGGGTCGTGGAGATGGGGGATTACCCGAACGGCATCGACGGGAAGCAGAAGCCTGGCGGCGTCATTCGTTTTCTTTCGGATTCGGACGGCGACGGCGGGTATGACCGATCCACGGTCTTCCTGGACGGCGTCAATTTTCCGACGGGGGTGATGGAATGGAAACAGGGCGTGCTGGTGTCTGCGGCGCCGGAGATTTTCTACGCGGAGGATACGGATGGCGACGGGAGGGCGGATGTGCGAACGACGTTGTTCAAGGGATTCAAAGAGGGCAATCAGCAGCATCGTGTGAATGGCTTTCAGTATGGTCTCGACAACTGGATCTATGGCGCCAATGGCGACAGCGGCGGGACCGTGAGCCTCGTGGCGTCCCTGGACGGAACCAAGGGCGGCCAGCCCGTGAACATCAATGGGCGGGATTTCCGCTTCCATCCGGACACCGGCGCCTTTCAGGCGATCGCGGGGAGGACCCAGTTCGGACGCAATCGTGATGATTGGGGGAATTGGTTTGGCAACAACAACCCGAACTGGCTTTGGCATTACCATCTGCCGGAGCGCTACCTTGCTCGCAACCCGCACCTGGCGGTCCATTCCACCAAGGACATGCTGGCGGCGTATCCGGACGCCAAGCGATGCTACCCGACAAGCAAGACCATCACCCGGTGGAATCAGCCGCATTCAGCCAACTATGTCACCTCGGGTTGCAGCGCCACGCCCTATCGGGGCGACTTGTTCGGTGAGGGTTCGGACCGCTGGGTCTTTGTCAGTGAACCCGTGCATAACCTGGTTCACCGCGAGGTGATCACGCCCAGGGGGACTTCGTTGTCGAGTCGCCGCCATCCCACGGACGAGGGGCGGGAGTTCCTGGCTTCGAGCGACAACTGGTTTCGACCGACCATGAGCAAGACCGGACCGGACGGAGCCCTCTACATTGCGGACATGTATCGCTTCGTGATCGAGCACCCGGAATGGATTTCCCCGGAGGCGAAGGCGGCGATCGATGTGCGCATGGGCGATGACCTGGGGCGGATTTATCGCATCGCGCCGAAGGGCGTTGAGCTGAAGCCGTTCCGCGGATTGGACGCCAGCGACGAGGCGGGATTGATCGAGGCTTTGCAAAGCCCCAACGGATGGTTGCGCGACAAGGCCCAACAGTTGCTGGCGTCGCGGCAAGGACCGGGACTGGCCGGCAAGCTCGAACGGGCCATGACGACAAGCCAATCGCCCAAGGGGCGGATGCAACTTCTCGGAGCCCTGCAAGGGATTGGAGCCTTGAGTCCCGAGATCCTCGTCGCCTCCGTTTCCGATCCCGCGCCGGAAGTTCGGAAACTCGCGATCGAGTTCAGCGAAACCTCGCTGGCCGAAGGCTCGGAAACGGTCCTGGCCGCGCTGCTCCGCCTGGAGCGCGATCCCTCGCCGAGAGTCCGGCAGCAGTTGGCCTTCTCGCTCGGGGAGTCCGATGACAGACGCGCAGGGCAGACCCTGGGCAGAATGGCGCTGGCCGCGGACGGGGACGCAAACATGACGACCGCCATCCTCAGTTCCGCGTTGCCTCACCTGGAGGCGTTGATCGAGACGACGGTCGTTTCCAACAGTTCGCGCAAACCCTCGGGTGATTTGATGGAGAAGCTCCTCGGTATGGCCGTGGCGACAGAGCGGCATGAGGCTGTCCGTGTCGCGTTGGAGGCGGTTTCGAATCCGGAACCGGGTTCGCTGGCGGGGTGGAAACTTTCCGCGACCGTGGGTTTCATCAACGCCCTCGCCGCCAGCAATTTGACACTGGCGGAATATGAGAGGTTGGCGGCCAACGACGAACGCCTCGCCATCGCCTTGGCGGATCTGACAGTTGTCTTTGCCGAGGCGCGACGCCTGGCAAACGACGACGGCGCGAGCATGTCGGTTCGATTGTCCGCCCTGCCGCTGCTCGGCAGGGACAACGGGGACGTGGACTCGGATATCGACGCCTTGACGGGGTTGTTGGATGCGCGTCAGGCCATCGAGTTGCAGCGGGCCGCGCTGCGAAGTCTGCGGGGCATCCGCAGGAAGGACATTCCCGGGCGCCTGCTCAATGGGTGGAGCGGTTACAGTCCGGCGATCCGCACCGAATTGCTGGACGCCTTGATCGGACGCAGCGATTGGTTGAGCGGCCTGCTGGCTGCCTTGGAGGGCGACCGGGTCCCGGCCGCGCAGATTGGCGTCGCCCATCGTCAGAAGTTGCAGGGACATCGCAATGGCAAGGTGCGGGAGCGCGCGGCCCGCTTGTTCGCCGCGATCGGAAAGAATCGCGCGGATGTCATCGCCGGTTATCAATCGGTCAATCGATTGGTTGGCGATGCGCAGCGTGGGCGAGAGTGGTTTCGGACGGCCTGCGCGGTGTGTCATCGACACGGGGGCGAGGGCAATGGGATCGGACCGGACCTGGCTTCGGTCAGCGGCAAATCTGTGCCCGAGTTGCTGGTCGCGATCCTGGATCCCAACGCGGCCGTGGAAGACAAGTTTGTCGGCTATTCGGCCAGACTGAAAGGGGGACGGGAGATTGCCGGAATCATCGCTTCGGAATCGCCGACCACGCTGGTGTTCAAGACGGCCGCGGGAGCAACGGAGGCGGTTCTGCGGAAGGATCTCCTGGAACTGAAGGCGACGGGCTTGTCCCTGATGCCGGAAGGGTTTGAGGCGGCGCTGGATCCGCAGGCCATGGCGGATCTGATCTCGTTTGTGTCAGGCGGCCAGGCTGGGCCCGTCGCCGAATAACAAGCACGACGACGGGGTCGGGAATGCCCAGTGCGGGTCTATTCCCGCTCGCGATCCAGCGATTGTGAAATGATGCTGGCATGGGCGCTCGCCCGTGGCCTGCGAAGCGCCAGGAACGCGATCACAATCGACGCCAGGACGAGCGCTATCGCCATGAACATAAGCCGCGAGGAGCTTCCTGGATCTTCCAATGGCGTCGCGATGGCCGTTTGCGCGGACCCGGGAGCGCTCGGCCCATTGGTGGGAGTGTTTGAGGTCGACGAGGAATCCGTTGCCGCCGTCGGTCCCTGAGCAAGGGAGCTTGGAACGGCGGCAGTCGGCGGCGTGGCAACCGTCGGCGTGGCAACGGGCGTCGTGGCAATCGGCGTCGTGGCAATCGGCGTCGTGGCAATCGGCGTCGTGGCAATCGGCGTCGTGG
>CAZFLK010000082.1:21453-23266 GCA_964519245.1 uncultured Verrucomicrobiota bacterium
CAACCGGCGTCGTGGCAGTCGGCGTCGTGGCAGCCGGCGGCGTGGCAGCCGGCGGCGTGGCAGCCGGCGTTGTGGCAGCCGGCGTCGTGGCAGCCGGCGTCGTGGCAATCGGCGTCGTGGCAACCGGCGTCGTGGCAGCCGGCGTCGTGGCAGCCGGCGTCGTGGAGACCGTGTTGCGGGATTTATTGGCGTTCGGCCTGGGGGTCACGGTCTTGGGCGGCCAAATTGGTTTCGAGGCGGCTGTTGTCGAGACGGTCTCGCCCGGATCTTTTGACGCGGTGGCGGCGGGCTTGCCTGCTTCTGACTGAGCCTGGCTGCCGGAATTGCCAGCGTCCGTCCGGTGTGCCGGGGCTGTGGTCGTTTCCCGCGCCAATCCGGGGGGGGGCGCAGCCTGCCTGGCGGTCTCCCGGGGCATTTCGATCGATTGAACCACACGGGGTTTGGGGCGGGGCTTCCTTTGAGGTGTTGGCTGCTTGGCGGGCGGCGCCTCCGACTCGCTTTTCGGCTTCTTCCGATCTGCGGGCATGTCCGACTTCCTTGCGGATTGCGGAGCCTTTGGTTCATCGATCTGCGGGATGGTGACGGCGCCGCCCCCGGAGTCGACCGCCCACGCCTGTACCCGGCCATTGCGAGCGGCGAGCGAGGTGATGAAGGGGCTCTTGGACGCTTTCAGCCTGTCGCGGTGCAGAATGTAGACCGTGGAGATCTTGAGATCGAAGGGCGTTCCGTAGATGACCTCACTGCCGTCGGAGAAGATGAACACAGTCAGTTCCTTGGAGGTCCTGGTGGCCATGAGAACGGCCTCCACCGCCTGATCCAGGTTCGAGGATCCAGCGTAGTCCTGCTCCACGATCAGCTTGAGGGCCTGGGCGGTCAGGCCTGGCTTCATGGACTCATTCCATTTGAAGACCGGAAAGACAGCCGGATTCACGGTCTTGCCGAAAGTCCAGATGCCGATCGCATCGCCGCGTTCAATCTGCCCTCCGAATCCGGAGTGAATCAGGTCCGCCACCGACTTGGCGGTCGCCTCGCGGCGACGTTTCATGGGGGCGGAGGAATCAATGAGAATGAGGTAGCGATAGAACGGCCCCGATTCCGGCGCCGGCAACTGGCCCACCGCTGACTGTAGCGGGCTGAAAACAAGGAGTCCGGCAATGAGTAGGAACAGCGTCTTCATCGCGGGCGATTCTCCCGATAGCGTTTTTGTTCGCGACGATTGTACTCGTCAATGTGCGTCGACAGGGAGCCCAACGCGCTCTCGACATCGCGAATAAATGCGTCGCAGGTGGAGGTCAGCGCGCCGAGGTAAGCGACGCAATCACGCTCCGCATGGTCGTTGGTCACCACCAGCACGTCCCCGAACTCCAGCAGTCGCTGCGTGGCCCGCTCGATGACATCGTCGGCCGTCCGGCGTTTTCGGGAAAAAAGGACCTCGAATTCACCGGTGGATTGCGCAGCGGGGGCATCCTTGGGGGCTCCGGCCCCGTCGAAAACGACGGTGATCGGCGTTCCGATGGCGTCGCGGTATTGGGTGAGCGTGTCCGTCAAGGCGTCGCGCGCCGGCTCGGAGTGGCGCGGGCAGCCGGGAGCAAGCTCCGGCCAGCAGTGAAGCAGGCTGTAGCCATCCACCATGATGCGAATGATCGGCACGGGGAAAGCCTAGAAGAGAGCGCGTTGGTTTGAAATCGGAAAATCCGCCCGGGCATCCGGGCGGCATGCGATTAACCGAGGGTGGCGAAACGTGCTGCCCCGTCCCTTGGGACGTTGATAGGGGCTCGACGGAGTCTCTCCCCACCGGCTGCACGAGCCATCC
>CAZFLK010000083.1:0-21360 GCA_964519245.1 uncultured Verrucomicrobiota bacterium
CCCCCCTGCTGGACAAATATCCTGGGGTGACGATGACAGGCATGTGCGGGCCCGTCTGACCGCCGCGGATCAACCCGCGGCGTTGTTCAAGCTGGTGGCAAGGGCGGCCTTCGGCTTCAGCCCCACATGCTGCTCGATGACTTCTCCACCCTTGAAAATGAGCAGCGTTGGAATGGAGGTCACACCATACTGCCCCGCCACACCCTGATGCTCGTCGATGTTGACCTTGCCGATCTTTGCTTTGCCCTCAAACTCCCCCGCCAATTCGTCCAGAATCGGCCCAAGCATTTTGCATGGGCCACACCAGGGAGCCCAGAAATCTACCAGAACAGGTTGATCAGATGCCTTGACCTCAGAGTCAAAATTGTCATCGGTCAGTTCGAGAATGTTTTCAGCAGCCATGATGGATCGATTGAAGTGAACGTCTTGGTCGTTGGGCCTAGGCCGCGGTCTTGATGATCTCCGCCAGCATCAGCACGCGCACGAGCACGCCAATGCTCACCAGAAGCACCAAAATAGCCAGAATCTTATCCACCAAGCTGATGGAGGCCACTCCGGCTGGCCTCGACTTCTTGGCCTTCTTGCCGCCTTTGCCCTCCGCAGCGGCGGCAGGCTTGGCGCCGGGCTTGCCGGCCGGTTTGGCCAACGCCGGTCCGGCCGGTCCGGCCGGTCCGGCCGGTTTGGCCGGCGCGCCGGGTTTGGCGGGGGCCGCTGGCGGCGCAGCCGCGGCAGGTTTGGCGCCGCCCGACGGCGGCGGCGGCATCGAAATCTTGACGGTGGAGCCCGGCGCCGGCGGTTTGCCGCCCGGCTTTGCCGCCGTCGCACCGGCCGGCTTCGGAGGCAGGCCTATTTTGACGGTGGCGCCGGGTTTGCCTGCGGGCTTAGGAGGCGCCCCTCCGCCGCCGGCAGCGGGTGGCGATGCCGGCGCAGGAGCCGCTGGCGCACCCGGTTTTTTGGCGGGCAGGCCGATGCGAACAGTCTCCTTGGGTTTCGGCGGCAGGCTGATGCGCACCGTCTCCTTCTTCGGTTTAACTTTCGAGTCGTCGCCTGGTTTCGGCGGTACGCCACCTGTAGGAACATTGCTGTCGTCGGCCATAATGAGAGACCGAACCTAGGGGTCAGCCAGTCCAGTGTCAAACTCTTATTGGATAGGTATTTCCGTTGGCCGTCAGGCTTGCGATCCCGCCTCCCTTGTCCCCTGGCAAGGGCATGCAACCTAGGTCAAAGCCTCACGGACTGCCGCCGGAAATACATCGATTACATCGCCTTCGATTCGAAGCGTGACCTCCTCCCTGGCGTCGTGATCCGTGGGCCCACGATTCACGATCGCGTATGGCGCCCCACCCCGGGCTCCCAGCAAGGGGAAACTTGCCGCCGGGGTCACCGAAAGACTCGAGCCCAGGGAAATGATCAGATCCGAGTTCCTGGCTCCCTGCTCCGCGCGGCTCAGGTCCTCAACCCGCAGATTCTGCCCGAAGCTGATGGTCGCAGGTTTCAACCACCCGCCACACGGACAAGCCGGCGGCTTGCGGGTCGCCTCAAATTCCCTGAAGGCGTCCTCCGGTTCCGAGCGCGCGCCGCACGACTGGCATTCGATCTCATTGTTCGTTCCGTGGATCTCCACCAGACGCTCCCGACTCACGCCAGCACGCTGATGCAGCCCGTCAATATTCTGGGTGAGCAACAGTTCCAACCGGCCTGCCCTTTCGAGATCCACACAGGCGGCATGCGCCGGGTTGGGAATGGCATCCCGAAATGAGGACCAGCCCTCCAGTTTGTAATCCCAATGCTCAACCCTGGCCGCTTCGGACGACATGAAATCGTGATAGTAAACCGGCAGCCGCCGCTTCCACACTCCGTTGGGACCACGGAAATCAGGAATGCCGCTGCCGGTCGAGACTCCCGCCCCGGTGAACAGAAAAATTGAGCGGGCGTCCCGAATCAGAGCGGCCAGTTGAGAAAGTTCCAGGGACATACGACGGGATCAGTTGATCGACATGATGAGGTCCGCCAGATGATTGGCAACGAAAGGTTGTCCACCTTCGCTGCTCTCCGGGGGGGGACTTCGTCACCTGGCAGGACTGCCGAGCCATAGCCTCGTCAAAATCCGACCCGATGCCCGCCTCCGCTGGAAAGCTTCGGCGCGGCAGCCTTCACCTTCGCCGCTCTCAGGCGAAGGCTGGCGGAGAGGGCGGGATTCGAACCCGCGACACCGTTTCCAGTGCACGCGCTTTCCAGGCGCGCGCCTTAAACCACTCAGCCACCTCTCCATTCATGCCAGGAAAACCGAGGGCCGGAGAATGTGACGGAGAGGCCCTTTCAACGCAACATTTTTTCGGGCAAATCCCATTATCCTCTAACAAACCCTTCCGCGTTCGACGCAGCGCAAGATGCTTCTATTCAGTTTCTTAATCTTTCGAAAAAAAAGTCTTATTTGCGCCCCCCTGTGAATAGCGCGTCCATATTGCCAGTCCGGAGTTCTATACCCAACGCGCGCCGTCCACTTTACGACGCTCAGACAATCACCCAAACCGGAGTCGATCTCATGAATCCACGCGCTGCAAGAACAACCGGCCAGCTTCTCTGCATCAGTGTCCTGACCCTCACCCAGGGATGCTACTACCACGAGCATTCGTCATCAATTCCCCCGCACCGGGTGCATCGGACAATCCAACACACCCGCGTTGTCGCCGCGCCGCCCACCGCCGCCGCGTCGTTGGCTCAACCTCAAACACCTCCCGCTTCGCCCCCCGCCGAGTCCGTCGAGTCCGTCGCCGTTGTCACACCGGCTCCCACTGATCCAGGACTCCAGGACAGCGGGACAATCCAGCTGTCTCCCGGCGTCGCTGAAGTAGTCAAACTGGCGCAGGCCCAGGTCGACGAAGACGTGATCCTGAACTTCATTGCCAACTCTCCGACCGCCTTCAATCCAACGGCCGACGAACTGATCTACCTCGCTGACATCGGCGTCACGACCACGGTCGTCAACGCGTTGATCAACAAGGCGCCTGCCTCGGCGGAGGTCGCGGCGGAGTATCAAGAAGCCCTGAGGCTGCGGGAGAACGCCGTTCAGGCCGAGGGCCCCATCGCCACGCCGCCCCAGGGCGTGGTGCAGACTCCGAATGCAGGTCAGTCTCAGCCCGTTGTGGTTGAGCAACAAGTCATCCAGCCCCAGCAACCCGTCATCCAGACCGAAACCGTGGTCTACGAAATTGCCGAGCCGGCCACCTATTTTCAACCTGTGCTGGCGCCGTATGGCTCCTGGGTTGAGGTCGCTCCCTACGGCCTGTGCTGGCAACCGACCGTGGCTGTCGTCGACAACGGCTGGCGCCCTTACGCCAATCGAGGACGCTGGCTCCACACGGATGCCGGTTGGTATTGGCAGTCGGACTATTCCTGGGGTTGGGCGCCCTTCCATTATGGACGTTGGCATCGCCACACAAGCTACGGCTGGGTCTGGACTCCCGGACGGACCTGGGGGCCCGCCTGGGTCAGTTGGCGTCGCTCGAGCGCCTACTGCGGTTGGGCGCCACTTCCCCCAGCCGCTCGCTACCGCAGCGGCTTCGGCTTCAGTTACCTCGACTCCAATGTTGCCATCAACTTCGATTGGGGTCTCTCGTCACTCCACTACAACTACCTGCCCTTGCGTCATTTCCACTCACGTCATCCGCGCCGTCACTTCGTCGCTCGAAACCAGGTGAATTACATCCACAACGAGACGACGGTCATAAACCACCATCACAGGGGCGGCGAACGCGGATTCGTCAACAGCGGCGTGCCCAAAGACGAGATCGCCCGTCTCTCCCGCCAGGAAATCCGGCGCGTAAACATTGCCGACCGTCCCGCCAGCGCCCGATCCGTCGTCCGCCCCGACCGCGTCGTCCGCAATGGCGACGACCTGACCATCTATCGCGGCGGGCCGCGTCGATCCGACGCCGGCGCGGGCGGCTCGTCCGCATCGCTGCGGAACGGGGCGAACTCGCCGCGCGGCGACCGGACAGGACGTGCGCCGCTCGTCCGCAGCTCGAGCCAGCTCTCCGGCAATGACGAGGCCAAAGGCAGCCGATCTCTCCCGGGGTCCGGTTCGAGCAGACATGGCCGCTCTGAAACCGGGCGGAACGCCGCCCTCGCGTCATCCACCGCCAAACGCACGCTGGTCAACGGGCTCTCGCGCCCCGCCGCGAATGGGAGCTCCGCCTCACTGAAGCAGAACCGTTCCGACGGCGCAGCGGCTTCCACCCGGCCGACCCCAACGCTTCCAGGGAAGCGCCCCAAGCCCTTGCCCAAGGGAATCGCGGCCTTCATGTCCGACGGAAGCAGCTCCAGCGGCGGCAAATCCGTCGCGCCTCGCTCCGCGGCCAACTCCCGCAGCGCGCCCCGGCCGATCATATCGACCCCGCAGAACCCCAAGCCTCCCACGCGGACACTGGCGGCGCCCCGGCCGGTCACTTCGACGCCTAGGCCGATCACATCATCCGCCTCCTCGCCGAGAGTCAATCAAGTCGGCCTCAGCGCCCCGCAGCCCGTGACATCGGCTCCCAATCCCATCACCTCCATCCCGAAGCCTCTCTCGCCACCCGCTCCGGTGACATCGACCCCCAAGCCCCCTGCCGCGCCGCAACCGCTGACCCTGGTCCGATCGCCTGGACAACCTCGCCAAGCTTCGCCCAGGGCGGTCGCCACGCCATCCGCCCGCGTCAACCCGCTGTCATCCTCGAGCCTTCGTTCGAGCTCCGTATCCCCTCGGGTTCCGACGCCGTCTCCCAGTCGCCCCACCCCGACTCGGACCGTTGTCCAGCGAACGCCAAGCGCGTCCAACTCGGCGGGCAACCGCATCACAGGCTTCCAGAATCCGAGTTCGGCCCGCTTCCGCACTCAATCCCAGTCGTTCAACAATCTGAATCAATCAGGAAGCCGCACCCAATCCAGCCGTATCACGGTCGCTCCGTCATCGTCCGGTCGCCGGACCTTCACCACTGCGCCAACCAGTCGCAGCGCGCCGCGCCCCACTGCGAATCGACCGGCGCCCACCTCCCGACCTTCACGCATCACACCCCAGCCCCGCATCCAGAGCTCGACCGCGCCGCCCCAGCGAACAGTGACGCCGCGGTCGACCCCGTCCCGCCCCGCGTTTACGCGTCCGGCGACCCGGACGGTCGCGCCCCAAGCGCGAACGACTCCCCCTCGAACACGGACGGCTCCCCCCTCCGTTCCCGGCGCTTCTCCCTCATCAAGACCGCGACCGAACTAGGCCTCAACCTCGACATCCCATGATGACTCGAATCAATCGTCGCGCCCTCGAAGCCCTCGCGCGGACCATGGGCCTCGCGCTGCTTGTCTGTCTTCCGATCCCGGGCTATTCCAGCGAAGCTTCGACCACGATCTACGCCACTGCATTCGAGGCCGACGAAGGATACAACGCCGCCAACGAGCTCAGTGGTCAGAACGGATGGCTCTCGGACGGCTCAGGCGGCAACGGCATCCTGTTCGAACGCTTCCCGGACGCGGGCAACCAAGGCTATGTCGGGTACTACCCGCCCCTGGAAGAGGGAGAACAGTCCTTTTCCCTTTGGCGCCCCGTCAACTATGACGCAATCGCTGAGGGCAGACCGGTCGTCACGTTCTCAGTCACCATGGAGATCGTGGATTCCACGAGCGAGAACCGGGACGACTTCCGCTGGAGCGCCTACAATACCGCAGGCCATCGGCTCTTCACTTTGAGTTTCAACAACGCCACCACCGAGATCTGTTATGCCCTCGACGACGACGCTGGCTTCCGCCCCACGCCTTACCTGTTCGAGAATGACACCCTCTATGATCTGGAGATCGAGATGGACTTCAACGCAAACGAGTGGACGGCGAAACTCGGCACGACTGTCTTGGCCGAAGCCCAACCCATCACCACGACCGGAGCCGCTCTGAATCTGGGTGACATGGACGCTGTCTGGTACTACCTCGATGCCAACGCTCCGGGCGACAATTTCATGGTCTTCGACGACTACCGCATCGCCGCGCAGGCTCTCCCGAATCCCTCGCCGGGGCTCCAAATACTGGAATGCGAACCGAATGGGCACACCCTGCTCCGACTTGTGGGGATGCCGGACAGGAACTACCTGATTGAGGTCTCCGAGAACCTCTCTGACTGGACAGCTTTGAAGACGGCCTCTTCCAGCGACGGCGTCATCGACCTTCTCGATTCGCCTCCCCCGGGCATGACGTTCCGATTCTACCGCGGCAGGCTGGCCGATTAGCGCCTCCGCCGCAGGGGCAGACCTCGCAGTCTCAAGCGCGAGCCAACCTTCATTCTCCTCCATCCGGCGCAAGAAATGTGCGCCGTTCATTAGAAAAATGTTTGCTGGCTTGTCGGGTTCTTGCGACAAAGCCTCCGTTCCGATGCGCGAGCTTGGCGATGAGCGGCATCCGCAACCCGCCGGAATTCTGGCAACTGGCGCGCTCGGGAAGCAAATCTACATGAGCGACGCTGATTACATCAAAGGCTCCTGCGCCCACTGCAACGGGCACATCAAATTTCCGGCAGGCGCGTTGGGCAGCACCATCGCCTGTCCTCACTGCAGCAAGCCCACCCCCCTGACGGATCCGAACGCTGCAGCCAGCGATACGGTCAAGGGAGCCTGCTCCAGCTGCAGTGGGCGCATCTCCTTTCCTGCCGCAGCCGTCGGCAGCACGATCGCCTGTCCGCACTGCGGCGCACAAACCGTGCTGGCTGCGCCCGGAGCAGCGGCAGCTCCCGCGCCGGCGCCGGCTCCCGGGCCCGCGCGTCCACAACCGGCGGCCCAAAGGCCATCCCCGCCTGTGCCCGGCGGGGGCCCGGGACAGCAACTCTACAAGGCGCGAATTCCCAGCCGGAAGGGCAAGTCGAACGCCCTGATGTTCACACTCATCGGTGTGGGCGTCGTTGTGCTCATCGGCATCGCCATCCTGATCACGGTGATTGTCCTCAAGAAAGGCGGAAACGGGGACGCAGCCGGCGCCGGGGGGGGCGAGGGGCTGGAATTGCTCAACAGCAACATCCAACGGGCCCAGGAAGGCGGACTGGTCTACGTCGTCGGAGTGGTCACCAATCACGATCCAGTCCAATACTTCAACGTCAAGGTCGAGTTCGACCTGTTCGATTCCGGGGGCCAACCCTTGGGGGAAACCGCCGACTACAACGGCAACCTTGCCCCCAACAAGGCTTGGGAGTTCCGCGCCCTCGTGCTCGAGGAGAACGCCGCGGACGCGAAACCCAAGGCGGGCGGCGGCGTCTCCGGCGAGAAGGACGGCGGCTGATCCGCGCAGGCCGCCCCGCCGCATTGGCCGCTCAGTAGTCCCGAAAAGGCCCTCGAGGCTCTGCTGCCTCCATTGTTTTCTCCCAATTCGCAAAGCGCGCTTTGACCATCTTCAGGATGTCAGGCCGCTTGCGGGACAGATCGTTCTTCTCGCCAATGTCGCTCGACAGGTCAAACAGTCCGCTCCCGCGACTGCTTTCCACCCATTTCCAGTTTCCCACCCGCGCGCCCTTGTCCAGTCGGCGCTGCCAAAACATCTCTTTTCGTTCTGACTTCGCCTTGCCTTGCAGGACCGGCATCATGTCGAAACCATCATAAACGACCTGTTCGGGAAGTCCGACCCCGGCTGCGCGGCACACGGTCGGAAAGATCTCCAGCGAGGTCAGAAATTCGTCGCTCACCGTCCCCGCCGGTATGCGGCCCGGCCAACGCACGACGCAGGGAACCCGGATGCCGCCCTCAAACATCTGCCCCTTGTGCCCTCGCAACGGCCAATTGTCCGCCGCGCCGCTGCCCCCATTGTCCGAAAAGAAGATCACAATCGTGTTCTCCGCATGACCATGCTTCTCCAGGCGATCGAGAATTTTCCCGATGGAGTCATCCATCGCGGTCACGGAAGCCTGATAACGCACCTTGCGCAGGTCCCGGTTGGGAACCAACCACTCCCGTCCTTTGATCGTGCGCTTTGAATGCGTGGGTTGCTTCGGCTCCGGATACAACTGCTTGTATTTGTCCGGCGCCTGCGCGCCGCCATTGCGAATCTCGCGATCCAGGTTGGAGGCGCTGTGCGGCGCGTTGAAGGGCACATAGAGGAAGAACGGCCGTTCGTGATTCCGGTCCAGAAACTGCAACGCCTCGCGCTCGAACAAATAGGTGCAATACGTTCCCTTGTCCGCCTCCGTCCGTGAGTTGTTTCGATACATCGAATGCACGCCATATCGTTCGTGCGTATAATAATCGATGCCGGTGTTGACGAAGCCATAGAAGTCGTCAAATCCACGGGCCAACGGGAGAAAGCGTTTGTGGATTCCGAGGTCCCACTTCCCGTAGATGCCGCTGATGTAGCCGGCTTGCTTCAGGACCTTCGGCAAGAGGATCTCCCGTGTATCCATGCCGCCGACCCGTTCAAAGGTGTAGCGATACTCCCCCGGCTTGTAGAGATAGTCGTAGTCAGGAGCCTCATTGCGATACATGTCGCAGGTCCCGTTCCGCTGCGGATAACGCCCCGTCAACAAACTGCCCCGCGAAGGCGTGCAGGCCGGCCAGGTCACATAGAAACTGGTCAACCGCACTCCCGCCATGGCCAACCGATCCAGATTCGGCGTGATGATATCCGGCGAACCAAAGGCCCCGATGTCCCGGTAACCCTGATCGTCCGAGACCATCAGCAGAATGTTCGGTCGATCCGACGTCGCGAAGACATGGCCGACGAACAGACACAACAGAAACAGGAGAACCGACACACGGGGCGCTGCAGGACGTTTCATGCCCCAAGGCTATCAGCCCCGGGCTTCGTCGAGCAAGACCCGGAACGTCGGCGGCGACTCCGACGCCGCTTGATTCCCGCCTCGTTCTTGCATCACCCCCGCAACCGCCGCGCGAACACCTCCTTGACCCGTCGCCACATTGCGGCCGACAGAACATGCCCGGCGTCCTTTTCGACAAACCAGGTGAACTTCCCTGTCGCGCCCGCCTTATCGTAGGCCGTCGCGATTCGATCCACGCTCCATTGCACATCGTCGATCGGCGTTCCGCGATCCTGGCCGCCAAAATTCAGGTGCAACGTCCGCGGAGCGATCAACGCGGCCATGTCCGGCGTATCGCCGAACGCATGCAATCCCGGCACGAAATTGGGAAAGCAATGAATCAGTTTCTCGCGATGAATCCCCCGATAGGTTGGCAGGCAGCAGTTGCCAACCAGGCATTTCAATCGGTCCTCCCAGGGGCCCGCCAACCACATGTGGGTGGATCCCATTGAATGTCCGTAGCACCCCAGATTCCCGGCGTCGACCTCGGGTCGCGCGGCCAACAGGTCAATGGCACGCCGCATGTCCAATATGTTCTTCCAAGCCAGGCACCTCCCCGCCACGACATGCCGCAGAAACTCAAACTGCTCAAAGTTGCGTCCCTTCAGCTTCTCGTCGGCGCGCTCCTCAAAACAAAGCGCATCCGGACACAGCACAATGTAGCCCTCCTTCACCAGGGCGACGCCGGTGTGATGCATGGAATCGCCAACCAACCCGGCCGGCTCGGATTTGCCCAAATGCCATTGTCCCGCGTGCTGGTGCCAGACCGCAATCCCTGGGGCCGGGGATTCCGGAGTGACTCCGTCCGGAACCAACAGCAACGCCGGAACAACATCATTCGGCTCGGCGTGGTAATAGAGTGATTCAATACGGTATCCCTCCTTCTGAATCGTCTCCCGATGCCGCACATTCAAGTCGCAAGGCTCCGGCCAGGGACCGCCCAGGCATTCCTGCAACTTCTCGCGAAATTCTCTCGTCGTCATCAACACGAGGCTTTCCGGCGGGCCCTCCTGAAGCAAGTGGAATCGATCGCCGGTTTCCGGATTGCCGCCCGGTCGGCAACCATGCAATCTCGTCCCATGTCGCAAGACCTTGCTCGATACATCGACCATACCAATCTCAAACCCGACGCCACCCGCGCCGACATTGAGCAACTGTGCGCCGAGGCTGACGAACACGGATTCTTCAGCGTCTGCGTGAACAGCTCGCGCGCCGCCCTCGCCTACCACCTGCTGGAGGATAGTGACGTGCAGGTCTGCAGCGTCGTCGGCTTCCCGCTTGGCTCCATGGACGCCGACGCAAAACGCTACGAAACCGAATCCGCCGTAGACCTGGGCGCCAACGAAATCGACATGGTCATGAATGTCGGCCGTTTCAAGGACGAGGACGACGATTATATCGTCCGCGAGATCCGCGACATCGTGGAAGCGGCGGAAGATCGCGTCGTGAAAGTGATTCTCGAAACCTGCCTGCTAACCCGGGATGAGATCACCCGCGCCTGCTCCTTGGCCATGAAAGCCGAGGCCCATTTCGTCAAGACGTCCACGGGTTTCGGCTCGGGCGGCGCCACCGTGGAGGATGTCGCCGCCATGCGGCAGGCCGTTGGCCAGGCGGCGGGAGTCAAGGCCTCCGGGGGCATTCGCGACGCCAAGACCGCCTTGGCCATGATCGACGCCGGCGCCACACGGCTCGGCTGTTCCAGCGGCATCGCCATTGTGACAGGCACGGACGCGCCATTGCCCGGGCGCTACTGAGCGCGGGTCGTTCAACGTCGACGATTATGCTCGTCTGAGCCGTACTTCGATCGCGCGACGCGCCAGACCTCCGCTTCGAATACCGCGTCTGGCTTGAATGCGGCCCATTCCGCCTCAACTGTCGCCAGCATGGCGTCCCGCCACGATTCACGCGTCGTCGAAACCTCCCCCGGTTGCAGCGAGCCCTGGATCAGAAGTCCGGACTTCATGCGACGCTGAGCCGCCCCCGCCAGCTTTTTCCCGTGCAGCAAGAGGTCGAATTTCTCCGCCCCCAGGAAACATTGCCCCGGCCCCTGCTCCTCGCAACATTCCGCCAACGTCGTCTCAATGCCCAATCGCTCAAATGCCCGCCGCAACCATTCATGAACGCGGCGATAACTCTCAACCGCCTTCAAACCGAACCATGGATGGGTCGTCGGAATGGACAGGCTGTAGGTCCAATCGGACTCATGCGGCACCAGTCCACCGCCGGTGCAACGCCGGATGAGCGGCCGCAATGACGTCATGGTTTCGACCTCGGCTGTCCGTTGAAAATACCCGAATGTTGCGGCGGCCTCCTTCCAGCCGTAGCACCGAAGAATGGGCGTCCCCGTAGCTTCGGCCTCCCCAAGTGCCAATTCGTCAAAGGCCATGTTCCACGCGGAATCACCCTCCCTTGTATCAATGAATTTCCACTGCTCAGCCATCTCGGAACGTCGCGATTCAGGAATCGGCCGAAGGACATAACCCACTGATTTCACAGTTCACGCAATCCGGCCGGCGCGCGGGACAACGCCGGCGTCCGTGCCAGATCAACCAATGGCTGAACAACGTCCACTCCTCCCGCGGCACGAGCGTCATCAGGTCTTTCTCAATCTTCTCCGGCGTCTTGGAACGGCTCAACCGGAGCAGACCGCTCAACCGCGCGACATGGGTGTCGACCACGACTCCATGATTGATGTTGAAGGCATTCCCGAGCACGACGTTCGCCGTTTTGCGCCCGACGCCGTCCAAGGCGACCAGTTCCTCCATGGTCCTTGGAACCTCGCCTCCATGATGCTCCATGAGCTTTCGGCAACAGGCTTGGATATTCTTCGCCTTGTTGCGGAACAACCCGATTCGCCGAATGTCATTCTCGAGTTCTGACAGCTCAACCTCCGCAAACGAACGCGCTGAGCGATACTTCTTGAACAGCTTCTCCGTGACGATATTGACCTGCACATCGGTGCATTGGGCGGAAAGGATCGTGGCGACCAGCAACTCCAGGGGCGACGCGAAATTCAATTCGCAATGCGCGTCCGGATAGGCCCGCTTGAGCCCGGCAATGATCGACGCCGTTCGGGCAATCTTGTTCTTCAGGGATTCGCGCGGCATGACCGGATCAAAGTATCCTCGGCGTGAACTTCAAGAGAGGCTTACCACGAAATGCTCCTTTGAAATTCAACGCGGACGCCCCAATTCAGAATCAGCGGAACTTTCATTTCGCAAGAATACCGCATTGCACAATCTCCACTTAAGAAAGGCGATCGGATCAACCTGCTTCAGAAACCGCAAACTCCACATTCGCGTAGATGTCCGAGAGCTCCAACGTCAATTCCAAGGAAACCAATTCGACGGAGGATTCCATTCCCGAAACCTCGTGCAGCAACCAATCCCCGTTGGCCTGTTTCGTGAACCGCTCCACCACCGGCTCCTTCTGCGAAACCAGCAAATACTCCCGCAACGAGGGAATCTTTCGGTAATTCTCGAATTTCTTGCCGCGGTCATAGGCCTCTGTGCTGTCCGAGAGAACTTCTGCAATCAATGTCGGGTTCACCAGCACATCATCAGCGCCCTCCATGGTCTGCAATGACCCGCACACCACGCTGACATCCGGATAAGCAAATAGCCCGGTCTCCTCAACCTTGATCCTGAGGTCACTGTTGAAGGGGCGGCAACGACCTTTGAGCGCGTTGTTGAATGCGGTCACCAGATTGCCGGCGATCAGACTATGCATCGGCGAACCGCCCGACATGGCAAACATCTCACCGTCAAAGAACTCGCTCTTGTGTCCGGCGGCGCGTTCGATCTCAAGATACTCAGCCTCGGTCAGACGCGAAATTGGATTGGCCACAGCCATGACGGAAAGATGAGCGACGTTCGAAGGGAATGCAAGCGGGGCTTCCGTGATCAGTAATCGGTAATCAGTCGTCAGAATCTCCCTTCCCGGATCAGACCAACTCCGGCTCCTCGATCTCCGTGGGCGCGTCCATCAACGGCGTCCCGTCGACCGCCTCAGGATACTCGAAAACCTTCCCCTCGAAATTCCTCACCACGACCCGGTCGTCATTGCGTTGAAGTATGTATTCGGGATTGATCGGAATCTTTCCTCCTCCCCCGGGCGCATCGATCACATACTGCGGAATGGCGTAACCCGTCGTATGCCCGCGAAGCTGCTCCATCAGTTGAATGCCCTCGCGCACGCTGGTGCGCAAGTGCGCCGAACCTGCGATCAAATCGCATTGGTATAGGTAATACGGCTTCACCCGGCACATCAGCAATTTCTGGATGAGCGCCTTCATCACCGTGGCGTCGTCGTTCACGTGCCTCAGCAACACGGACTGGTTGCCCAGCGGAATGCCTGCATCGGCCAAGCGTGCCAGCCCATCCCGCACCTCGGACGTCAATTCACGCGGATGATTGGCATGCACGCTGATGAAAAGCGGATGAAACCGCTTCAGCAAGGCGCACAACTCCGGCGTGATCCGCTGCGGCATGAAAATCGGTATCCGGGACCCAATGCGCAGAAACTCAACGTGCGGGATCGCCCGCAACTCGCTGAGAACCCGCTCCAGTTTCTGATCGCTCAACAGCAACGGATCCCCCCCGCTCAGCAGCACATCCCGGATCTGAGGATTGTCCTTGATATACTGTATCTGCCGATCAAATTCCGGATGAAAGTCGTAGCCGGCGGCGTTGCTGACCAAGCGCGAACGCGTGCAGTAGCGGCAGTAGGAAGCGCAGCGGTCCGTCACCAGGAACAGGACGCGGTCCGGGTAGCGGTGCACCAGCCCGGGCACGGGCGAGTGAGAATCCTCCCCGCAGGGATCCGCCATTTCCCACGATGCCGTTTCCGTTTCCTCAATCCGGGGAATCACCTGCCGCCGGATCGGACAGTTCTCGTCTCTCGGGTCAATCAGGCTGAAATAATGCGGCGTGATGCCCATCGCGAGCTTCCGACTCGCCAAACGCACACCCGCACGCTCCTCCTCCGTGAGATTCGGCATCGCTTCCAGCAGATGCTCCGGGCGGTGAATCCGATTCTGCATCTGCCAGCGCCAATTGTTCCAATCGGCGTCTGAAACGTCATTCCACCTCCCCCGCCCCACGGGGCTGAATTCCTTCAGCTTTTTCAACAATTCCAAAGGGGGAGAGCCGGAACCATCGTCCTCTGGACTGTTTTTCGGCATGTCGGAGGACTATAAAATGACCCGATTTTGTGTCAAGGCCTCGACAAGAAAGGGTTGACGCGCGACTACGTCACCGGAGCGCCTGCTCCATTGCCCGCATTCGGGCGCGTTCCTGCTCGGCCGCTTCCTCGACGGAACGCGTGTCCTCCCGAATGATATCCAGCAACTTGAGACGATCGAGCGTCTGTCGCACAATCAACGCCTCGTTGCCGGAAAGGCGGCCTCTCCGCGGCCTGCTTCCTCGTGCGCTGTCGCGTCGCTCAACATACTCGTTCAATTCGCGCGCGTAGTCATCCGTCAGTTTGATCAGGTCATCGGAGACCTGCCACCTGAGTCGACGCAAACGCAGCACGATCTCCATGATAGCCGCGCGCTGATCATCGTAATCCACCAGGTCCATCAGGATCTGCAGCGGAAACTGATCGGACTCACCGGTCTCCTCCTCGCCTTCGCCCCGGCGGATCGTCACCGACGAATCAAGGACCGCATCCAACCGGTTCAGTCCGGCCAGATTGTCCAGTCGCCTCACCAAATCCGGTTGGGTCATGTTGAAAACCTGGAGGGACCACCATTTCTCCACGTCCAACGGCGTCGTAAAATGACGCTCAAACCCCTTCAGGAACGCCAGTTGCCAATTGAGAAAACTTGAAGATGCCGCCAGCATGGAGCGCAGACCTCCCTGCCCCTCCGGCAGTTCGAGAAGGCGCGCCACCATGAGATGGGAACACGCTTCAAAAAGCGTCCATTCGTCAGCCGACAGGCGCTTCTCCTCCGCCTGCCCAAACTCGGAGAATGTCATGGCTTCAAACCGACCAAGGACCTGTTTGACCGACTTCAGGGGATCTTCGTAGCGCGCCCCGCTGAAGACCAGCGGCTCCGCTTCCGGGTTCTCCACCAACCGGACTGAAACCCGGCCTCCCGCCTTGTTCCCCTCCTCGAACGCGATGGCGCTTCTATCCTTCACCGGTGGGAACAAGGGCACGGCAGCCGCACTCAGAACGCGCTGGGTCACTCCCTCGGTCAACCACATTGGCACCGTCGCGGAACGCCCTTCCGACGAACGATCCGCAAATTCCTGCAGCAACGCGCGCACAACACATCTCGCCAATTTCTCCTTCTCCAGGCTCTGCGGCGTCTCGATCCGATAAACCCATCCATTCAGGAGCCGGCTCGCCGCCACCAACACATCGCTGTCCGATCCCAGCAGGGGGTTGATGACGATGTGAATCCGAGCCTTCCAGCGATCCTCCAAACCCAGTTGTTCAACAAATGCCGACCTGATCCGGGAGCAAACGATCGCCAACGAATAAGGCGTCAGCCTTACCTGCCCCGAATTCGGCGGCGCCGCGACGACCGCCTCGGAACTAGGGCCGTGCACCACAAACTGTTGTGATCGACTCTCCACCCGAATCCGGTCCAGGGCCGTTGTCTGCGCCTCCAGACGCCCCGCCGTCAAAACCCCGATGAGCGCCAGGCCCCGCATCCAACGACTCCATTTCGCCAGGCCGTTCATCAGCAATCAGCTCCGGGCGGGATCCTCCGGCGCGGCCTCATTTCGTCTTCGTCTTCGACTTCGTGTTGGACTTGCCGCCTCCGGACTTGCTCTTCGCCCCCCCTTCCGACTTGGACTTGCTGTCGCTCTTCTTGGCGCTGGAATCCGACGCGCTTTTGTCCTTCTTCGCCGCCTCCTTGTAGCCCTCGCTGCGGTAGTCCGTGATGTAGAAACCGTCTCCCTTGAAGATCAAACCGGCTCCCGAGCCGATCGCGCGCTTCACGGAACCCTTGGCCCAACGCTTCTTGGCGCACTTGTCCTTCGGACATTGTGTCAAGGCGTCATCCTTCATGGACTGAAAAAGTTCGAACTCGTGTCCGCACTTCTCACAATGATACTCGTAAGTCGGCATAATGATCTTTCTGCAACTGTTGAATCGCGCAAATAACCACGCCCGCCCCACGGCGTCAAGATCCACACGCCTACGAATCCTCATTGTCAATCCACGCAACAGCGCGATAATGAATCCGTTCCCGACACCTGTCGTCATCTACCCTTGACGCGCCTATGACCAAACAAAGAATTCTCGATCTCTATTTTATGGACGCCCGGTTCAAGCTGACGGAAATCGCCGCGTTCCTGGACCGGGTGGATCGCGCCGACGGCGACGAGGACTTCCGAATCGCGGCCTTCCGCGAGGCGCTGAAAGCGCTCGATTCCGGCGACCCTGAGCGCGCGAAGAACGTCCTGCTCACCTTCAGCGACCCGACCGAGGAACCCATTCCCGCCGCCACCACCAAGGCTGCCTGCGGGACCTGGCCGGATCGACCGGCTGATTGAGCGAGCTATCGAATTGTCCCTCCAACGCCCCTCGCTCAGCTCGCTTTTCTGAATCACACTCAACTCCACTTCTCATGCGCTACATCGAACCCCACGGCCACATGGTCAGCCGGACGACGGACGATTACAAGGCGATGGCCATCGCCGGCTGCAAGGCGATCTGCGAACCCGCGTTCTGGGCCGGCTTCGACCGCAGCTCCGCCGATGGTTTCTGCGACTATTTCCGACAGTTGACCGAGTACGAGCCACGCCGCGCCGCAATGTTCGGCATCGATCACTACTCCTGGATGTGCATCAACCCCAAGGAGTCCGAGGACATCAAACTCGCCGACGATGTCCTGGCGATCATCCCCGAGTTCATTGAGAAGGAAAACGTCCTCGGCATTGGGGAAATCGGCCTCAACAAGAACAGCCGCAATGAGATCACCGTCCTCGAGAAGCATATCGATCTCGCCGCCGAACTGAATCAACTCATCCTCGTCCACACCCCGCATCTCGAGGACAAACTCAAGGGGACCAAACTCATTGTCGACATCATCAGGAACGATTCCCGCATCGAGCCCGGCCGCGTCATCATCGACCATGTGGAGGAACACACCATCAAGATCGTCAAGGACGCCGGCATGTGGGCGGGGATGACCCTCTACCCGGAATCCAAGTGCTCGCCAAACCGCGCCATCGACATGCTCGAGGTCTTCGGCTCCGACAACATCTGGATGAACGCCGCCTGCGACTGGGGCCCCAGCGATCCGCTTGCCGTCCCCAAGACCATGCAGGAAATGCGTCGCCGTGGTCACACCGACGAATTCATCGACAAGGTCGCCTTCGGAAACCCTGTCCGCTTCATGGGCCAAAGCCCAAAATTCAAGCTCTCGGACAAGTCCTAAGAAAAGCCTTCCGATCGCCCGCGGCTCACTCCTCCGACGGCAGCGGAGGTTGTTCCAGTTCCCGGAAGCGCCCTGACCGCTCCGTTGCGTCGGCGAGCAATCCGCGCCGCAAAGCCAGCGGCCACCCCAAATCCAACGGCTTCATCCGGGAACGGAATTCCTCCTTGCTTCCCGCATGCTCGGACAATGGCCGCCCCCTCCGATCGAACTGGGAAAGCGCCAATATTCAGTCAATTCTGACCGTGTTCGGGTTGGCCAAATCGAAGCCGATCGCTCAAGCTGAGGTCGATTTGGAAGATTCGCCATGAAGAAAAACAAAGACGCTGTCGACAACAAGAACGCCCCCGTCGCGGCGGCAGCGACCGCCAAGGCGCGCCGCAAGCCCGGAAAAGGAAAGAAGAACAGGAAGGACCGCGAGTCCAGGTCCGACAAATCTTCGGGCGCCGGCAAACCATCCGGCATGGCTGCCAAGGCGTTTCCCATGGTGGCGGTCATTGACGAACAGATCCGCACCAGCATCCCGCCGGAGTTTGTCGACCGCGTCAAACAGGCCAAGAGCAAGAAGGCCATCATCAGTTCGGTCTATCCCTACAAGCGGATGATGAACCGGGACGACTATGAAAGGGAGATCGCCCTGCTGCAGATCGAGCTCGTCAAGATGCAGACCTGGGTGCAGCACACCGGCGAGCGGATTGTCATCATCTTCGAGGGACGCGATGCCGCCGGCAAAGGCGGCACGATCAAACGCTTCGTCGAAAACCTCAATCCCCGTGGCGCCCGCATTGTGGCCCTGGCCAAACCCACCGAAACCGAGAAGGGGCAATGGTATTTTCAACGCTACGTGACGCAGCTTCCCACCAAGGGCGAGATCGTGTTCCTCGATCGCTCCTGGTACAATCGCGTCGGCGTCGAACATGTCATGGGCTTCTGCTCGCCGCATGAGTATCTGGAGTTCATGCGCCAGGCCCCTGAATTCGAGCGCATGCTGGTTCGCAGCGGCATCAAGCTGTTCAAGTTCTGGTTCTCCGTCAGCCGAGAGGAACAGCTCCGGCGTTTCATGAGCCGCGCGAAGGATCCCATCAAACAGTGGAAACTCAGCCCCATGGACGTCGAATCGCTCGGCCGTTGGGAAGAATACACCCGCGCCAAGGAAGCCATGCTCTTCTACACCGACACCGCAGATTCCCCATGGCATGTTGTGCGCTCCGACGACAAGAAACGAGCGCGTCTGAACTCAATCAAGTATTTCCTCAGTGGACTGGACTACACCGGCCGCGACAACGAACTGGTCAAGGATTGGGATCCCCAGATCGTCGGATCCGCCAAGGAAATCTACGAGTTTGGCGAGAATCAACCGCATCCCCTCCCCGAGGACAGCGGAGCTTGAGAACATCGAAACGCGAACGCCCAACGGACGGCTGCAAGCTGGTGGGGGCTTTGAAGCGCCGCCTCGAGGAGCCCCTCTAGGTTGCGCTTCCCTTCATTTGCTGATTTGATCCGACGCATGACACGCATGCGCTTCCTGCTCCCGATCGTTCTTTCCCTCCTTGCCTCGTCGTCCCTTCCCGCCGCCGACAAGCCCAACATCATCTACATCATGGCCGATGATCTTGGCTACGCGGAGCTCGGCAGCTACGGCCAGAAGAAGATCAAGACGCCTCACCTGGACAAGATGGCGGCCGAAGGCATGCGGTTCACGCAGCACTACACGAGTTCTCCGGTCTGCGCATCCGCACGCTGCTCCCTGATGACCGGCCGTCATGGGGGCCACGCCTATGTGCGCTCCAACTTCGAAATCGGAACCTGGGATAGCTACCGCGGCCAACTCCCGCTCCGCGAAGACGACGTCACCATCGCTGAAATTCTCAAACGGGCAGGCTACGCCACCGGGGCCTTCGGCAAATGGGGCATGGGCGAACCCGGCTCCTCGGGAGATCCGCTGAATCAGGGCTTTGACCGCTTCTACGGCTTCAATTGCCAACGTCATGCCCACAACCTCTTCCCCAATTACCTGGTCGACGACCGTGAAAAACGGCCGCTCCCGGGCAACACCCGAGGCCTGACCGGCGAGACCTATGGACCCCGGTCCGTCGCCGACGAAATGCTCAAGTTCGTGCGCCAGAACAAAGACCGCCCGTTCTTCGTGTATTATCCCACTGTGATCCCACACCTGGCCCTGCAGGTTCCGGACGAGGAGTTGGATCAATACGAGGGGCAATGGGAAGAAACGCCTTACACTGGCAAGAGCTATCTCCCCCATCCCAAGCCGCGGGCGGCCTACGCCGCCATGATCACCTTCATGGACAAGCAGATCGGGCGCTTGATGGCGCTGCTTAAGGAACTCAATCTCGACGATGACACCATCGTGCTCTTCACCTCCGACAATGGAACCACCTTTCTCAAACAACAGGTCGACTACGAATTCTTCAATAGCGTCGACGGGCTCAAGGGACTCAAAGGATCCGTGTATGAAGGCGGCATCCGCGTGCCGCTGATTGCGCGCTGGCCCGGAAAGATCAGACGAGGTTCCGTCAGCCCCCACATCTGTTCCCACTACGACGCCATGGCGACGCTGGCGGAGATCGCCGGAACCCAACCGGATCCCGGAACAGACGGCATCAGCTACCTTCCCGAACTGCTGGGCGCCAAACAGAAACAGCACGAATACCTCTTCTGGGATTTCGCGGGCTATGGGGGCCAACTCGCCGTACGTATGGGCGACTGGAAAGCGGTCAAACGGAATCTGAAGAAGTCCCCGGACGCGCCGCTCGAACTCTACAATCTCAAGACGGATCGCAACGAAACAACCGATCTCGCGGCGGACAAGCCCGACCTGGTCCGGCGCTTCGAGCGGATCATGCTGGAAGCCCGCGACGAACCCGTCATCAAGCCATTCCGCTTTGGTCGGTATGAATGAGCTGACGCCACCGCGCCGCGCTTCGTTTCCGCTATTAGTCCCGCTCCACCATGCCAGCCCACTCCCGAACAGGCGGCGCATTTTGCTCGCCTGAACCCGATTCACATCCGGCGCGGCGCCTCTCGCCCGATCCTGCCGCGAACAAGCCTGAGACGCCCCGGGTCGCGAGGCGCTCAAGCCGACGCCGCCTTCCACTCCCTTTCCGAGCCGCGCTGCTGACAAGCGCGCTGCTCGCTGCGGGCTGCGACGCCGAAACCGGCCCGAAAGAGCCTCCGACCCAGCCGGCGCAGGCCGGGGCAGCGGAGTCCCACGACTTGATCCCGCCCCCGCCGCCATCGAAACCCGGGTATTGGGACGACGCCTGGGACTTCACCGCCAACCTCGACTTGGCCCCCAACCTGGTCGGCTCCATCGGCGGCGAAATCGCATTCCTGCAGAATACCTTGGTCGGCCCGAACCGCGCAGGCAAGAAGCGTCCGTTGCTGGTCACGGACCGCGCCGCTTACCTCCTCTTTTTCCCCCAGTCGTCCGATCACCAGACTCTGGAGGCAGTCATTGCCAAACAGGACGGAACCACTCTGGGGCTTCCTCTCAATCGCCCCGAGCGAGGCGCCTACAGCGATTTCAACAATATGGACGGCCGCCCTGCGGTCGTTTTCAGCAAGCGGGCATGGAACGCCGTGATCCCATGGGATTTCATGCATCCGGGAATGAGCATCACAATCCGTGATCAGAGCGGAGCCGAAGGCGAATTGCCCGCCACCGCGTTCGAATTCGGGGCGCCGTTGGAATTGGTCACCCAGCACATTGAATTGGGCATGCTGCTTGATCCCTCGGAGGTCCCGGTGAACAAATGGACCCGCACCGGTCAGAATCTGTCGCCGGAACTGGCCCTGGACTATTTCCAGATGGTCCCCATCGCCCAGTTCACAGCGGCGCAATACCTGCCGATCCACCTGTCGAAGGTCGTCCTGCCGAATGGAAACGTCTACACCGAACGCAGTTCCTACACCGACGCCGGCGTCTACAAGGGCGACATGAGGGAGAACATCGCCAAAGGCCTTGTTTCAACCGGCATCAACAACGCCAACGTGGGCGTCAGTTCCTCCTTCGGCGGCAACCAGGGCCAACCCCGCCCCTACCGGCAGACCACCGTCCACACCAGCGCCGGGATCTACACCGGCAAGAACAAGCAGGGAAACGACATCGCCAAAAAGGTCGTCCACG
>CAZFLK010000083.1:21370-23120 GCA_964519245.1 uncultured Verrucomicrobiota bacterium
TGACCGTCGCCCTGGGAGGCAATCGACCGTGCCTCGTCCACGGCCTCAGCGGCGGGGGCGGCCAGCTGACCTTGCAGAATACCACCGGCAATGAATTCTCCCACGAATACGGCCACGATCATGGATTGGGCCACTATCCGGGCGGACCGCTCAGCACACATCGGCGCGATGGTTCCTGGGGCTTCAATCAGTTCAAACACCGCTTGATCGGCAACCTCAACTGGAACGGCGCGCCTGCCGATTCGAATCTGCCCTACTCCTTCGGCAAGGACGCCATGGCCGGCGGCGCCCCCATGGGGCCCATCAGCCAGTTCACCCTCCATACGCCGTTCTCTTTGATGACGATCCAAGAGAAAGTCACCGACCAGTCCGGCGTCCTCGACTCCGAGAGCCCGACCGGCTACTCCCGCTGGAACGCAGCAAAACAGTCGCTGGTTGCCGCAGAGGTTGAGACGCCCCGCCCGGACAAGGTTGGCGTCCCAGTCGCCACGCTGGTCGGCTTTTACGACCCCGAGCCGCCGCACGCGTTGCCTTCGTTCATCTATCCTGCGCTTTACGGAAACTGGGGCACCGTGTTCATGCCTTCCACCATCACCAACAGCGACACTGAACTGGCAGCCTCGCGTTGCTGGCTGGAAGTCCACGGAAAGAGCGGCAAGCCCCTTCGCTTCCCCCTGAAAGACAAGCGTATCAAGCCCAAGCTGATGAATCAGTTCCACATCAACCTGCCCGCCTCCCCCACCTTCGATCGCGTCCTACTGCGCTACCGGAACGATGACGGATCCCTGGTTGATCTGGACTCCCGGGACATCGCCCCGCCACATGGCAAGTTGCCGCCCCCGGTCATCGTGGGCCGCGAAAGCGGTTACTCCGCCGCCGCCCTCCGCCTTCGCGACATGGAGCAATTGCTGATTCCCGGCGGTTACCCCAGCAGCGAACGACTCCACCAGGCCATGGAGGATTACTACGGACGAATCCTCGACCATGCCTCCGATCTGCGCGTCGACATAGGCCATGTTTATCGCCACAACGGCGCCTACTTCCAAGCGCGCGCCGACAATCCGGGCCAACCGCCCGCCGGTGACCACCCCCTTTGGCGAAAGTTGGGTGAGGCGGCTGACTTTGTCAGCGACAAGCGCCTGGCGCTCGGCGAACAAAGCGTCGACTACGCCCAGGAGGTCATGAACGGAAAAAGCGGCGTCTTCTACTACGTGCCGGTCGATCATGACCGCGTCTTCACATCCGACGCCTATTCTCCCAAGTCCGGGAAGTGGTATGGCAAGGGCAGCCATTCGAAGCTGACTGTTCGGGGCGTCAAGCCCGATGGCTCCCGCGCCAGAATCGTCCTGCGGGGACAGGTGAACGATCGCCATATCCTGAACTTCGGAGCCCCGGTCGATGCATCCAGCCGCGTCCGTTTCCGGTTTCACAAGGAAGACAACCCCGAGCTCCCCGCCGGAACCTACCAGATCCAATTCGCCGCCTACGCCCAAGCCTGGCACACAAGGAAACTCGTCGAGTCGTTCGAGGTTCGAGGCGAAGTTGAAGTGAAGTAGCTTCGCGCCTGCCCGAGGGCGAGGCTTCGACTGCGAGGGCAAAGGTTGAAGGATCACGGCAGGGCAGGTGTTGTGAGCGAGTCGATTCTTCCGGGCTGAAGGCCCGACCGCACAAAGGCCAGGCCTTCAGGCCTGGTTTCTCCAACAGATCGGTCCATGCGGCCTGAAAGGTCGCGCGCGAGCGCCGGCACGGA
>CAZFLK010000084.1:0-22705 GCA_964519245.1 uncultured Verrucomicrobiota bacterium
TCCGGGTATTCCGCGCCGATCTCCTCGGCGACGTTCTTCTGCCAAAGGATCTTCCCGGATGCGGCGTCGAAGGCAAAGGTGTCGCCTTGTCGGCCCTGGGCGTAGACGACCTTGCCTTCGACCGTGGGCGTGCAACTCGGGCCGCCGTCGTAGTAACGCGGGCCCAGCGGGCTGGGGTATTCGTGTCGCCAGATCTCCTTGCCGGTCTTCTCACTCAGGCAGAAAACAATGTCCGTGCCGTTGCGGTTGCCCATGGTGAAGACGCGGCCATCGGCGACGGAAACCGTGGAGAAACCCGTGTTCACCCGCGCGCGCCAGACGCGTTTGGGGCCACTGGCCGGCCATTGGTCCGACCAGCCGGTTTCCTTGCTGATGCCGTTCAGGTCCGGTCCGCGCCAGCGGGGCCAGTCCCCGGCGGTGGCGGACGTGGCAGCAAATCCTGCGAGGACGGCAATGGCAAGAGCCGTGTGGAG
This sequence comes from uncultured Verrucomicrobiota bacterium, assembly GCA_964519245.1. Lineage (GTDB taxonomy): Bacteria > Verrucomicrobiota > Verrucomicrobiia > Limisphaerales > JAYPEY01 > JAYPEY01. The sequence continues at coordinate 474 of CAZFLK010000084.1, forward strand.
GTGTGGGCGCTCAGGCAGTCTCATCGCGCTATTGATAAACTCGAGAATGTTCCGGGGACAGTCGAATCGGATTCAAATGGCGCCTGCGTCTGCGCGGCAGCGCCGCAGTCCATGGCGCCTGCGGCGCGGCGTTTTGGCTATCAACGAAGCCCAAGACCGGAATCGGCGGGTTGGAGCAAGTTCCGAATTTCTTCCAGCAACGTAGCCGGTCGCGCCCAGTGGATATTGTGTCCGACGCCGTCGAGGCGGATCAATTCGCAGCGGCCTTTCCAAATGCGTTTGAGCGCGCGGGCGTCGTCGTGAGACAGCATGCCGCCGGCGTTCTCATCGGATTGAAACATCACGATCGGGCAGCGGACCTTGCGCGCCAGGGAGAGGAAGTCGAAGCCGTCCAGCCAAACGCTTTCCACAATGGGAGGAAGGACATCGGGGTCCATGCGGCCGAGACTTTCGGCGCTGAAGCGACGCGCGGTCTCATCGCGTTGATCCTTCACCCGGATCGGGGAGCCTTGGTCATCCTCGCCCACGACCATTTCGGAGAAGTTGTGGAAGAGCGAATCGGGACTGATCGATCGGGCGAGGCAGTCCGGGAGCCCGGCGAAGAAGCGATGCAGCGGGAGTTGTGTGAGGCTTTCGCCCATGGTGGAGAAGGGCGGGTCTTCCAGGACGATTGCATCGACGAGGCCGGGATGTTCCGCGGCGGTCGCCATCGCGACCATGGCGCCCAAGGAGTGGCCGTAGACGATGTTGCGGCGATTGGCGATGTGTTCCAAGGCCTTGGTCGCGTCTTCCACATAATCCCGCACAAAATAGGCCCCCGGAGCCGGATCGCTGGCGCCGTGACCGCGGAAGTCGAGCGCGGCGAGGCGCGCCTCGGGGTTCAATGTTGAAAGCAGCGGATGAAAGGTCCGCCAATTGCGGAGCACGCCGTGAAGAAAGAGAACGGTTGTATCGGAGTCCGTCTCATTCAGGGCGAGGTTCAATGACTTCTCGACCAGGGACTCCGACATGAAGCGCAGACTGTGCCAGGGGAGTGGGGCGAGATTCATGGATTCTCAGTTGCTTGGGACGGGGGCGCGAACGACCCGATAGAAGACGGCTTTGTTCGACGTCTGCGGCGTCACAACCGCCTCCGAGGAGGCATTGAGCGCCTGGGATGGGCCGGAGCCGGTGTAGGTCCCAGTGATCGTGTCGCAGGTCTGCAGTTCATAGTGGAGCCCACGGCGGGTATTCCAGGTCAGGCGATAACCGCCGCTCAGGTCGGGCGTGACTTGGAGATCGGGGCGTTCCGTCAGAATGGAGCCATCGAAGTATTTGCTGGCCAGGTTCCAGGCTTCGATGCCGCATTGGGAGCCGATGATCCGGCCGGGGCCGTCGTCGGCGGGCACGTGGATGCCGCCATAGATACGGGAGATGCCGGCTTCATCCGCGGCGTCGAAGTAGGTCGCCCATTGCAGCTCGACATCGACGCTGGGGCCGAGTTCGAACTGCAGGAACTGGTTTCTCGGTGCGGTAAAAGTTCCCATGCCGCCGGGGAAGTAGGCGCTGCCGGTGATGCGGGTGAGGACTTCCGCCGCCGCCCGGCTGAAACCGCTGTGCCCGGAGACGTAGCCGGCGAAGGCCGGCGTCACGAAAGTGTCGCGTTGGTAGGGCAGCCAGTCGATCGGTCGAATCCAGGCGGCCCCGGTGAACTGGGTGTCGGGATCGACCGGTTCGCCGCCCCAGGCGCGGATGAGGACGTTTCCGGGCGTGGCTTGGGGAGCGCCGAAGTGTTTTCCTCCGGGGCTGAGCGATTCATTCGTCGCGATCTCAATGAGGTTGTCCACGAGCGGCAGGCCTTTGACATGATAGGAAGGCATTCCCGGATCGCTGGATTGCCCGAAACCGCCCATATACCGGATGCTGGAGATGGGGCGGACGTAGTCGTAGTGTTCCTTGCATCCCCAGACGGCGACGGCGACGTCGTGAACGGCCGCGTTGAGTGCGAAGTAGACTTTCACATCCCATTCCAAGGGGTCGAGTTCGGGGCCGGTCCCCTCGAAGCGTCGTTCGAAGTCGACGTCGTCGGCGACTTCGTTGGCCAGTTTGTTCCAGTGACCGGGCGGGGTCTCGGAATCGGGACCGTCCGCCCAGAACTCCGCAACGACGCGTCCGAAATCGCCGTGCGGCACGACGTTTGGCGCGTAGGGCATTTCCGTGGCGGGGTTGAGGGGGTGGCCGGTTCCGTTGTTCTCGCCGAGCGTGCTATTCCCTCGGGCGCCCGGTGAAATGTCGATCATGTCGCCGCTGGCGGGATCGAGAGCGGCGCTGGATCCAAGGACAGTGACATTGCCTGACTTGAAAGCGGCGTCGGTTTCCGTTCCCAGGTAGGGCGGATGCCCGGGATCGAAATAGACGGTCTCGCCGACGGGCAGCGCCATGGCAAAGGGGCGAACGGCGCCCCAATGCGATCCAATGAACGTCTGAATCTTGTCGGCGATCAGACCGTTCTGTGTCAGGCGAATTCCAAAACCAAGCGGCTGCCACCGATTGGGCGAGGTCATCTGCGTTCCCGATAGGTCCAGGATCAAAGGTGAGTTGGCCGGCGAGTAGCTCGGATTGTTGTAAAGAATCGATTCATTCGATTGATCGCTGGCGGCGAAGGCGAGGACGGTCGCAGCGACACGGTTGCCCACAGCGGCCGGGGAATTGCCCGTGGTTGTGGTTACGGCGATGTCGTAACCCAGTGTCGCCATTTGATCTGACAGGGACTGCAAGGATGCTGAAGCGTTGACCGAGAGGGCGTAGCGATGAGCGAGGACCCGGTAGGCGGCGTAGCTGATGGATTCGCGTCGGGCCGCCGCCAGATCGGCCGCCGCAGCGGACTCCCGATGCAGGTAGCCGACGGCGGTCTCATCGTAGGCGGCCCAGGCGTCCCACATCGCAACCGAGGTATGGAACAGGTTGCGCGCGTGAACAGGCGGGTTCGGGAAATCGATCCGGATGGCGGCGAGGTTCTGCTCGTTCCAGATTCGGGCGATCGATTGAGCGACGGCGGCGGGCGTGAAGGCAAGCCAAGTCGCGGCGAGTAACGTCAGTATGCGAATCGCTGGCATGGGGCGGTCAATGTCCGGCGTAAGGGTCATTCGATCAAGGGCAGGGTTCGTTTTTCCTGGGCGCTTTGAAAGGCGGTGTCCACAATCTGTTGGCCGATGCGCGCGGTTTCCACGGAGAGCGGGCCGTCGACGGGTCGGTCGTTCTCGAGGCAATGGAGGAAATACTGTACCGGGTTGGCGTAGGGGGGGCTGAGTTCGTCGGCTTCGATTTCATACCCCCCGGGGTTTGCGCGGGTTTGGACGCGGACGCTCTTTTCGTAGTCGTAGTTGCTGATGGTCCCTTCGGTTCCCTTGATGACGAAACCGCACTTGGGTTGGGGCTGGTTTGTCCAGGGATCGGTGAAGGTGCCCCAACGCGTGTGAAAGGTGGAAAGTCCGTTCGCGTAGCGGGCGATGGTGACGCTTTGCTCGTCGACTTCCAACCCGTTCGGTTCATCGACCATGCAGGTCACCTCCAGGGGTTTGGCTCCATTGTGAAACCAGGTTCCGAGGGTGGTTCCATAGCCGAGGTAATCCAGCAACGATCCGCCGCCCTGATCTTGCTTGTAGAACCAGCTCGCGTCCTTCTCTTCGGCGGTCGGCTCTTTTTCGATTTTGTCAGCCCCGTGGTAGAGCGGGCCGCGATTGCCGTCGTAGAAGTGGACTTCCGTCACCTGGGCAATCAGGCCCTCCCGGATCAGGCGATGGGCGGTGACGTGCGCCTCGTACCAGCGCAGCGGCCAGTTGATGGCGAGTTGCTTGCCGGTGGGCTTCATGGCCGCGATCATGCGGTCAGCGTCGGCGAGCGAAGCGGCGAAAGGTTTCTCCATCAGGATGTGAACATGGAATGGAGCGACCTTTTCTGTCCATTCCGCATGGCCGCCAGTGGAAGGGCAGAGGACGACGAGGTCGGGTTTCGTTGTTTCGAGGCAGGCCTTGAAATCGGTGAAGACGTTCGCTTCGGCTATGTTGAAATTCCGGATCGCCTCCTGCATGCGCTCGGGGTGTTCGTCGCAGATGCCGACGAGTTCGGCGTCCGGATGTTCGTGGGTCATGCGCAGGAGATCACCCATATGGAAGTGGTCGAAGTTGATGCCCGCAATGCGCCATGTCCTGCTCATGGCGTGAGAGTTTAGGCGAATTCCGCCGTGGGGAAATCGAAATCAGTCGGAGTGGAATGAGGCGGTTATGGCAACAAACCCGTCGCGAAGGTGTCCCGTCTTGGGGGGCGGGCGTCCTCGCCCGGTGTTTGGTATCTGCTGCCGGAACCCTTAGCCGGGACGGCTGTGCTACGGTCGCGCTGCGAGGAAGGTCTTCAAGGCGTCGCGGATGGAGGGGAAGGCGAGGTCGTCGGGGTTCACCTCCCGGGGGTTGAGCCAGAGAAAGGCGTCGACGTCGTCCAGGGCGGAGGTGTTGTCGGCGTCGACGATCCTGGCGGTGAAGAAGAAGTCGAGCACGGGGTAGGTGACGTCGCGGAAGGTGTAGTTATTGGGGTGGGCGGAGAGGTAACGCACTTCGTCGAGTCCCACGTTGACCTCTTCCTTGAACTCGCGGCGCAGCGCTTGTTCGGCGGTTTCCCCGATGTCGATGAATCCGCCGGGGATGGCGAGTTTGCCCTTGGCCGGATCCTTGGCGCGCTTGATGAACAGGGCCTTGCCGTCCTCGCGAAGGGCGATGGCGGCGGCGGCGACGCAGGGATTGAAGAAATAGGTGAAATCGCAAGCGTCGCAGACGAGGGGAGCATCGCTTTCGCGCTCGGGAGCTGCAGCGCCGCAGCGAGGGCAGTAACCGAAATGTTGTGATGGGCGCATGGAGTGTTGGTTTGCTGGCGTTGGAGGTGACTGCGGCGGAGGAGGAGGGGAAGAGCTTAATCGGCGATTCGTGAGGCGCCCATGGGCAGGGCTTGATCCATGAAGGCGAGGCGTCCTTTGCTGATCGGGTATTGGCCGCCTTCGAGTTCCAGGGACAGGTCGTCGAGGATCCGGAGGAGTCGGCCTCGGGCGAGCGGTTCGTTGGATGCGAAATCGCTGATGTCCTCCGCCCAGATGGCGACCTCTTTGCCAAGGCAACAGGAGAAGTTGCGATAGGCCTCCAACAAGTCGGCGCATCCCTCGGACACGAGCTTCCGGTAGGCGTCATCGAAGGCGCGCAGGATGCGGGGAACGACGTCGGGCAGGGCGAGGTGATTTGTTGGCAGCAGGTCCGCGAGGCAACCGGCGGCCGGCACGAAGTTTGAGGTCTCGATAGTCGGGGTCTGTTCCACGTTGATGCCGAGGCCCATGATCACCGAGGTGTAGGCGTCCTGTTCGATCTGGGTGGAGGTCAGGGCTCCGGCGACCTTGTGGCCGTCGATCAGGATGTCATTGACCCACTTGATGCCGATTTGGCCGGGGGTAGCCTGTTCCGCCAGGACGCGGGCTGCGGCGACGGTGGGCAGCATGCTGAACCCAAGGCCCACGCGGGAGACAGGCGCTGTGCAGGAGTGAAGCGTGGTCAGGTGGAGGTTGCCCTTTTCCACCGCCCAGGCGCGATCGCGGTGGCCATGAAATCCGCGGCCACGGAGAGCCAGGCACGCGCTCGCCGCCGGCAGGTCCTCATTGCGCGCCGCCGCCCGGCGCAATGCGTCGAACTGTGATTCGGGGGCCTGGTCGATGATCGCCAGCGCGTCCCAGTCGCCGTATTGGCGGGAATCAGGCGCGTCGTCGGTCCAGGCGGAGCCGCCGGTCCCGATGGCATGCCACAGGTTGCGCAAAGGCGCGCTGAGGGAGCGGGCGCCGGCTTGGCGCCAGGTCGGGGCTTGGGGAAAGAACTCGCCCAGTTGTTCCGGGCAGTCGGTTAGAATGACAGTGTTCATCGGCAGCGATGAAGTCTGCGATCGAAATGCCCCCTGATCGTGGAGGGAGTCGTTCGGCGGAGCCAGTTCTTTTCGCAGAAGGCTCCCGCGCTGCGGCGGAAGCGCGTCCTCAAATGGGGCATTCCGCGCTTGCCTTCACTGGGAGGCGTTCCTAGATTGCCAGGAATCCTGTTATGAGTCTGGGCTCTTACGCAACCGGTCAGGCCGTTTTCATACGCACTGACACCCCCAACTTTGAAGAGCGGGCTGTTCCATTTTCCTCGCTCGAGGAGCTGGTGGAGTTGTGCACCAAGCCCCGGCCCAATTTGACCTTGGAGAAGATCATTGTTTATCGGTTGCAGGATGAGGAGTCCACGGCGGTGACACTGGGGTTTATTGCGGCGACCAAAGGACAGAAGATGCCGGTTCCGCATGTGGCCGAGCAATCGACCGATCAGTTGCTGGACGCGGCCGCCGAGCCCAAAAAGGTGGTTCAGCAGCAGCAGAAAGCGCCGGGCAGCGGGGCTGCATTCACGCTTTACGACCTGTACGATTGAGGAGCCCCTCAATTCGTTTCGATTTCCATGTCCGTCAGGATTCGGACGGAATCCCTGTGTTGAATGATTCGCGCCATCGGATTCTTCCCGTCGGGCGCAAGGGCTTCCCGCAAGGCGCTTTCCTTTCCGGTTCCCGAAACCAGGGCCGTCACAGAGGTCGCGGATTCGATGGCGCCGTAACCCAGGGTGACCCTGTTTGGAGGCGGTTTGACAGCGACCACGGAGCGGTAGGAGGCCTCGTCGGACTTGGTTTCCTCGGATTCCCCCGGAAACAGGGACGCGATGTGGCCATCCTCGCCCATGCCGAGAAAGATCATGTCGAACAGGGGACGGGAAGTCCCCTTGAGGTGGTGAAAGCGTTCCAGGTCCACCCGGGCGGCGGCGGCGGCATCCTGCGGCGGCAGTTCACCGTGGATCCGATGGATATTCTTTTGGGCAATCCCGAGCGGTTGGAAGAGGAGCTCGTCCGCCATGCGGAAGTTGCTTTCCGGATCGTCCGGGGGCACGCAACGCTCATCCGCCCAAAAGAAATGGACCTTGTCGAACGCGGCGGTCGTCCCGGCGGACTGTTCGACGATGCTTTGGAAGAACGCCTTGGTGATTCGGCCGCCGGAAAGCGCCACTGAGTAAGGCGAGTCGTCCGTCCGATCGGCCAGTTGATCCAGCCAGGATGCCGCGGCAAACCGGGCGAGTTCGGCGGGTGAGGGAATGACTTGGATGTCCGGAGCGGGCATGTTGGGAGCGGATCCTACTTGATGGGTTGCGGGTTGCGCCATTTGTGTCCTGAGCTTGCCAGAAGGTCGTCGGCGGCAACGGGGCCCCAGGTGCCGGCCGCGTAGAACTCCCGGTTGGTCAAGGGCACGTCCGTCCAGCCGTCGCGGATGGAATCGACAATGCTCCATGCCGTTTCCACCTCATCGCGGCGGATGAACAGCGTGGCGTCGCCGGCGATGGCCTCCAGCAGAAGGCGCTCGTAGGCCTCGGGCGTGTAGGCGCCGAATTCCGTGTCGTAGCTGAAGCGCATTCGCACGGGGCGGACTTCCATGCTGGATCCGGGAACTTTCCCGTTGAAATGCAGGGAGATCCCCTCGTTGGGCTGCAGGCGGAGCGTGAGTGAATTGGACGCCAGGCGGGAGCCGCACTGCGCCGCGTAGAGAATGTTCGGCGTGGGACGGAACTGCACGCGCACCTCGCTCGCGCTCATGGGGAGGTTCTTTCCGGTGCGGAGGTAGAAGGGCACGTTCGACCAGCGCCAGTTGTCGATGAACATCTTCAACGCAACATAGGTTTCGACGTCGGATTCCGGATTGACCTTGGGTTCCTGTCGGTATCCCTGCCGGGCGTCGCCATCGATCTGCCCGGCAAAGTACTGCCCGCGGACGACCTGATCCGCGATGCGGGCGGGGTCGAAGGGGCGGATTGACTGGAGCAGTTTGACCTTCTCGTCGCGGATGGCCTCGGCCTCGAGCGAGACGGGCGGCTCCATGGCGACCAACGCGAGCGCCTGGAGGAGGTGGTTCTGGACCATGTCGCGCAGAGCGCCCGCTTCCTCGTAGTAGCCGCCGCGGCCGCCGACCGCGTGCTTCTCGCTGACCGTGATCTGTATGTGGTCAATCGACTGTCGGTTCCAGAGCTGTTCGAAGATGGAGTTGGAGAAGCGGAACATCAGGATGTTCTGCACGGTTTCCTTGCCGAGGTAGTGATCGATGCGGAAGATTTGCTTCTCATGGGCGTGCTCCATGAGTCCCTCGTTGAGTGTGCGCGCCGATTCGAGGTCGCGCCCGAAAGGCTTCTCCACCACCACTCGGCGCCAGGCATCGGCGTCCGGATCCCGGTTCAGAAGTCCGGCAGCAGAGCAGCGGGCGACGACCTCAGAGAACTGGCTGGGGGAAATGGCGAGGTAGACGAGAACGTTGTTGCGGGCTTGCTCGCTTTCCGACTCGGCGATGCGGTCGCGAAGCTTCGCGTAGGCGTCGCCGTCGGTGAGGTCGCCCCGGCAGTAGACAACGTTGGCCGCGAACTCCTCCCACTTGGCTTCATCCACGGCGCCGCTTCGGGAGAACCGGCCCAGAGCTTCGCGAAGTTCGGCGCGCCAGGAGTCGTCCGTCTTCTCGCGTCGGGCAAAGCCGATCACGCGGAACGGATCGGGCAGCCTGCCTTCGCAGTGCAGATGGTAGAGCGCGGGGATCAACTTGCGGGAAGTCAGATCACCGCTGGCTCCAAAGATGACAATCGTGCAGGGCGTGACCTTCTTGGCGCCCGAGCCGAGTCGGCAGGAGAGCAGTTCGTCCAGTTGTTTGGAATCGTCCATAAGCAGCCGAGACCTTCGCCGAGTGGCAGCGCGATTGCAACCGTTGGACGTCCATTCTGCGATGAGATGCGCAGCGGGCGCTCGATGAATGGAATTGATCCGAAAAATGAGAACGGGCGGGTCGTTGCCGACCCGCCCGCGCGTTGATTGATTCGCGTCCTGTTTGCCGAGGGCTTACTCCTCGTCTTCCTTGACGGCCTCGTCGGCGGCGTCGAAGGCGTGCTGCAGGGCGACGAGGTCCTCGCCGGGCTTCAGCGAGTCGAGCATCTGCTGCTCGGCCTCGATCTGCTCCTCGGAGTATTCCGCGGCTTTGATCGAGAGGCCGATGCGACGGTCGCCGCGGTCGATCTTGATCACGCGGGCGGTCACGTCCTGGCCGACCTTGAGCACGTTCTTGATCTTGTCGACGCGCTCCTCGCTGACCTGCGAGATGTGCACCAGGCCGTCGATGTCATGCTCCATGCCGATGAAGGCACCGAAGCTGGCGAGCTTGGTGACCTGGCCGGAGACGAGGTCGCCGACCTTGTAGAAGTCGTCGATGCTCTCCCACGGGTCGGTGCTGAGCTGCTTGATGCCGAGTGAGATGCGCTGGTTTTCCTTGTCGATCTCCAACACCTGGGCTTCCACTTCGTCGCCCTTCTTGAGGACTTCGGAGGGGTGGTTGATCTTGCGGGTCCAGGAGACGTCGGAAACGTGGATCATGCCGTCGAGGCCTTCCTCCAGTTCGATGAAGGCGCCGTAGCTGGTGAGGTTCCGGATCTTGCCCTTCACCTTGGTGCCGGGAGGATACTTCTCCATGGCCTCGTCCCACGGGTTGGCGTCCAACTGGCGGATGCCGAGGGAGATCTTCTGCTCTTCCTGGTTGATGCCGAGGACGACCGCCTCGATTTCCTGGTCCTTGGTGAGGACGTCGGAGGGCTTGGCAATGCGCTTGGTCCAGGACAACTCGGTGACATGCACCAGGCCTTCGACGCCGGGTTCGAGTTCGACAAATGCGCCGTAAGGCACGAGGTTGACGACCTTGCCCTTGACCTTCTCGCCGACGGGGAACTTCGATTCGATGTTCTCCCAGGGGTTGGCCATCTTCTGTTTGAGGCCGAGGCTGACGCGCTCTTTCTCCTTGTTGATGTCGAGCACGACGACATCGAGTTCCTGGCCGACCTTGAGCATCTCGGAGGGGTGGCCGATGCGGCCCCAGCTCATGTCGGTGATGTGCAGCAGGCCGTCGAGGCCGTTGAGGTCGATGAAGGCGCCAAAATCGGTGATGTTCTTCACCGTGCCCTTGCGCACGTCGCCGGGGGTCATTTCCTCCAACAGCGCCGAGCGGCGTTCGCTGCGCTCCTGCTCGATGAGTTCGCGGCGGGAGAGCACGATGTTCTGGCGCTCCTGGTTGATCTTGACGACCTTGTATTCGTAGGTGTTGCCGACGTAGGCCGCGAGGTTCTTGGGCGGGGTGACGTCGATCTGGGACGCCGGCAGAAAGGCCTCGACGCCGATGTTGACGAGCAGGCCGCCCTTGACGACGCCCTTGACGCGTCCCTTGATGGTGCCGCCCTCGTTACAAATGGAGAGGATCTTGTCCCAGTTCTGTTTGAACTCGGCGCGCTCTTTGGAAAGGACAACCATGCCCTCGCGGTCCTCCAAACGTTCAATCAGGACTTCGAAGTCGTCCCCTAGGTTCACTTCCTTGATGTCGTCGAATTCATTGGCGGGGATGACGCCCTCGCTCTTGTAGCCGATATCGACGAGGACCTCTTTGGGTCGGACTTCGATGACGGTTCCTTTGACGATCTGGCCTGCGCCGAATTGCATATCGGCGGCATTCAAGGCCTCTTCCATGGTCATTGCTGCTGTAGACATATGTCTGATGTATTGTTCTGCGGGAGACTCGAATGCGCCGAGGAAGGGGCGCCAGAAGAGGCTCCATTGCCCAAGACCGCGTTGCGGGCTGCAACGGAGGTTAAGGGTTCAGTTGTTCGTTAACGGTTTTTTCTCAGCCCAGTGTGAATCGTCGCACACGCGGGATTCGGGCAGGGCGGGGAGGATACGGAAGTCGGAAGTTCCCGCAAGGGGAAAAAAGCAAAAAGAGGGCGCGCGCAGGCGATGTCGCGGCAGATTGGGGTGGGTTCGGAGCGGCGCCGACATCGTTTGAAGTTGGGCCTGCAGGGCGGCGCCATGAAACGGGCGGCGTATTGAGCGGACGGCGGATCTGGAAACGTGCGTGGGCGCGTCAACGCGGAGCGCCTTGTCTTCGAGTTCCTGTGGATGCCGGGGGGCTCGGATTCTTCGGCCGGGTCGATTGGTCTGCTCCCGCCCGCCTTCATTCGCCATCATTTTTATTTGCATCGCGCGATTGAGAATTAAGATAGGGGCTTTGGCGGAAGTCGTATTTGTCATTTCCCGATGCAACTATTTGATTCAACTGCAGACAAGCCGCCAGCGGCATTGCGACACGCGCGCGGCGTCGCGGCGGCGCTGATCCTGTTGGCCTCGACCGTGATGCTTTCCGCGCATCCCATGTCGCAGGCCTCGGTGGTGGTGGATGCGTTGACGAACAAGGTCGTCGCGCAGATGACGATCATGACGGACGACGTTGCGTTGTACCAGAAGATCGAACCTGGGGAGGATCAGCGTTTGCCGGGCGATCAGTTGCAGGCCGGGGCGAGGAAGCACGCGGAGTACTTGAGCAAGCATTTCAACATTCGCGGCGAGAAGGGGGAGCCCTTGAGAGGGAAGCTCGCCGAGATGGATGCGAGCCAGATTCCGAAGGAGGGGCTCTACCCGGCGGAGTTGATGCAATATGGCGTGATTTATCGCTTCGACTATGAAGTGGAAAAGCCGCAGGACTTTCTGACGATCTCGCAGACCCTGGGCGGCGAGGATGGGGCGATTGCGGAGGTCGTGGACTTGATGGTCCTGCACAGCGGGGTTTGGATTGAGGAGCCGACCAAGGTCGGGATGAACTCGCCGCATTCGGTGAAGTTCGACTGGCTGAACGGCCCGCCGGAGCAACCGAAGAACTGGCGTGAGTTGCGCCAGCGGCGCGAGCAGCGGAAGGTGGATCGACTGGGGATCAGCAGCTACAGCGGGCTTTATTCCTACATCTATATCGAGCCGTTCGAACTGCGGCACGAGGTGTTGATCCCACTGATCACCTTCGAGACGCTGACCCCGCTTGAACGGGCGGACAAGGACTTCATCTCAGTCAAGGAACAGGAGGCCGCCAAGCGGACGATCGAGCAGTTTTTCCGCACGCACAACCCGGTGGAGATTGACGGCATCGCGGTGCAGCCGGTTGTGCAGCGACTGGAGTTCTACGGGCTGGATTTCAAGGATTTCGCGCAGACCTCGGAGAAGAAGCGGATCAGCGTCTACCAGGCCCGGTTGGGGGTGATCCTGACCTACAGTGTGAAGGGGCATCCGAACCATGTGAAGATGACCTGGGACGCCTTCAACCGGAACGTGCCCTTTGTGAAGTCGACCTACTACGCCTACGACGGCGCGCCGGAGAACACCTACTTTGAGCCGATCGATCCGGAATTTGAGTGGAAGAGTGAGACTGCCCGGGAGGCTCCGGCCTTGGCGTCCGTGCCGGTTCCCGAACCGCCGCGAATGGTCCAGTTGCCGATGGTCAGCCTGTTCTTTTTCACGGTGGCGCCGTTGTTGCTCCTGATGGCGCGGAAGGAGGGGAGATTCGATTTCAAGGCCGGCTTGTCGCGGGCTGGGTTGGCCGCGGGCGTGGCCGCGTTGTGCTGGCCCTTGGCCCAGCGAGAAATCCGCGATCCGTTCAATGAGATGAAACCGCCGGGCGACGCTGAGCAAAAGGCGATCTTTTCCGCGCTGCACGGCAACATCTATCGCGCCTTCGACTACAAGAACGAGAGCGATGTCTACGACACGCTGGAGCAGAGCATTGGCGGGCCGTTGCTTACGGATATCTATCTGCAGATCCAGAAGGGATTGCAGATGCAGGAGCAGGGCGGCGCGATCGCCAAGGTGCGCGAGGTGAAGCTTGTGTCCACGGGGCGGGCGGACGACGCCGAGATTGCGAAGAGGGGTGGATTTGTCCTGCCGTGCAATTGGACTGTCCGCGGCACGGTGGAGCACTGGGGGCACATTCACACACGGGAGAACGAGTATGAGGCCGTGTTCAAGGTTGAGCCGGTGGCGGGGAGTTGGAAGATCACGGGGATGGAACTGCGCAACGAGAAGCGGCTCAAGTTCGAGACCGGCGTGCGCGGCGTGGATGTTTGACCGCGAATGAGAAAGTTGTCCCTAGAGCGCGAAGGTGAAGGTTTATGGCGGGCGTCTCGAATGCTCGGGCGGGATGCTCCTGATTCTCAGGGAATCCGTGGGGAATTTGAATCGGTCGGAGCTTTTCTTGCCGCCCCAAGCAGGCAATGAGCGTCACGATCTCCAACCTGGAATTTGCGTATGGCGAGGGCGGCTTCTGCCTGGCCGTGCCCAAGCTGGAAATCGAATCGGGCGAGAAGATCGCCTTTGTCGGCGCCAGTGGATCGGGGAAGACCACGTTGTTGCGTCTGTTGGCGGGCGTTCATGTTCCCGAGAAGGGCGAGGTCGTTTCTTCCGGTCGCAGGTTGAACGCTCTTCCCGATGCCTCCCGCCGCGCGTTTCGGATTCAGGAGGTGGGCTTCGTTTTTCAGGATTTTGAGCTCATCGAATACCTGAACGTGCGGGAGAACATATTGCTGGCGTATCGGATCAATCCGGCTCTGGCGTTGAACGCCGAGGTTCGCAAGCGGGCGGATGAACTGGCGGATTCTTTGGGGCTGGCGGACAAGTTGAAGCGGCGCGTCGAGCAACTGTCGCAGGGCGAGAAGCAGCGGGTGGCGATCGCGCGCGCATTGTTGCCGGAACCGAAGATGATCCTGGCCGACGAACCGACCGGCAATCTGGACCCGGACAACAAGCGGCGAATCATCGACATCCTGTCCGAACAGGCGAAACAGTCGAAGGCGACGCTGGTCGTGGTCACGCACGATCACAGTCTGCTGGATGGGTTCGACCGCGTGATCGACTTCGCGGAATTTCACGCGGCGAAAGGGGGCGGGCATGACGGAGGCTGAAAGAACAGAACGGTGTTCATTCCGTCTTCCTGCGAATTGGAGCGCCGAGCATTGCTCGGCCATGGCGCGGTCGGGGGGCTTCTGCCGGGCAATGCCCGGCGCTCCGGAGCGGAAGGGGGGCGCATCATAACGCAGCATTTCTTCCTTGCCTGGCGCTATGTGGCCTTTCACCGGGCGAAGACGATCATCCTGGTCGCCTGCGTTTCGTTGACGCTTTTCCTGCCGCTGTTTCTGAGCCGGTTGATTACGGAGTTTGAAGGGCAGTTGATGGCGCGCGCGGAATCGACGCCGCTGGTGGTCGGCGCCAAGGGGAGTCGGTTCGACTTGGCGCTGCACGCGCTGCATTTTCGAGGCCGCACGCCGGAGTTGTTGTCGATGGAGCAGTATCAGCAATTGCGGGATTCCGGGTTGGCGGAGGTGATTCCACTTTTCTCGCGATTCTCGGCGAGGGGATATCCGATCGCCGGCACGAACCTGGACTACTTCGAGCGGCGGGGGCTTGGCATCGCGTCGGGCGATTCGCTGTCGATGCTGGGGGATTGCGTTCTGGGCGCGGGCGTGGCTGTCGCGTTGGGCCTGGGGCCGGGCGATCATCTGCTTTCCGATCCGAAGAACGTGTTCGACATAGCCGGCGATTATCCGTTGCGAATGCGCGTGGCCGGGGTATTGCAGCGCGCAGATTCGCCGGATGACGACGCGGTTTTCGTTGATTTGAAGACGGCTTGGGTGATCGAGGGGATCGGGCATGGGCATCAGGACATGGACGCGGCGCCCGACCGGGATGTTGTCCTGGATCGCAGTGAGACCCATGTCGTCGCCAACGCCGCGCTGCCCCAGTTCATGGAGATCACCGAGGAGAATGCGGCGTCGTTTCATTTTCACGCGGAGCCGGGCGAATTGCCGATCACGGGGGCATTGGTTTGGCCGGATGATGAGAAATCGCGCGCCTTGCTGCTGGGGCGTTTCACGACGGAGAACGACGAGGCGCAGATGCTCGAATCGTTGGAGGTTGTGGAGGAGATGCTGGGGTTGGTGTTCAAGGTGAAGCGGTTTTTCGACGCGAACTTTGCGCTGGTGGCGGCGTCAACCGGGCTGTTCCTGTCGTTGACGATCTTGTTGTCCCTCAGGCTGCGCCGGCGCGAAATGGAGACGATGTTCCAGATGGGCTGCAGTCGCGGCACGGTTTTCTGGTTGCAGGCGTGCGAGTTGTTGATTGTGTTGGCGTTCAGCGTGGTTGTCGCGGGGGCGTTGGCGCTGGCGTCCGGGGCGTCCGGGGATTGGTTGATGCGTCAGGTGATGTAGGTTTGCGATGTTCGATTCTGGGAATCGCGGCGGCCGGAGTATCGCCTGCAGTTGAAATCGGAGCGCCGAGCATTGCTCGGCCTGGTCGTCGATCGAAAGCCCATGCCGAGCGATGCTCGGCGCTCCGGACGTTGGATTTGCGGTCGTGGTGTGCGGACAATTTTGCAATGTATGCGAGTCATGAGAAAAAGGATCAACATCGTTGCGGTGGGCGTCGTCGTGGGTGGTCTGCTGACGGGGTGCGGATCCGGAGATGGCGGCGATTCTGAGTCCGAGCAACGGGTCGCGCGCGAGAAACCGCACATCTACACGGTCAACTATCCGCTGCAGTACTTCGCGGAGCGCATTGGCGGTGACGGGATCGAGGTCCGGTTTCCTGCGCCAAGGGACGTTGATCCCGCGTATTGGATGCCGGACCGGAAGACCGTCAAGGCCTACCAATCCGCCGATCTGATTCTGCTCAATGGAGCCGGCTACGCGACGTGGTTGGGCAAGGTTTCACTTCCGGACTCGCGATTGGTTGACACTTCGGCCGCATTCAAGGCGCAGTTGCTGAAGGTGGAGGACGTGGTGACTCATAGCCATGGTCGCGGCGGCGAGCATTCCCACGTGGGAACGGCGTCGCACACCTGGTTGAATCCGCGTCTGGCGGTCATGCAGGCGGAGGCTGTCCGGGATGCGCTGGTGAATTTGGCCCCGGGAAAGGCGGAATCGTTCAAGGCAAATTTCGAACTGTTGAAGGTCGACCTGATGGACTTGGACGCGACCTTGAACGCGATTCTCAAGCCGCAGCGGGATCGCCACGTTCTTTTCTCACATCCGGTGTATCAATACTTCCAACAGCGGTTCGCTCTGAACTCGCGCAGTCTGCATTGGGAACCGGACGAAACGCCGACGGAAAAACAACTGACGACGCTCGCGAAACTGCGGAGCGAACACCCTGCGACCCTGTTGATCTGGGAGGGCGCGCCTTTGGAGACCACGGTTGCTGCGCTCAAGGCAAGCGGGTTGGCGAGCGTGACTTTTGACATCTGCTCGAATGCGCCGTCCGGCGATGGGGATTTTCTCTCGGTGATGCGCGAGAACGCCGGGAAGCTCGGATCCGCCCTCAAGAAGTGATGGCGATTCCGGGGAAATCAAGACAAGGGAATTGAGACGAAGGAATCCCAAACAATCATTCCTTTGTCTTCAATCCCTTGTCAGCATATGGGTTGTCGCGATGCCGCGTCGCAGGCTTAGTAGGCGTCCTTGAGGATCTTCAACAGGTCGTCCTCCGTCGGTGTTCGGGGATTCAATTTCATCAGGCGCGTGATGTCGAATGACTTGCGGGCAAGGACCGGCAATTGGCTTTGAGTGACACCGATGTCGCGTAGTCGCTCCGGAATTCCGATGTTCCGTTTCAAATTCTCGATGGCGGCAATGCAGACCTCTCCAGCCTCATCGTCGCTGGCGCCGGAGGTGTCCTCGCCTAGCAGGTGGGCGATTCGCCGGAACTCGGCCTGACGTTCCGGTAGATTGAAACGCATCACGTAGGGCAGAAGCAGTCCGTTGCCGGCTCCGTGCGAGCAGTGCACGGCCGCGCCGATCGGGTATTCCAAGGCATGCACCACCGCGACGCCACAGTTGGAGAAGGCCATGCCCGCCAGCGTGGCGGCCAGCGCCATGCCTTCCCGCGCGTCGAGGTTGGTCGGTTTGTTGACTGCGGTGTTGAGGTGCTCTCCAACCAGCGCGACAGCCTGTTGCGCGAGCAGGTCGCCCATGGGCGTGCGGCCGGTGTAGGGCGTCGCTTCGCCGGGCGGCACATCCAGTTTGTCGTAATCCACCGCCGTGAAGGCCTCGATGGCGTGAGTCAACGCGTCGATCCCGCTTTCGGCTGTGGCCTTGGAGGGGCAGGACACCGTGAGCTTGGGATCGACGATGGCCCTCGCCGGCCGGAGGAAGGGGCTCAGCGTGCTGACCTTGATCTTGTTGTCCGTGTCGGTGAGGACGGAGGAATGCGAAACCTCGCTGCCGGTGCCCGAGGTGGTCGGAACGCAGATCAACGGCGTGACGGGTCCGGGGATGTTGTCGAAGCCAAAGTAGTCCGTGGGAGAGCCGCCGTGGCGGCGCAGGATCGCTGTCATCTTGGCGAGATCCATGTTGCTGCCGCCGCCGAGACCGATGATGACATCGGGTTTGCATTCGTCGGCTCTCGCCCCGGCCGCGCGCGCTGCTTCCACGGTTGGCTCCGCTTCGCCTTCGTCAAAGATTTCGAAATTGATTCCAGCCTCCTCCAACGGCTTCAAGACCCGGTTGAGCACGCCCGCCTCGGCCAGGTTCTTGTCCGTGACGATCAGCGCGGAATTCCAGTCGCGATCCTGGATCATCGGTCCGATTTCATTGATCGAATCGCGTCCGAAGGTCAGCTGGCCGGCCGATGCAAATGTCCAGAAAGGTCTCATGAATGAGGGATTGAAAGGGCGGAAAGTGTTGAAGCAGCCAGAAGTTGGCAATGGAAAAATGGAGGGTCGGGAGTCGGAGGGAAGGGCTTTTACCGAGACCCCTGACGGAAGCCGACGATTCGGTGCGGCGAGGAAGGCTGGAAAGGACGCAACGGGGAATGAGGGGGGCGACGCAGGCCTGCAGCCCGATTCAGACCAATTCCCGGATCGGCGCGCCGGCGTCGATCAGGTATTGCGGGCGGCCGGTGGTGTCCTCGACGGTGATGCTGCGGGCATCGATTCCGAGATTGTGATAGAGCGTGGCGATGATGTCCTGGTAGCTCACCGGGCGTTCGGTGGCTTCGGAGGCCGTGCGATCGGTGGCGCCGATGACCTGCCCGGTCTTCATGCCGCCGCCGGCCATGAGGGCCATGCCGACCCGCGGCCAGTGATCGCGACCGGCCTTGTCGTTGATCTTCGGCGTGCGGCCGAACTCGCCCCAGGCAACGATGGTGACGTCGTCCAACATGCCACGTTCCTCCAAGTCCTCCACCAACGTGGTCAAGGCCTGGTCAACCAGCGGGCCGATGGTGCGCATGCGGTTGAAGTTGTTGGAGTGGGTGTCGAAGTCGCTGATGGAAACGCTGACGCAGCGGACGCCGGCCTCAACGAGGCGTCGGGCGAGGAGGAGTTTCCGGCCAGCCATGGCGCCTTCCATCGTGTAGTTCCTGGGGTCAGGGTCGGGGACGCGCGGCGTGTAGCGTTCCAGGTTCTTGGGATCCTCCTTGGCCAGGTCCATGGCCTCAGCGAACTGTCCCGAGGTCAGGATGCTGACGGCTTGTTGCGTGAATTCGTCCAATGCCGCCATCTGGCCGGAACCGTCCACGTCACGGCGGAGGCGATCCATGCTTTGCAAGAGCGCGACACGATCGCCGAGACGGCTGGCGGTCAGGCCTTCGATGAGGCCGAGGTTGACTCGGTGACCGCCACCAAGCCTGGCAAGTTCGTCCTGCATGCCCGGCTCCAGCTTGCGTTGGAACAGGTGCGAGATGTCGGGGCGGAAGGGGCGGTAGGCGGGGCCTAGAAATCCTGGGCGGGCGCTGTTTCGAGCCAAGCCGCGGCCTTGAAGAATGTCGACAAATGCGGGGGCCGTGTCCGTGGGGGAAGCCAAGAGTTTGGAGATGGCGCAGCCCATGGCCGGCCGGCCGCCAATGGATTCGAGTTCCTTGAAACTGTAGCCGCTTTGGCATTGGAATGCGTCATGCCGGCCGGCGGAACCCTGCAGCGATCGGATGAAGGCAAACTTGTCCGCCGCTTTGGCCATGCGGGGCATGAGTTCGGTCAGGTGCAGTCCGGGAATGCTGGAGCGGATGGGCTTGAATTCACCGCGGATTTCGATCGGCGCATCGGGCTTGGGGTCGATCATGTCCATCTGCGGCGGGCCGCCATCGAGATGGATGTTGATGACCGCCTTGTTGGAGGAGCCGATACCCGAAACCGCCTCCGAGTGAAGCATGTCGGCCAAGGACAGGCCGCCGATGCCCAAGGCGCCCGCCTTGAGAAAACTGCGGCGGGAGATCCCGTCGCAGTGGCGGTGGTTGCCTGTGGGAAATGTCAACATGGTCGAGATGCGGCTGTTGAGCTTGGATTGAAGGCGCTGTCGGCGTTTTGGGCAAGGGGAAAGCGAATCCGCTAGATGCGTACAAAAAGGAAGGGGCCCTCCGGCCCCTTTCGGCTTCGCATGTTCCTTCGCGAACCGAGGCTCGAGCGAAGAGGAAGCCTTTGTGTAGGAGCCGCGAGTGTCGGGGGTAGAGGCCTGTTCGTCAAGTCCGGCGGGGGCGCGGGTTTTACTCCGCTTCAACCTTCGGAATTCCGTTGCCGTCAGCAGTTCCAAGGCTTCCGACTACTCGATGCTGAAGTGGGATGAATTTCGCGCGCCGATGCGAACTGCCTGCTTCAAAACGTTGCGTGTCCGGTGTTTCCCGCTATCTTTGTCGAATAAATTTGTGTCTGGGGCTTCCAATTGAACAGATGTCAGTCCTGCTTGTCAGAGAGGGTAGCGAGATTTCCCAAGCACAAGACCCGTTAACCACCACAAACGAAAGAAAACAAGACAATGCGTAAACTCATTATTGCCCTGGCGTTCTTCGGCTCGATGGCCGTCGCGAGCGCGGAAACCCTGAAGTTGGAAATCAAAGGCATGGTCTGCGAAGCGGGCTGCGTCACGGCGGTCAAGAACGGCCTGACCAAGGTCAAGGGCGTCGACCTGAAGAAGTCCAAGATCGAGATCGGCAAGGCGTGGGTCCAGTTCGACGCGAAGAAGGTCAAGAAGAAGGACATCATCAAGGCGGTCGAGAAGGCCGGCTACGAGGTCGTGAAGCCGAAGAAAAAGGCTGTGAAGGCCGCGTCCTGATCTAAGGACTTCTCATCCGGAAGCCCGGATGTTACCCACTCGGCGATCCAGTCAACCGGATCGCCGATTTTTTTTACCATGAGAACGATTGTCATCGTCATTGTCGTTGCGCTTGCCATGCAGGCGGGCGCGCTTGCCGCGGAGGGGCCGGGGTTGTTGGTTCCCGCCTACTTCAAGCCCGGCGACCAGGGGCAGTGGGAGAAACTGGTCGAGTTGGCCAAGCGTCGAGTGCCTGTCATTGCGGTCATCAATCCCGATGTTGGGCCGGGGCCGCAGGTGGACGCCGCCTACACGAAGGCGGTCAAGGATTTGCGGGGCGCCGGCGGCAAGGTTGTCGGCTACGTCTTTACCAAGCAAGGATTGCGCAACCAGGCGCACGTCATGGAGGACATCACCCGCTACCATGAATTCTACCCGGACTTGGACGGGCTCTTCATCGACCAGATGCCGACGGCGGAGACCTTTGTGGAATTGGACAACCGTAAGCCGAGCCCGTTGCGGGCGCAGTTCGCCCGGATCGGCGGCAGCAAGGCCGGCAAGGCGAGCGTTGCCGGCAGCGCTCGCAAGACCATGATCGAGTATTACTATCGACTCTGGCTGCACGCGAAGGCCTTGAAATCGGAATGGCTGGTCATCGGGAACCCGGGCGGACATCCGGACAAGGAATTCTTTCATGAGAAGACGGCGGACATGTTTGTGACCTATGCGGGATACGATGGCTACGAGACCTATCAGACGCCGGCTTGGCTGAAGGGGGGCGAGACCAAGGAAACGGCCCACCTTATCTATGACGTGTCCTTCGCGGAGGATATGAAGAAGCGGTTCCGCGAGGCACAGGCGCACGGAGCGCAGTGGATTTATGTCACTGATGATGGCGGCGGCAATCCTTGGGATACGCTGCCGAAGTATTGGGACGAGGAAATTGCGCAGTTCGGCGGCGGTTCAGGCGGTTCGGCATCGGAGCCGGAAAAGAAACGGCGCGGATTCTTTCGCAGGAAAAAATGATGTTTGCGCGCGCGAGGCGTTCGGCATGCGGATTTGCGGTTGCGGCCGCGATGGGCTGCCTGCTTGCGGTGGTCGCGAACCGCGCGTCGGCGGGGGAGTTGGAGGCATTGCTCGATCCGATTTCGCCGGAGATCCGCAAGTGGGCCTCGGTGGCGGTGGTTTCCGGCTCGAAGGAAGAACCGGAATTTCAATGGCATCATTATCGCGACAGTAAGGACGCCGTCGGGTTCTGGCCTGCCAGCACGATCAAGCTCTACACGGTGGTTGCCGCGGTGGAGCGCTTGAACGAATTGGAGATGCCCTTGGATTGCGCGTTGGTGTTTGAACGAAGGACGGGCGGCAGGTGTGGCCTGGATTGCGCGCGCTCGATGCGCGAGATGATCAGCGAGGTCTTTCGTCGTTCTTCGAACGAGGATTACACGCTGCTGCTTCGTTTCGTGGGCGTGGACCGGATCAACACGAAGTTTCTGATTCCCGAACGAGGCTTTCCGCACTCCGCCTTGATGCGCGGCTACGTGAAACCGCGGCCCTACCTGTTCGTGCGGACGGAGCCTCAGCGAATCACCGTCAGGTCCGCCGATGGTCGCACGAAGGTTGTAGAGCATGTTTGGTCGGGTAGATCCTATTCCGAGGAGCGGGGCGCGACGGTCATCAGTTCGACGACCGGCAACTGCGCGTCGACCGGGGAATTGGCCGATTGCCTGCGACGGGTCATGTTCCATGAGCGACTGCCGGCGTCCGAACGCTACAACCTGACACAGGAACAGGTGGAGTTCCTTCGCGAGGGCGGGGCGGGATTGACCGGATTGCGTAACAAGCTCGCCGGCGCATTTGCCTGGGAAGGCTCCGTCAGCAAGGTGTTTCCCAAGGCCCGCTTCTACCACAAGGCTGGGCGAATCAGCACGCATACCCTGGATGTCGCCTATATCGAGGACGAGGCGTCGGGCGCGAGGTTTGTTCTCTGTGTCGCCGCGGAATCGGGCAAGGAGCAAACCGTAACCATCATGTCCAAGGCCGTCGCCGAGTGGGTGAGGGCGGGGCGTTGAGAATCCGCCCTTACTTGCTGGTCATCACCCACTCGCCCTGCCAGTCCTTCGGCCACGAATCGGGCGAGATCACCCTCATTGGCGCCACCACTGAAAACCCCTCCTTCTCCCTCAATAGCGCTCTGCTCTCCCGCCTGCAGCTCTTTGTTCTAAATAGCCTCGGCGATGAGGCGCTCAGCACCCT
>CAZFLK010000085.1:0-12334 GCA_964519245.1 uncultured Verrucomicrobiota bacterium
ATGATCTGCATGTGGTAGATGTCGTAGAGTAGTTTGAAGCGGTCGGACCCCACCGCCTTGCAGAGTTCGACGCCCCATGCGGTGTGGTCGCACATGTAGTCCTTGTGATTGACGCGGCTGTTCAGCAGTTCCATGCTGATGGTGATCTTGTGTTTCTCGGCCAAGGGCATGATCCGTTTCAAACCGATGGCGCAGTTTTTCAGGCCCTGCTCGTCATCCATGCCCTTGCGGTCGCCGGAGAAGCAAATGAGGTTTTTGAATCCGGTTCGGGCGACTTGCTGGATGCGTTTCTCGTAGATGTCATACAGTGTGTCGTGGTGTTCGGGTCGGTTGAAGGCCTGCCGGATGCCGCCCACGGTGACGCCGGTCTTGGTCTTGCCGCTGGGATAGCTGACCATGGCGCAATCCATGTCATGCTTCCGCACGGTGGCGAAGTGTTCGGGATCGAGCAGTTCCACGGATTGCAGGCCGAACTTCTTCCCTTCGCGGCAAAGGGTGTCTAGGTCGATATTCTTGTAGCACCACTTGCAGACCGAGTGATTGACCTTGCCGTGTGATTCGGCGGCGACCGCGTCGGTCGTCCTGAGGGACAGGGCCAGGGAACTCAAGGTGGCGGCTGCGGCGGTCTGTTTGAGCGCGTGGCGTCGGGAAAGGGGCTGGGACATGGCGGGTGACGGGGGTGTTGAGCTGTGGTTTGTTGAATCCGAATTTCGCGTACGTGGCAACTACACTCAAAGGGGCGGGGCGCGTCAATCGCGGAGCGCCGAAGCGGGGTCGATCTCAGCGCGCTTGACAGTTGCGATCGGTCTCGCGTAAAGACAATGTATTGACGCGTTGGTCCAATTCTCGAAAGTTCTGGGTTCATTGGAATAGACGACGGCTTTTTGTAACTTGCTCTTATTGAGGGGCGTCCGGGAAGGACCTGTTGCTCTGGCGGGTCTGTGTTCGGATTGAATGTGGGGCATTCGGGCGGTGATGTCTGGCGGCGTGGCCGTGGATTGCAGACGCGTCCGGTGGCGGAAAACCAAGCGACTTTTTGTATGGCAGAAGAGAAACAGCAGAAACTTGACGGCTCCTGCGCTGTATTGGGGTTGGACATCGTGGGCTTCTCGCAGATGAAGGACGAGGATCAGGTGAACTCGATCCAGCACCTTTATCTCTGGATCACCGAGGCCTTGGCGAATCACAGTATCACCGCTGAGCAGTATCGGTGGAGTCCGGCGGGTGACGGGGGGTTCCTGACGTTCAACAGCTCGAAAATATGTCAGAAGGCGATTGATGTCGCTTTCACGATCTGCAGCAAGGTGAGGATGCCGGATTGGCGGCCTACGACCGGCAAGGCCATTCGCCTCCGGTTGGGATTGCACGCAGGGACGGTCACCGAGGAGGACGATTTTGGTTGGAAGACGAATGTCTGGGGGGTGGGCATCAACACGGCGGCCCGAATTCTGGCTGTGTCGGCGGCCGACCAACTCCTTATTTCCAAACAGTATTTTGACGCCTATGTGCAGATTCATCGGCGGGAGGATTTCGATATAGGCGAGAGCCATTGGCGGACGGTGAAGCATGGCGTCGGGGTTGAGGTCATGAATGTCAACCGGCACGATCTTTGTCTCACGCAGACAGAAGCTGAGAATCGTCGCTGGCAAGCAGTGGGCGGGTTGTGGCAGAAGACGATCCAGAATTACACCTACCTGATCCACGATGCGATGAAGTCGGGCGATCCGGTGGCGGCCTTGGCCAGCGCGAAGTTCCTGCTGGAACTGAAGGCCAATGAACCGGTGCGGGAGTTGTGCCACATGATTGGGCGCAGTGAGATCAAACCCAGCAAGGACTATCCGCCTCAGACCCACATTTTGTTCAGCCAGATGCCTCCGGACCTGTTGTTCAAGGTCATCGAGCAATCCGAACCGCGACTGTTTTCCCGGAACGAGACGTTGTTTCGAACGGGAGATCCGGCGAATAGCTGCTTTTTTCCGGTGTCGGGCACAATCGTGCTGGATTTGCCGGATCATCCGGAGCCGATTCCCATTCCCAAGGGGCAGATGACGGGCGAGTTTGCGCTTTGGATTCCGAACATCACGCGGACGGGCTCGGTTCGTGCCTTGGACGACGGCCTTGTCCTGGAGATCCCGAACGACCGTTTCAAGGAATTCATTGATGAAGTGTCGGATGTAGCGAATGTCATCTATGGCATCATCCGCAAACGCATTGCGGAGAATGTGCTGACTTCCCACAAGCTGTTTCCGGACTTTCGGGAGAAGAACGACGCCGACCGGGCGGCATTTCCGGCGGTTTGTCAGAAGCATGCCGCCGGATCGGAGCTCAATCTGACCGATTCGGTCCATGTCCTTTTCAGCGGCAAGGTGGAAATTTCGCCGGAAAGCGGTCCTGCCTTGGTGGTCGAGGGACACAGTAGTTTCGGTGGCGAGGTGGCGGTGGGCATCATATCCGAGATTGGCGAACCGGACGGCGCGGCGGCCAAGGTGTTGGAAGATTCCGTTGCGGTCACCATCCCGCACGAGGCCCTCCAGAAGCTGCAGGATGAATCCGAGATGACGCAGAACGCCTGGAATGCGGTCTGCGGGCAGCGTCTGGGCCAGATTCGTCGCGCGGCCAAGAAACAGGGCGGGTGATTCCGGGACCAAGCTCAGGAAAAGAACTCCACGCCCAACTTCATCAATTGGGATCCTGAAACCCGGCAGTTGAACCACTTCCGAAGGATGCCTCCGGATTTCTCGCTCTCATCCTTGTAGGCGGAAAGCGTCTCCTTGAAATCCATCACATTGGTGGCGTTGCCCAGTTCCCGGACGATCTCACGGTCGCGCTTGAAATAGCCCGGATTCAGAAAGTTGACGAGCCGCGCCATGGCGCGGCCTTTCCGGTGCATGGCCATCCAGAGAACCTTGTCCTCATACAAATCTCGCGACCATGCGTTCTTCATGCAAATGGCGTTTTGAAACGTATTGAAGCCTCCTGGAGCTGATTTCATAGTTAGAAGAATCTAATGCCATCAGGCAGCGGATGTCCATAGTCGATTGCGGCCCGGCGTTGTGCGGGGCGGTCCTCCAGAGTTCAGCTTGAAGGGGGGCGGTGTCAGTCCTGGGACTCGTCGTCCTGATCGTCGTCCTGATCGTGGTCCGGTTCGTCGTCGTCGTCGTACGGGGCCTCGTCGTCTTCGTCCAGATAGTGGCCGTGTTTGGGATGGGGATTCTCGGCGCGCTTGTTGCGGGGCAGCGGCGCGATCATCACGCTCATTGAGCGCCCCGCGGAGCGGGGCGGGGCGTCGGGATGTCCCCAGGGTTCAATTTCCTTGATGAACTTCTGGACGGTCTCGGCGCCGACTTCCTTGTGCATGTTCTCACGGCCGCGGAAGCGGAGGCTCACCTTGACCTTCATGTCCTCACAGAGGAAGTGGATGGCGTGTTCGAGTTTGGTGTGGAAGTCGTGGGGGTCGATGACCGGCCGCAGCTGGACCTCCTTCACCTTGTTCGAGTGCTGATGCTTCTTGGTCTCCTTTTCCTTCTTGGACTGCTCGTATTTGAAACGACCGTAGTCGACCAAGCGGCACACAGGGGGATTGGCCTTGCCGGAAACTTCCACGAGATCCACGCCGAGACCGCGCGCCAGTTTCAGGGCTTCGCCGAGCGGGAGGACGCCAACTTGCTTGTTTTCGTCATGCACGACGCGCACTTGCGGGGCGCGGATACGTCCATTGATGCGGACGTTGTCAGACGGGCGACGGGAAGGGCGACGACGGGGAGGACGACTCAAGAGGTCCTCCCGGGGAGAGGGTTAATCATATTGTCCAAAACAAAGAGACTGACAATGGGCAGGAGCCATGAGCGGTATTTATGCCAGCGCGCGGAGTCAGCGCAAGGAAAAGTTGTCTCAAGCCTGGCTGGGTTCCCTGGTTTTTGGGGTCCCGACGACGCCGGCTTCCGTGAGTTTCGCGAGCACGCCATCGACCGTTCGCAATACGGCCCCCTGGTTGTCTTCAACGACTTGTCTGGCCCGGGCGCCCATGGTTTTGCATTCATCGACGTCCGCCAGCAGATTTGCGAGTTCGGCCTGGAGTTCGGTTGCGTCCTTGACCTGGCGCGCCCCGTCGCCGTCCACGAAGGCGCGGGCGACCGCCTTGAAATTCTGCATGTTGGGTCCGAAGACCATGGCCTTGCCCAAGGCTCCTGGTTCGATGGGGTTTTGTCCGCCCTTTGCCGTCAGGCTCTTGCCGACGAATACAATGGTTGCCTCGCGATAGAAGTCGACGAGCTCGCCGGTGGTGTCGACGACCAGGCAGCCGCATGGGGCGGGCGATTCTTTGAGCGCGCTCAACGCGCTTCGCAGGAGGAAGGGTTCGCCCAGTTTCCGGAGGGCGGCTGAAACGCGGCCGCGGCGCTCCATGTGCCTGGGAACCAGAACAAGGAAGAGGTTGGGGAATTGTTTGCGAAGGGCCTGTGCGATGCGCGCCAGCGCGATCTCCTCGCCGTCGTGGGTGCTGCCGCCGACGAGCAGGGGCGCGCCGGGCTTCCAGCCGCAACGCCGGAGCAGGTCGCCGGCGTTCAGCCGGGGCGCGGCGGGCGGTTTGGCGGCGTCGAACTTCAATGCTCCGGGGATGGCGATGGCGGCCTCGGGGTAGCCGATCTCGCGCAGGCGTTCGGCATCGTGCCGGTTCTGGGCTCCGATGTAGGCAAACGACGCGAAGAGCGCCCGGAAGAGCCAGCCGTGTTTGCGGTAGCCGCGATACGAGCGATCGGACAGGCGCGCGTTGACGACGGCGGTGGGAACCTGGTCGCGTTGGAGCCGCCACAACAGATTCGGCCAAATCTCCGCCTCGATCAGGATGAAGGCTTCGGGGTGAATGACGCGCAGGGCGCGTTGGACGATCCAGTGCAGATCGATGGGGTAGTAGACCTTGGTGATGCGCTCAGGCAAGTCTGCGCGCAGGCGTTCCATGCCCGTGGATGTGGTTGTGGAGACGATCAGATGAAAACCGGGAAGTCGTGGTTCCAGCGCGCGAATCAGTTCTGCGCAGACATTGACTTCGCCGACGCTGACGGCGTGCAGCCAGACGACGCGCCGGGCCCGGAGTTTATCTCGGAATTCCCGCGAGTAGAGTCCGAAGCGTTGGCCGAAACCGCCGCGCCAGTTCCCCCGGCGCAGCATTTTCAGGAAATAGAACGGGGCGCTGCAGCAGAAGAAGAGAAGGAAGAGAGCGTTGTAGACGATTCGAATCACGTGGGTCGGATCCCGGTTCAGCCTGGATCAGGTTGCAGGCGAGTGCCAACGCAGGACAACGTAGATCAGATACGTCACCGCGAGCAACGCGCCCTGCCAGCGTCGCAATTGCATGTGGATCAGCATCAGGGGAAGGACGGCCGCAGCGATGCCGACCATGACGTAGAGGTCGAGTCGATTGAACGCCTCGCCATCAAGGGGGCCGGTCATGCTTGCCGCGCTGATGACCATGTAAGTGTTGAACATCACCGATCCCAGCGCGTTGCCGACCGCAATCTCGCCATGCTTCTTCAGCGCCGCCATGGCCGAGGCGGTCAAGTCCGGCAGGCTGGTGCCCAGCGCCACGACGGTCAGTCCGATCACGGCGTCGGACACGCCGATGCGTTGGGCGAGGTCCACGGCGCCCTCGAGCAGCAGGTGTCCTCCGCCGAGGACGCCGGCGATGCCGGCGACGATCAGGCCGATATCCTTGGCGAGTTGGCCGGTTCTTTCGGGAATCTCATCGACGAAGCCGGCGTCCTTGGTCCGCCGTTCGAGGCGGAAGCCCAACACGGTGTAGGCGGCGAGTCCGGCGAGCAGGATGACGCCTTCGAGACGGGAAATCACGTAGTCGGACAGGAAGAAGGCGAGAAGCAGGCAGCCGGCGATCATGATTGGCGCGTGTAATCGGACGGTGTTCCGGTTCACGGGCAACGTGGTGATCATTGCGGGCACGCCGAGCACCAATCCGACGGTGCAGATGTTGGAGCCGACCACATTGCCGATGGCGACGCTGTCGTTGCCCTTCAGAGCGGCCTCCACGCTGACCCCGAGTTCCGGCATGCTTGTGCCGTAGGCGACCACGGTCAATCCCACGACCAGGCGTGAGACGCCCAGGGAGAGCGCGAGCGAGGCGGCGCCCTCAACCAGCCATTCCGCGCCATAGTAGAGCAGGGCGCAGCCGGCGAGCAGGAGTAGGATGGAGACGAACATGAGCGTTTCGGACTGGGTTGCGCAGGATTCCCGAACATGCGGCCAAGCTCAAGCAGGAACACGGAGCCCCGTTGACCGGGCGTTCAATCACTATTGACACCTGTTGCGCCTGCCATAGCCTCTGTCGGCCAACAAAAACAACAATACCAAGCCAGAAATCATCATGAGATTCGGACTGAACAGCTTCCTCTATACCTCGCCCTTCAATGACCAGAGTTACCGCCTGATCCCGAAGTTCAAGAAGTGGGGTTTTGAGACGATTGAGATAGCGATCGAGGATCCGTCGCACGTGACGCCCGCCAAGCTCAAGGCGGCGCTCGACAAGCATGACTTTGCCTGCGGCTCGATTTGTGCGGCGATGGGTCCCGGGCGCGATTTTCGCGGCAACGCGACGGAGCAGCGCACGGCCATGAACTATTGCAAGGCGCTGGTGGACATTGCGGCCGAGGTGGGGTGTCCGCGCCTGATCGGCCCGATTTATTCGGTCGTCGGCAAGGCGGACGCGGTGGACGCCAAGACCCAGAAGAAGGAATTCGCCCTGGTGGTGAAGAACCTGAAGACCCTGGCGGCCTACGCCGACAAGAAGGGCGTTGAACTCTGCATTGAACCGCTCAATCGTTTTGAGACCGACTTCCTGAACACCTGCGATCAGGGGTTGAAGTTGATCAAGGCTGTCGGCGCGCCGAACGTGAAGATCCACCTCGACACGTTCCACATGAACATCGAGGAAAAGGATCAGGCCAAGGCGATCCGCAAGGCGGGCAAGTTGCTCGGGCACTTCCACGCCTGCGGCAGCGATCGCGGCACACCGGGCGGCGACCACATCGACTGGGACCCGATTGTGAAGGCGCTCAAGGCGATCCGCTACCAGGGCGACGTGGTCATCGAGTCGTTCACGACGGATGTGAAGGTCATCGCGCGCGCGGCGGCCATCTGGCGCAAGATTGAGCCCAAGCGCGACGACATCCCGGTCAACGGTCTGAAATTCCTGAAGAAGGCCTTCGGGGCAAAGTAACCGGCCGGCAATCGTTTTTTTCGGGCGCCCGGACGAACGTGTTTCGTTCGGGCGTGTTTTTTTGCGGGGTGTGGGCTCAGCCGGCGGATTCCGCCTGGGCGTCGGCGAGCGAGGCGATTTCGGCGTCGGAGTCCAAGTAGTTGCGGACCCGGTCCTCGATCTGGGGTTCGGTGAGGCCGTGGCGTTCGCGCAGGGCCTTCACGCTGCTGGCGTGGCCGATGAACTCATCGGGCCAGCCGATGCGGAGGATGGGCGCGTTGACGCCTTGCTCGGCGAAGTGTTCGACAACGCCGGCTCCGTAGCCGCCGGTGACGACGTGGTCCTCCAGCGTGACGATCAGGTCGGCGGCCTGGGCGAAGAATTCATGCGTTCCCGCATCGAGCGGTTTGGCGAAGCGGGCGTTGATCAGCGCGCAGTCGAAGCCGTCCTTGCCGAGGGTCTCGGCGACGGTCCGTGCGACGGGGGTCATGTTGCCCAATGCGAAGAAGGCGATCTTGGTTCCGCCGTTGTTGGAAAAATTCGTGAGGACCTCCGATTTGCCGACCTCGATTAGGGAGGGTTGCTCGGCGATCTCCACGCCTTCCGCCTCGCCGCGCGGATAGCGGATGAAGGAGGGAAGTTTTTCGTGGGTGGCGGTGAACATCATGTCCTGGAGTTCGTTTTCATCCTTGGGCGCCATGATGATGCACTTGGGCACGCAGCGGATGAATGAGATGTCGAAAAGGCCGTGATGGGTGGGCCCGTCCTGGGCGGAGAGTCCGGCGCGATCCATGCAGAAGATGACAGGCAGTTCCTGCAGCGCGACATCGTGGATGATGCAGTCGTAGCCGCGTTGGAGGAAGGTGGAGTAGATTGCGCAAACCGGGTGGTAGCCCATGGATGCCATGCCGGCGGCGAAGATGACCGCGTGCTCTTCAGCGATGCCGACATCGTAGTAGCGTTCCGGCATTTTCTCCTCGAGGGTCTTGAGTCCGGTGCCGCTGGGCATGGCGGCGGTGATGCCGACCACGGAGTTGTCCTTTTTGCAGAGCTTGACCATGGTGTCGCCGAAGACGTCCTGCCATTTTGGGGCGGCGCCGGGTTTGGCCTTGGGGGTCTCGCCGGTCTTGGCGTCGTAGGGACCGAGCCCGTGAAACTTTTCCGGATGGTCCTGGGCGGCGTGGAAACCCTTGCCTTTCTTGGTGACGACATGGAGGACAACCGGCTCTTCGCAGGTCTTGGCGAACTCGAGGGAGCTGATGATCAGGGGCAGGTTGTGTCCGTCAAGCGGTCCGATGTAGCGGATGCCCATCTCCTCGAAGAACAGGCTGTTGCCAAAACCGCCGCCCTTGCCCTCGGATTCAAAGTTGTCGTCCCGTTCGCCCTGCTTGAGAGAGACAGTGGTGACGGCTCCCTTGATCGCTTCCTCGACCTTGTTGCCGAACCAGACCGCCTCTTCGCCCTTGGGCAGCTTCTTGATCCAGCGCTCGAAATCCTTGGAAAGGCGGTTGAAGGAGGGGCTTTGGATGAGTTTGTTCAGGTAGCTGGAGATGGCTCCGACGTTCTTGGCGATGCTCCACTCGTTGTCATTGAGGATGCCGATGAACTTCTTGGTCGTGCAAGCGACGTTGTTCAGGGCCTCGAAGGAGATGCCGTTGGTCAGGGCGGCGTCGCCGAAGATGGCGATGACATCCTCGTCCGAGCCGCGGGCGTCGCGGGCTGCGGCAATGCCGAGGGCCGCGGAGAGCGCCGTGCCGGCGTGGGCGGCGCCGTAGCAATCATGCTCGCTCTCCGAGCGCAGGGCGAAACCGCACAGGCCGTCGGTCTGGCGGATGGTGTGAAAGCGGTCCTTGCGGCCGGTCAGCAGCTTGTGGACGTAGCTTTGGTGGCTGACATCCCAGACGAACTTGTCCTTGGGCGTCGAGAAGACGTAGTGCAGCGCGATCGTCAGTTCGACGACGCCAAGGTTGGGGCCGAGATGCCCGCCGTGTTTGGCGAGTTTTGAGATCAGTTCCTCGCGGAGTTCCGCGGCCAACTCTTCCAGTTGATCCAGGTTGAGCTTCTTGACGTGCTCGGGATTGTCCACCATGTCGATATATCGACTCATAAATCAGTCGTTGTCGGCGTCCGGGGCGAAATCGGAGGTCTCCAATTCGCCGGCCGCGTTCTGTTCCAGTTGTTTGATCTTCAATTCTGCGTCCGCCAATCGCGCCTGGCATGCCTTGGCGAGTTTCGAGCCCTCCTCGAAGCGCGTCAGCAGGCTTTCCAGCGGCAGGTCGTCGCCCTCCATCGTTTCCACGATGGCTTCGAGCTTTTGCAGGGCTTCCTCGAAAGGCAACTCCTCGACGGAGGGACCTTGGGGAGCGCCCGCGTTGGACGACTTGGGCATCCCGGCAAACTAGGGATTTGGCAAAACGGTGTCCAGCGCTTAGTCCACATTCCTTGCCCTGCGGGCAGGGCAGCGGGCGTCTCTCAGAAATGCAACCACGAACGCGCGCTGAACGGCTGGGCTCGCGGCGGATCTGGCAGTCTCCGGGGCGAAGCAGTCCAGTATTGGGACAATCGGAGTTGGATTGGGGCGGCATTCTTGTTGGTGAGAGCGGCAGATTGAATGCTTTTAAGGATGTGAGATGAGAATGAACGAAAGTAAGCCAATTGGTCCGGACGTGTTTTCCGTGGCGGGACGGCTGCGCTGTCGGACGGGTTCGGGAGCGGACGGGTTCACCCTGGTGGAAGTTCTGGTCGCGTCCGCGATTCTGGGACTGGTGACGATTTCCCTGTTGGGTGGCATCACCCGTTGTTTCGAGACGGTCCAATTGTCCCGCGAGAACGTCCGGGCGACCCAGATCCTGCAGGACAAGATGGAATCCATCAGGCTCTACAATTGGGATCAGATCAACACGGCGGGTTTTGTTCCCGGGCAATTCATCGCCCCGTATTATCCGAACGGGGACACGAATGCAGGGGTGGTGTATCAGGGAGTCTTGGTCATCACCAACGCGCCGATCACGGCGTCCTACAGCAACGATCTCAAACTGGTCAAGGTGACCGTCAGCTGGGAATCCGGCGGCGTTCAGCGCGACCGCGACATGCAATCCTACGTTTCACGCCATGGTCTTCAACACTACATCTATTGAGAGTCGTCGCCGCCAACTCCGCGGCGCCACACTGGTCGAATTCATGGTCGCCACGGGAACGGGCGCCATGGTGATGGTCGTGATCGCCATGTTCATGATGTATACGGCGCGAAGTTTTGCCTCGCTGGACAACTATCTGGATCTCGACATCAGGAGTCGGTTGACGCTGGACCGGATGTCCAAGGAGATCCGGCAAGCGGACAGTTTGACCTCCTTTTCTACGAACGAACTCGTTTTCGCCTACCATGGCACGAACCTCACCTACGCCTACGATGCCGGAGATCGCGAGTTGCGGCGTCGCTTCAAGGGCGAGTCCGAGACCCTGCTGGAAGGCTGCGACGAACTGACCTTCTCCATCTACCAGCGGAATCCGATCGGAGGCAGCTTTGACCAATATCCGACGGCGACGGCGGACACGGCGAAGTTGATCCAACTCACCTGGGTGTGCTCGCGGGACATCATGCAGGCGAAAGCCAACACGGAGACGGTCCAGTCCGCGAAGATCGTCATTCGGAAACAGAAGCAATAATCAAAGGAACGAGATGAAATTGGCGGCGCAACGACCGGCGGAGGCAGGCAATGTCCTGATCGTGACAGTCTTTATCACGGGGCTCATGGCCTTCATGTTGACCGGGTTTCTGACCCACACCACGACGCAGAATCAGCACACGATCCGATCCATGGCCTGGAATCATGCCGTGCCGGTCATGGAGGCTGGCATTGAGGAAGCCTTGACGCACCTTTATCGCAACCGAGGCAAGGGCTATGCCAGGGACGGCTGGATCGGATTCAACAATGCGTTCTACCGGAAGCGTACGTTGGGGGACTCCGTGGTGATAGTGGGCATCTCGAACGTGAGTCCGCCGGTGGTCTACGCGTGGGCCCGGGTGCCGATTCCCGGGAAGGACGGCGAGTTTGCGAAGCGGACCGTGATGGTGAACACGATTGACGAGGGGCTGTTCGCCCGCGGTTTGGTGGCGAAGCGTGAGATCATTCTCAAGGGCAACAATGTCTTGGTGGACAGCTTCGATTCCCGGGATCCAGCCTACAGCACGGCTGGTCAGTATGATCCCGCGAAGCGCAAGGACAATGGGCATGTGGCGACCAACCTGGGCATCATCAATGCCTTGAGCACGGGCAATGCGAACATCTTCGGCACGGTGGCCACGGGCCCCGGCGGTTCGGTGGGCATCGGGCCCAAAGGCAGCGTGGGCGACCTTGCCTGGCAGGCCGCGGGCAGCGGCGGCATTCAGCCGGGGAAGTCAAAGGACGACATGAATGTCTCTTTTCCGGATGTCGTCGCTCCGACCGGGGGCATTTTTCTTCCGCCCTCCGCGGGGAGTCCGTTCGCCATCAACAGCAGTGGGACCTACACGATCAGCGGATTCAACGCCACTCTGACCATCGGCACGAACGCGCATGTCAATCTGTTGGTGACGCAGGACATCAATTTGACGGGCAGTGATCAGATTGTGATTGGGCCGGGAGGCAGCCTCAATCTCTACATGCAGGGGAAGGCGGCCAAGATTGCGGGGAATGGAGTCGCTAACTTCGGCGGAAGCGCCACGAATTTTGTCTATTGGGGCTTGCCCTCCAATGAATCGCTCACGATCAACGGAAATGGCTCCCTGACCGGCATCATCTATGCTCCCGAGGCGGACCTGACGCTGAATGGCGGGGGAGGTTCGGTGGAGGACGTCACGGGGGCGAGTGTTTCCGGAACGGCCACGCTCAACGGCAATTTCCAGTTTCACTACGATGAGATGCTCGGCGATCTGTTCAAGGATCGCCCCTTCATTGTGACGGCGTGGAATGAGCTTTAGGGAGGCGCTTTCCGCTTTTCCTGGTTGGTTTGGTTGTGGTTGCATGACGAGGTTTGCGGGGGTGTATCCGAAAGGGGCCAGCGATTGGCCTCGTCGGGCCTCCGGATCTCGACGGCATGGGCAACAGCAAGTTCAATACTGAACAGGGACCGGGGGAGGACGGGGGCTTT
>CAZFLK010000085.1:12434-22593 GCA_964519245.1 uncultured Verrucomicrobiota bacterium
GGGGGCTTTTCAACTATATGACGAAGCCGGCGCGCATGGCCGACATACGAGAGTGTCTCAGGCAGGCGGTTCGTCATCTTCGACAACCCTGGTTGGAGCCTGAGTTTCCGGATTTTGTCTTTCAGTCGCCGTCGATGCGGGAGGTGCGGAGCAGCGTTTCGCATGCTGCGGACTATCCGCGCGCCGCCGTGCTGCTGACCGGGGAAACCGGCGTCGGCAAGGACATGGTCGCGCGTTTGATTCACAAGCTTTCGGCGAGAGCCCCGGAAGCCTCGGGTGAGATGGTTGCGTTGAATTGCGCGAATCTGCCGCAAAGCATGTTTGAGGCCGAGTTGTTTGGCGTTGAGAAGGGAGCCTATACCGGCGCGTTGAGCAGTCGACAGGGATTGGCGGAGGCCGCGCGCAACGGCACGTTGTTCCTTGATGAGATCGCGGAGCTGGACCTGGCGGCCCAGGCGAAGCTCCTGCAGTTCCTGGAGACGGGGGAGTTTCGGCGGTTGGGCAGCACGCAGGTGCAGCGCTTCGAGGGGCGCATCGTCGCGGCGACGAACCGGGATCTTCATCGCGAGGTCGAGGCGGGTCGTTTCCGGGAGGACCTGGTTTACCGGATTGATGTCTTTCGAATCAAGATTCCCCCGTTGCGGCAGCGTTTGGACGATCTGCCGGAGCTGTGTGATTCCCTGTTGGGGAGTTTGGCGGTCAAATATGGCCGGGATCGGCTGCGGATGCGGGAAGAGGACCTGCGCGCCCTGCGGACGCATGATTTTCCGGGCAATGTCCGGGAACTGAGGAACCTGCTTGAGCGTTCATTGTTGCGTACGCCTCCGGAGCTGGACTGGTTGAACCTGGACGGTTCCTGGAAGCGCGAGGCTCAGTCGCGGGGGCAACGCGAATCGGAGCGGTCGGGGGAGGATGAGGGCGCGCCGGTGTCGGAGTCGGGGCGGGATCTCCCGTTGCTCGAAGCGCAGGAATACCGCCTGATCCGGAGGATTCTGGAGGAGGAGGGTGGCGTCATCAGGCGGGCTGCCCAGCGACTGGGCCTCTCCAGTCAGTCCTTGCTGAGGCGCTTCGAGAAGTGGCCGGAGTTTCGGCCTCGCCGATGAGACGGGCAGCCGGCGCAGCCTTCAGAGTTCCTCCCAGTCAATCACAACAAACGGTCGATCCCGATACAGTCGCGCCAGGTTTTCGTCGTAGTGGAATTGAAACTGGCCGTTCAGGATCGCCGTTTGTGCGACCGCGGCGCCAACCACGTCCTCGACGCCGGCGCCGCTGCCGCTCAGGCGGAGGTGAGCGTCGGGAGCGTAGATGACCCCGGTCAGACTGCCGTTGCCGGCGATCTCGACCGAGTGATTTTGGCGGGTTTCGCGGTAGACGAAGTTGGTGGCGTTGCCGTTGCGGTTGACGACGCCGTTGCCCAAGATGCGGGCGCGCCAGCCGGCCATGTAGAGTTGCAGGCTGCCGCCGGGTTGTATTTCGATGCGCTCTGAGCCGGAGAGCGCGATCTCGGTTTTGATGAGCAGCCGGGCGTGGGCGTTGCTTTGGACGATCAAGGAGCGCGTCAGATCGAACAGCGCATAGTCGCCACTGGCGGCGATCTGGTAGTCGCCGCTGACGATGGGAGGGGCGAGCCCGCTGCTGAAGGGGAGTTCCACATCCGGAAACAGCACGTTCATGTCGTCGGTGGACCAGCCGGGTTGGATTCCTTTCGTGGCGGTGGAGGCCTGCCAAGCCAAGTCGCCGACCTTGCCTTTCGGGCCGATTTCGACGGCGCCGCCGGGGCCGGTTGAGACGCGGCCATAGATATTCGCGTTGCCGGTGTCGAGTGCGTTGCGAACGCTGGAGTTTGTTGCGATATCGCCTTTGTTCTTCCGTTTTGCCGGATCGTAGACGCCGCCCGTGCTGTGGTTCGGATCGGCGGAGTCAAAGCTGTCGACCAGGATGTTGTTGCCGTTGAGGGTGATGTCCTCCTTGGCGACGATTGCTTTGGAGAAGAGGGCGTCGCGGCGGGTCTTGACGCGCACGGTGCGCTTGACGAACGTGTTGTCCCGTCCGGCGATCCGGCTTTCTCCGCGGGAATAGATGACGGGCTGCGCCGTGTTTGAGATGACCATCGAGACGCGCGTTGAGTCGTTGGTTCGGATTCGGGTCACGGTGGTTCCGAGCCGGGTCCAACCGTTGGTTGCGAGGTCCGCGAGGTCGGCATGGTAGAGGTGCGTCAGGGCCTCCTCGACGCCGGATTCGGCGACTGGCAGGGCGGCGTTCCAGGCGTGGGAACGGGCGGTGATATGATTTTGGAACCCCGCAAGTTTCACGAAAGCGGCGAGCATGACGCCGAGGATGCCGGTCACCAGGACGGTGACGATCAATGTGCTGCCGCTCTGGTTGTTCGGGCAAATCCGCATGCCGCTACTGTTGGTTGCGCAGGACGATCTTGGAGGAATGGACGGTTTCCGTGTTGGACGTCACATCGATGATGTTCCGGGTGCAGATCCAGGAGAGTTCGATGATCTTGGCCGTTCGGGCGGTGGCGACCGGATATTGCTCGAAGGTGCCGGCGACCGTATTGCGCTGGTAGACGGCCGTGTGGAATTCCTGGCAACCGGTGAGCAGTGTTTCGGTCACATTTCGGTAGTGGCGCTGCAGGCTGCGATCCTTGGGGTCGTAGTTGAAGACCAGGGGGTGTCCCTGGAACTCAAGCGTCAGGCTGCTGGAAGTGAAGCCGATCAAGCGATTGGATCGCCGGATCTCGCTGGACATCTTGTCCAGCGCCAGACGGCTCTCGGCCGACATGTCCACGTAGTTGGAAATACCCCGGAAACTTCGGGCCGTGTAGAGCATCAGCGACGCGGTGGAGCCCAGCAGAACGGCCGCGAGCGAAGCCGCGATCAACAATTCGACGAGCGAGACGCCGCGGGAGGCGCGTCGATCAGAAGATGTAGTGTTGAAGACCATATCGAGAGACAAGGGTCTGCATGCTGCGTTCGCGGACGACGTTGGAGGAGCGCCAGATCACCTTCACCGTGACGCGCCGCAGGTCATTCCGGTAGGGTGTGTCGTCGGGAGCTTCCGAGATGCGTACGCGTCCGAGGTAGATCAGTCCGGGTTCCTTCTGGGAGCGGGGGTAGTAGGATTCCGCGAACCAGCGAGGAATGAAGCCCGGGGTGTTCAATTGTTCCCAATTGCAGAGGCGGATCGACTCCATCTTGCTCTGCATGATCTGAGTGGCCCGCACGTTCTCCCGCGACAGCCGGACCATGTCGATGCAGAAGGTGATCGCGCTCAGCAAGGCGACGACCGTGAGGCTCAGAATG
This sequence comes from uncultured Verrucomicrobiota bacterium, assembly GCA_964519245.1. Classification (GTDB taxonomy): domain Bacteria; phylum Verrucomicrobiota; class Verrucomicrobiia; order Limisphaerales; family JAYPEY01; genus JAYPEY01. The sequence goes on from CAZFLK010000085.1 coordinate 15,746, forward strand.
ACGGAGGCGAACAGGACTTCGACCAGGGTGAAGGCACCTTGCGCGTCGCGCTGGCGGTGAGCGGTTGCTTGGCGGTTGAATCTCATGGGAGCCGGCGTCAGGACGACAGGTCAGGCCGCCTCCGAGAAGGTTTCGCGTCCAACGGGAAACGGACAGGAGGTCGGGCGCAATTTGGCATTGATGTCGGCGTCGAGTCCGAGTTCTCGGGCCGAGTAGTTCGCGACGGCGTCGGGGTCGATGACCAGCCGTTCCTCGTCGTCGGCGTCGATTTTATCCGGATCGATGAAGATATTCTGAAGCAGGGGGATTCGCTCGGGCGCGCGCACTTGTTCCACGCGCAGATGGCGCAGGCGCGGCCAGTATTTCTGCCCCCGTAGCAGGAAGGCGTAGCCCATGCGTTGACAGAGAGAGTTGCCCAGCAGGGCGGGCAACCAGCGATGTCGGTCCGCGATCGAGCCGAGAACCACGAGTCCAACGCCCATAAGGATCACCTTGATTGGGAGCGGCAGGGTCCTTGCTTGTGTCCGTTTCGCCTCTTGGCGGACCAATTCGAGGGCCTGTCTGCGTTCCGTTCGGGTCAGCGACCGCTGCCTGCGCTCATAGGCTTCCCGGATTTCCCGGGGGGAGGGAAGGGAGTCAGCGGCCGTCGCGCAAAGTCCAAAACCCAGATTGAAGGCGAATAAGAGGGCCAATACAAGGCCCAGGGGGGGGGCGGGAACATCCTGGCTTTGTGTTCATGGTTCGGATCGTTTCTGCTCTTCCAACCGGGCGAGCTTGCCCTGGTCGGCATCGAGTTAGCCGATCTTGTGCCAAGCTGGGACAGGGAAGGCTTAAAGCCAGAACCATCCGTTTTTTGACGCGGATGGCCGAACAAGGAAGAACAGGCATTCCGGAAACGGAATACTCGTGTCAGGATGTATTCCGAATTCAGAACATTCGATCCGGAATGGGGGACCTTGGTGAGATTCGCTTCGGTCCGCGGGTCGCGATTGGCTCAGATGGCGACTTTGAACTCCTCGTCCTTTTTGAGCGAAAGGGCGAATGCGGCGAACAGTTCGGGGATGTGGGCCAGGTCGGCGAGGCTGATCACCTCGACGGGAGAGTGCATGTAGCGGTTGGGCAGGCTGACCAGGGCGCTGGCGATGCCTCCGCGGGTCCAGAAGACAACATCCGTGTCTGTGCCGCTGGTGGCCGAGTTGGCCTCGTGCTGCAGCGGAATCTTCTTTGCCTTGGCCACCTTCTCCAGGCGTTCGACGACAGCGACATGGTTGTTGGTCCCGTGGGTGAGGGTCGGGCCGTCGCCGATCTTGATGTCCCCATGGATCTGTTTGTTGACCGTGGGGTAGTCGGTGGCGTGGGTGACATCGACGATGAGCGCGACGTCGGGATTAAGCGCGTAGGCAATCTGGCGGGCGCCGAGACAGCCGATCTCCTCCATGGTGTTGGAGACGAAACAGACCTCCCACTTGAGCTTTGATTTCTGGGCGCTGAGCAGGCGAAGGGTTTCGGCGACAGCGAAGGCGCCCGCGCGGTTGTCAAAGGCCCGGGCGACAACCTTGTCGCCGCGCAGGACTTCGAATTGGTCGTTGAGGGTGATGGGGTCGCCAACGCGCACCAGTTTTTCCGCCTCTTTCTTGGAGGAGACGCCGATGTCGATGAAGATGTCCGAGATCTGGGGCACGGTGCGTTCGCCGCCGATTTTCATCAAATGCGGCGCGACGTTGCCGACAACGCCCAGCACGGGGCCTTTTCGGGAGTGGATCGTCACGCGCTGGGCTTTGGTGATGGCGGCGTCGACCCCGCCGAGGCGCCGGACATAGATGAAGCCATTGCTGTCGATGTAGTTGATCGTCATGGCGATCTCATCGGCATGCGCGGCGATCATGAGGCGCGGGCCGCCGCCCTTGTTGAGGGTGGCGACGACATTGCCGTAGGCGTCGCTGGAGGTTTCGTCGGCAAATGGGGTGACGTAGTCCAGCCAGACGCGCTGGCCGCGGGCTTCGCGACCGGACGGGCTGGGTGTGTTGACGAGTTCTTCCAGGAACGTGAGAGAGGCTTTGCGCATTCGCTTGGTTTAGCGTGTGCCGGCGCCTATTTGAAGGCAAAAGGGGCGGTCGTTTCGTCGCTTTACCGGGGGTGTGGGCCGGATTAGGTTGCCGGCATGAGCGACGAAGGCCCTGCGAACAGGAAGCGGGAAACGGGCGGGAAATCATCGGGGATTTCGGTGTTCCTGATGGTCGACATTCCCTTTCTGGTGATCGGCATGACCAGTCAGAAGGTTCTTCTGATTATCGGGATCACGTTTGTCCTGCTGGGGGGCGCCCAGACGCTTGAGGGAATGAGGGAAGGGTGAGGAGCTTGGGGGAAGCGGCCATGGCGGGGGCAGAACAGGACCGCAACCAATCGGGATTTTGCTTGTTTACCGTGAGGCGTTCTTTTTTGCTCTGCGCCCTGTCGTTGATCGATTCATGAGTTGTATTGCCCATTTCCGCCGATTGACCGCTGCGTTGTTCTGCGCGGCGGCGCTGGCGTGCGCGGCGAATTCTTGGGCGGCGGTGCATCAGGTCTCGATCGGTTCGACGAAATTCAGTCCGGATCATGTCACCATCGCGGTTGGAGACACGGTGGTTTGGGCGAGCACGTATGGCGTGCGCTACAACGGAGCGGTCATCGGGGCGCCGTCAGTGACGTTTGACGGCGGTTCGACGAATGCGCCGGCGGGTTGTTCGGCCATTCCGAAAGGGGAGACCTGCAGCGCCGAGTTCAGCTCCGCCGGGACTTTCACGTACCGCAACACCCAGACCGGCGTCTTCAATGTTTCGGGCACGGTGACGGTGATCGAGGATGAGGCGGCGATCGTGGCGGTCAGCGCTCCGACCAACAACGTCTCAATACTCCTGGGCGAGGCGCTTCCAGTGGCGGGCGAGGCGTCGGACCCGGACGGGACCATCGATCAGGTGGAGCTGTTCGTGATCAACGGGAGTTGGACCAATTCCGTGGGCGTCAGCGCGTTTGCGGCGGGGGCGACGGGCGCGACCAACGTGTTCAATCTGACTGCCTCGGGGACGAATTTCGTCGCCGGCACGAACACGCTTCGGGCCGTGGCGTCGGCGGTGCGAGGGGCCGGGGCAAGCGTGGATGTGGAAGTGGTGGTGGAAACCAACGCGGCGCCGGTGGTCGCCCTCGAGTCGCTCAGGTTGCTGGCCAGCGGTTCGGGGCAGAGCGTGGTCGCCACGGCGTTGGCGACGGACGGGGAAGCTGAGTCCGGCGGCGGCATTGCGCGAGTGGAGTTCCTGTTGAACGGGGCTTCCCAATTGATTGTCACCAACGACAACGCAGCCAGGACGAACTTCTCGGTCACGATTGCCACGAATCTGTTGGACTTGAACGCCGCGAACACGCTGGAAGTCAATGTCACCGACACCGCCGACCTGACGGCTTCAGCCGCCACTGTGTTTCAATTCGCGGATCTCAACTTTCTGATTGCTCCGGGTTCCGTGATCAAGAGCGGGAACACGATCAGTTTCGATCTCAGTGTCTTGGACGGAGTCCAGTATCGGCTGGAGACGTCGACGAATCTGGTCGAGTGGATCACGTCCTTCACCTTCACGGCTTCCGGAACCAACCGACCTTTTGTCGATTTCGCCGATCGGGATGTCATGCGGTTTTACCGGATCGTGCGAGATCTCTGATTGGAGCGCCGGCGGTGCGCGAAAGTTGCGGGGTGAATGGGCCAAAATGGTCACGACGATCCGCTTGTGTTTTCGTTCCGATCAGCCAGAATTCCAACTTATGAGCGATTCAAAGCCGGGTTCTGAACCGGAACCCAAGTCCGCCACTCCGGCAGGCGCCGAAGAGTTTGACTATTTCGGGCGCCACATGACATTCGGCTGGTGGTCATTGTTTGTCTTCATGGCATTGGGCCTCTTCCTGGAGTACCTGCATGGATTCAAGGTGGGATGGTATCTGAATGTGGGGAACGAGATGCGCCGACTGATGTTTCAGCTGGCTCATGCGCACGGAACACTTTTCTCCGTGCTGCACATTGTTTTTGCCTTCACCGCCCGGGCGATGCCGGTCTCTGCGGAAAGTTGGTTGAAGCTCGCCTCGCCGTTGCTGATGGCGACCTCGATTCTCATGCCCGGCGGATTCTTTCTCGGCGGTGTCTGGATCTACGACGGCGATCCGGGTCTGGGCGTGTTCCTGGTGCCGATCGGCGCCTTGACCATGTTTGTCGCGGTGTTTCTCACGGCGCGCGGCGTCGGACGCGATTCCAGTCGCAGGTAGGGCCCTCGCCAACCACCGATGGCCCGGGGCGGCGACTTGAGCGTGACAGGCGCCGGGCCATTTTGATCGGCCGCAGGGAATCGGACCCGTCAGATGTTAGACCTCGAGACCATCCTGATTGTCTGGGTATGCGCCGCCGCCTTTCTGCCCTTGGTTGTGTGGATTCGACGTCGCGCCTCCCGATCGATGGGGATGCTGGCGTTGGCGCTTTGGGCGGGCGGTTCGTTGGCTTTGGGGCTGGGCGGAGCGCGCAATCGGCCGGAGGTCGTGGCTGAAGCCGAGGTCAAGGACCGGCCCATTGAGAGCGCCACGGAGGGCTATATTACCTCGAAGACCTGTCAATCCTGTCATCCGGATGCGTATCATTCCTGGCATTCGTCCTTTCACCGCTCCATGACCCAACTGCCTTCAACGGCCACGGTGGTCGGAGATTTTGAGAATGTCACGGTGAGTTTCCACGGTCGCGCCTACCATCTGCAACGGGAGGGGGAGACCTACTGGGTGACTTACGAGAATCCCGACGCCATGAAGCGGTTCTCGATGGAAAAGCGCGTGCGCCGAAAAGTCAAATTGCTGACCGGCTCCCATCATATGCAGGTCTATTGGGTTTCGCCGGGCGAGGGTCGGAAGTTGGATCTGCTGCCGATCGTCTGGTTGAAGGAGGCGCAACGCTGGATTCCCCGGAGCGCGTCGTTCATCCAACCGCCGTCCTCCCGGCCGGACAGCGAAAGCGGGCGTTGGAACATGGCTTGCCTCACCTGCCATACGACGCAGGAACAACCGAGGTGGGAAAGCGCCGATGCCATGGATACGCGGGTGGGAGAGTTCGGGATCGCCTGTGAAGCCTGTCATGGCCCCGGGGAGGCGCATGTGCGTTTTCACTCGAATCCACTGAAACGCTATTCGCAGCGAATTCGGGGAGCGATTGATGACCCGATGGTCCAGCCGGAGGAACTCGACCGGGAGCGCGCTTCGGAGGTATGCGGCCAGTGTCACGCGATTTCCCTGGAGGCTTCGCCCCGCGAACATGAACTCTGGAAGCAACGCGGCAAGAGTTATCGGCCGGGGGACGTGTTGACCGATTCGCTGGTTCCCGTGCTGACGACCAACCGCGCCTTCATGAGTGTGTTCTTCGAGGGCGACAAGGAGAAGGAGTTGGGCTCGTATTGGAGCGACGGCATGGTCCGGGTCACGGGCCGGGAGTACAACGGATTGTTGGAAAGTCCCTGTCATGTTCATGGTTCCGGGGATCGCAAGATGACCTGCCTGTCCTGTCACGAGATGCACCCCGACGACGGGGATGTTCGGGATCTTTCGGCCTGGGCCGACGATCAATTGAAACCGGGCATGCGTGGCAATGCGGCTTGCCTGCAATGCCACGAGGACTACCGGACCGGATTGCAGGGCCACACGCGTCATGCGCCTGATTCGTCCGGAAGTTTGTGTTACAATTGCCACATGCCGCACACAACCTACGGTCTATTGAAGGCCGTGCGCAGTCACCGGTTGGATTCCCCGTCGGTTGCGACCGGCATTGCGACGGGGCGGCCGAATGCCTGCAACCAGTGTCACCTCGACAAGACGCAAGCTTGGGCGGCGGAGCATTTGGACGAATGGTATGACATACCGAAACCAGGCGTCTCCGGGGACGAGGTGGAGATCCCGGCCTCCGTCTTGTGGGCCTTGCGCGGCGACGCCGGTCAGCGGGCCCTGGCGGCCTGGTCGTTCGGATGGCCGGAGGCTCTCGGCGTTTCCGGCTCCGACTGGGTGGCTCCGATCCTGGCTGAATTGGCGGCGGATCCCTACGACGCAGTGCGTTACATTGCCCTGCGGTCCGTGAAACGCCTGGGGGGATTCGCGGATTTTGAGGCGGACTTCATGCAACTCAAGGAGGAGATGGCGCTTGTGCGGGAGCAGATCCTGGATCGCTGGCGGCAGCAGAATCCCGAAGCCGGCCTGGATGAACGCCTGATTTTGGCCCCGGAGACGTTGACACGGCTGTTGCGTGAGCGAGACAATAGGCCCGTGGTGCTGTCAGAATAGGCTGATGCTGGATGAACGCTGAAATCATCATTTTGATCTGGCTGGTGGCGATCGCCTTCCTGCCCGCGCTGATTCGCATTCGCCGCTCGGTCGGCCGCGGGGCGGGGATGGCGGCGATCCTGGTCTGGATCGGGGTGTCGACTTCACTGGGTTACATCACCTCGTTGAATCGACCGGAAGTGGTTGCCCCGTCGGCCATCACGCATCGGCCGATAGAGGAGGACTCGGGGGGATTCGTGACCTCGAAGACCTGCCAATCCTGTCATCCGGGGGAGTATCACACCTGGCATGCTTCGTATCATCGAGGCATGACCCAATTGCCTGCGGCGGAGACGGTATTCGGTGATTTTGACGATGTGGAGGTGAGTTTCAACGGGCACGCCTATCGGTTGGAGACTCGCGGCGAGGAGTTTTGGGCGGAGTTGGACGATCTGGATCCGGCTCCCCCCGGCGTCATCCGACCGCGCATAAAACGGCGCATCGAGTTGGTGACCGGATCCCACACGGTTCAAGTCTAC
>CAZFLK010000086.1:0-21717 GCA_964519245.1 uncultured Verrucomicrobiota bacterium
CGCGGACATGATCCACACCATCAGCCCCCGCAACCAGGGACCGATCATAAAGGTCAACTGCGCGGCGCTTCCCAAGAGCGAGATCGACACCGAGCTTTTCGGCTCCGTCAGCAGGGACGCCAACGGCAACCTGCAGGACGACCGCGAAGGCCTCTTCCGACAAGCCAAGGGTGGAACCCTCGTGCTCGACCAGATCACCGAGATGCCGGTCGACACACAAAGCAAGTTGCTCCGGGTCCTGCAGGAAAAACACGCCCATCCGGTCGGCTCCGAAGAGCCCTACAAAACCGACTGTCGCATCATCTCAATCACCAATCGGCAGGTTCAGGACGCGCTCGAGGACGGCAGCCTCCGCGAGGATCTCTTCTACCGACTCAACGAGATCAACCTCGAAGTCCCCCCCTTGCGAAACCGACGCGAGGATATCGCTCCGTTGGCCGAGGAATTCCTGAAACGTTTTTCCGCGCAGGCGAACCAGGTCATCACTGGCTTCACCGCCCCGGCCGCCGGGCGAATTCGTTCCTTCGACTGGCCCGGCAACGTGCGCCAGCTTCAGAATGTCGTTCAGCAGGCCGTGTTGATGTGCGACACGAAAGAGTTGACCGAAGCCGACCTCGCCATCTCGGATGATGCGCCGCCCGAACAGACCGCCACCGCCAAACTCACCCTGATGCAGGGCGTCGAGCGCAATGCCATCATCCAGATGCTCAAGGAAACCGGCGGCAACAAACTGGAAGCCGCCAAACGCCTCGGCATCGGCCGCCAGACCCTCTACAACAAGATCAAATCCTACGAAATCGACGCCTGACCGAGCGGTCTGAATCAGGCCTTCCCCGAATCGCGCTGAAGTCGTTCCAGCTTCCGACGCAGCTTCCCATTGCTTCCCACGATATCGTAAGTGTGTTCACCCGGCGTCGGACGACTCCAGAATTCGCCGCCGGCGCACTCAAGGATCAACCCGCCGGCCGCCACATCCCAGAGCCGGATTCCCGATTGCACATAGGCGTCCAGTCGGCCGCTCGCCACGTAGGTCAGGGACAACGCCCCTGCGCCCAACAAGCGCAGCTTCCTGACCTTCGAGAACAACCGGCCGAAATAGGCGCCTTTCTCCTCCAGCGCGCCCGGTGAACTCGAAAATCCCATGGCCACCAGCGCTCGATCCAATCGCGTCCGCGAACTCACACGGATACGGCGTCCGTTCAGCTTCGCGGCGCCGCCCCGGACCGCAGTCCACAGTTCATCCTGAAACGGATCGTAAACCGCCCCCAAGACCGACTGATACCCCAGGTCCGGAAACGCCCGCGCCAAGCGCGCCTGGGTCGGAACAACCCGCTCCTGCAACGCGATCGACACACAGGCATGCGGCAGCCCATAGGCAAAATTCACCGTGCCATCGATCGGATCCACCACCCATCGCCGCTCCGCTTCAATGTCCCCCAGGACGCCCTCCTCACCAAGGACGGCAATCCCCGGGTGCGCCTTTTGAAGTCGCCTCTCGATCAAACGCTGTGCCCGCGAATCCAGCGCCAACTTGATGTCATGCTGGGTTTCCATGTCGATGCTCTTCGACGTCGACCGCAAATGTCGTCGCATCAACTCCCCGACCTCGCTACAGGCCCCCACAGCGGTTTCCAAACAGGCTTTGGTGTCAGTCTTCTTCATCGAACGTTGGCTGCAATCCCTCAGACCCGGCCGTTATCGCAAATTTGGACCGAAGATCGAAGAGAATCCCGAATGAACGAAAGCAAAGGCGCGCTCGGGAAAGAGCGGCGAGCCTTTCCTCGCATTGGAATTGAGTCCTGGGCTCGCATGTGTTTCCCTTCCCCCATGCATCGCCGCACTCCCGCTGGCAGGCGCATCGCCTTGCTCTTCGTCGCCATCGCACTCGTGTCGGCCATCGGCCGCTCCTCCCTGGTTGCCGCCCCCTTCTTCGAATCCGAGCTCATCTTCCCTCCCGAGCGCTTCCATAATCACTCGCCCAGCGTCGTCGAAACGCCGCAGGGCAATCTCCTCGCCTGCTGGTTTCATGGCCAGGGCGAACGCAAGGACAATTCACTCGTCATCCTCGCCGCCCGCAAGACCAAGGAAAACGCCGCTTGGTCCAAGCATTTCGTCCTCGCCGACAACCAGGGCCTCCCCGACCAGAACCCCACCCTGTTCATCGATCCGCAGCAGCGCCTTTGGCTGTTCTGGATTTCCTCCCTGGACAACGAGGTCCGGGGCCATTTCCTCAAGTATCGCGTCTCGACCGACTACGAAGACGACGGCCCGCCGAACTGGTCCTGGCAGGATTCCCTGATCGCCTTCCCCAAGGAACTCGAAAGGACCTACGTCGAGGCTGTCGACCGCATGCTCGCCGAGGGAAAGATCCCCAAACGCGACATCCCGGAGTTCAAGCGGAAGCAAGAGCTCGCCGGGGAGAAACTCTGGCATCGCATCGGCTGGATGCCGCGTCAACCGCCCATCATGTTGAGCGAGAAACGCATGATGCTCGGACTCTACTCCGATGTCTGGGATTGCTCACTCATGGCTTTTACGGAGGACGCCGGCGCCTCGTGGGAGTTCAGCAAGCCCATGCTGCTTTCCAGCTTTCTCAATGTTCAACCCGCCCTCGTCCGAAAACGCGACGGCGGCATCGTCGCCTTCATGCGCGACGAACCTCGCGTCCGGCGCGCGGAGTCCAACGACGGCGGCATGAATTGGGATGAGGACCCGCTGGATCTTCCCTGCCCCGGCTCCAGCGTCGCCGCCATCGGACTCCAGAGCGGCGCCTGGCTGCTGGCCACCAACGGCGCCGATGGACGTCATACGCTGAAGCTTTATCTGTCCGATGACGAAGGCAGAACATGGAAATGGAGCCGCAACCTGGAAACCTTTGAGAAACGCCAGGGCTCCGGCCAATACCCGACCTTGATCCAGGCCGCCAATGGCGATATCCACATCGTCTACACCCACGACAATGTCGCCGGGTTCGGCTCCAGAATGCGAACCATCAAACACGCCCGATTCAACGAGGCCTGGGTCAAAGCGGCTCCCTGAGCCGCAACGCCGGCTCCAACGCTCCAGATCGCCATGCCCGTCATCTCCCCCAATCACAAACGCAGCGCCTATGACGTGATCGTGGTCGGTTCCGGCGCCGGCGGCGGCCAGATGGCCTACACGCTGTGCATGGAAGGGGGCAAGGTCCTCGTGCTCGAGGCCGGCAGGATGTTCGACCCCGTCGCCGAAACCGCCATGCTGCATACCTGGGACATGGCGCCGCTCCGCGGCGTTTCAACACCGGACAAGCAATACGGCTTCTACGACGCCTCGGTCGAATCCGGTTGGGAGATCCCCGGCGAACCCTACGCCAACGCATCCAAGGAGAAGTTGCGGCAGTTCCTCTGGTGGCGTCAACGCATGATGGGCGGCCGCACCAACCACTGGGGCCGCGTCTCCCTGCGCAACGGCCCCTACGACTTCAAGACCCTCACCCGCCAAGGCGTCGGTTTCGACTGGCCGATCAGCTATGAGGACCTCGCACCCTGGTATGACAAGGCCGAGATGCTCGTCGGCATCTTCGGCGACCAGGAAGGCATCGAGAACTCGCCCGACTCCTCCCCCGGCGTCCTGTTGCCGCCGCCGCGGTTCCGCGCCGGCGAGTTGCTGGCCAGACAACGGGCCAAGAAACTCGGGATCGATGTCGTTCCCATCCACCGCGCCGTGCTGACCAAGGCGCAGGACGCGGCGCGCGTCCCCCGGAAACTACACCCCCGGAACAAGAAGGCTCAGCGCCTGCTCGCCGCCAACATGCGGCTGCGCCTGCCTTGCATCTACGCGACCGACTGCCACCGCGGCTGTTCCATCAAGGCGGCCTTCGATTCCACCTCGGTCTATCTGACGCCCGCCCTCAAGTCCGGCAACCTGGACATCCTGCCCAATGCCATGGCCCGCGAGGTGACCCTGAACAAGGCGGGCCAGGCCAACGGCGTCACCTTCATCGACAAGACCACCGGCTCCGAACATACCGCCAAGGGCCGGGTCGTCGTCCTCGCCGCCGGTTCCCAGGAATCCGTCCGCCTGTTGCTGAATTCGAAATCGTCCCAATTCCCGGACGGCCTTGCCAATTCCAGCGGCAAGGTGGGCAAGTATCTGACCGATTCGGTCGCCAGCCGCGTCAGCGCCCAGATCCCGGCGCTCGAAAACCTGCCGCTTCACAACGAGGACGGCGTCGTTGGCCAGCAGGCCTACATGCCCTGGTGGCTCGCGGGACAACAACACAAGCTCGACTTCCCCGGCGGCTACAAGGCGCTCACCGTCAGCGGACGCAAGATGCCCAGCCTCAACACAGGGAAAAGCTTCGACCGGGTCTCGGACGCCGACGGCATCCCCTTCGGCCGAAAGCTCAAGGAGGACGCCCGCCGCTACTACGGCTCCTTCCAAAGCATCGGAGCCCAGGGCGCCATGGCGGCCAACGACAACTGCTACAGCGAACTCGACCCCGAGTTGAAGGACCAATGGGGCATCCCCGTCCTCCGCTTCCATTGGAAATGGTCCAACGACGAACTCCGCCAGGTCGCCCACCAGCAACAATCCATGGCCGAGATTCTGGAGGCCATGGGAGGCCGCTTCTTCCGCGCCCCCGACATCAAAAACCCGGAGAAAGCCATCAGCCAGGGCGGCCGGATCATTCACGAGGTCGGCGGGGCCATCATGGGCGAGGATCCCGCCAAGTCGGTCACCGACCCATGGTGCCGAACCTGGGACGTGCCCAATCTGATTGTCGCCGACGGAGCCACATTCCCTGGAACCGCAGACAAGAATCCCACGCTCACCATCATGGCCCTCGCCTATCGCGCCGCCGATCACCTGGTCCAGGAATTCGAGAAAGGCAATCTCTAGCATCGTGAACACCACCCAAACGCAGCACGAAGAACGAGGGCTCGCGAATGAGGAACGCCTGAATCGCCGCCAGGCCCTCCAATGGATCGGCGCCGCCACCGCAGCCATTCCCCTGCTGGAGCGCGACGCCCCGGCCGCAGACCGCTCCGGAGCCCGCCCCAAGTCCGTCGTCGCCAAGGGCTACGGCCCCGACCCCGACCTGATCCGGCAATACCAGCCCGGCGACCTGTGGCCCCTGACCTTCACCGACGCCCAACGTCGTCTCATGATCGAGCTCTGCGACATCATCATGCCCGCCGATAACGCCTCGCCCGCCGCCTTGACCCTAGGTGTCCACGACTTTGTGGATGAATGGATCAGCTCCCCCTATCCCGGACAGAAATCGGATCGCAGCATTATTCTCAAGGGCTTGGAATGGCTGGACGAGGCAGCCGTCCAACGCAACGCGTCCAACTTCGTCTCCCTACCCGCGCGGGAACAATTCGCGATCTGCGAATCGCTCGCCCGCGATGCAAAGAAAGATTCCCGCCGATTCCCGGGCAGCTTCTTTTACCGCTTGCGCAACCTCGTCGCCGGCGGCTACTACACCACTCCGGCCGGCATGAAAGACATCGGCTACCTCGGCAACTCCCCTCAAACCGAGTGGAACGGCCCGCCCAAAGAAGTCCTGGAGAAACTCAACCTTCCGCCGCAGAAATGAAAACCACTCGCTTCCTCAGCCTCACTTTCGCCGCCGCGTTTCTGACCGCCCCACTGCAGGCCGACGAAAGCGGCTTCCAGCCCATCTTCAACGGCAAGGACCTCGCTGGTTGGGACGCCAAACCCGGCATGTGGGAGGTCCGCAAGGGCGAAATCTGGTGCGCGGGCAAGGCCAAGTCGAAGAACTGGCTCATCTGGCGCGAGCAGCAACCGGCGGACTTCGTCCTGCGCCTCGAATTCCGCTGGGACAAGGGCAACTCCGGCGTGCAGGTCCGCAGCGACGACCTCGGCGACTGGATGATCTTCGGCTACCAGGTCGAAGTCGCCGAACAAAAGAAGATGGGGCTTTGGCACCATTCCCTGCTCGCCAAGGATCACCCCAAGAAGCATGCCCGGCACCTGATGGCCACCGCGGGACAAATCGCAACCATCGCGGCCGACGGCTCGAAGACGGTCGAACAGGCCTCCCAGGCCGACCAGATCCAGGCCCACTTCAAGAACCACGAGTGGAACACGATGGAAATCATCGCCAAGGGCCCGAAGTTGACCCAGAAAATCAATGGCGTGGCCTTCGCAACCGTTGTGGACCACGACTCGGAGATGAGCCGCAAGAAGGGCTTCATCGCCCTGCAGGACCACGGCAAGGGCTGCATCGTCGCCTTCCGCAAGCTGCGCTTGAAGACCCTGGATTGACGGGGACAAAACTTCGCCGCACATGCAACCCTTCCACCCATTGGAGATCGAGCGCCTCATGTCGAGGTGGGAACATGAAGTGGAATACAACCTGACGGAGAGCGGCGTCCAGCCCGTGCCGCTGCGGGAACTGCTGCCTGATTCCTGCGCCTTGCGCGAACTCCTGGACACCCAACTCGGCTACCCCGAGACCAACGACCCCCTCGCTCTGCGCCGTAACATCGCCCGGCTTTATCCCGGCGCCGAGCCAGAGAATGTCCTCTGCACCGTCGGCGCCATCGAGGCCAATGGCATCACTCTCGAGGCCCTGCTGAATCCCGGCGACGAAGTCGCTGTCCTGCTGCCAAATTACCTGCAGATCTGGGGCATGGCGCTCAATGCCGGCATAAAGGTGTCGACCTTCCATCTCGCGGAAACCGACGGCCGTTGGAGCCTCGACCTCGATTCGCTCATCCAGGCCGTCACCGACAAGACCCGCCTCATCGCCATCACCAACCCCAATAATCCGACCGGACACATCCTGAAGGAGAACGAGATCCAAGCCTTGGTCGCCGCAGCGGAAGGCGTCGGGGCCTGGATCCTCACCGATGAAGTCTATGCGGGAACCGAGCGCCTCACCGACGACGAAACGCCGTCGCTCTGGGGCCGCTACGACAAGGTTCTCGCGATCGGCAGCCTCAGCAAGGCCTATGGCCTCCCCGGACTGCGCACGGGCTGGGTCGTCGCGCCTCCGAAAGCCCTGGACGAAATCTGGCAGCGCCACGATTACGCCACCATCTCCGGAACCAAGTTGGCCGGGCAACTCGCCGCCAGAGCCCTGTCCCCAGACGTTCGCTCGGGATTGATCGCTCGCACGCGAAGGTTGGTTCGCGACGGGTTTCCCCGGGTCGACGCGTGGCTCCGCGCGAACGCCGCCCACTTCGGAGTCAGCGAATCGGAGGCCGGAGCCTTCGCCTTCGTGCGCTGTCCCGTTCAACAGGAAGTCGAACGCTTCATCCACGATCTTCGCGAATCCAAGAGCGTGCTCGTCGTGCCTGGCAATCACTTCGGCTTGGACGGCTATATCCGCCTCAGCACCGGTCTCGAAGCGAACTACCTCCAGGCCGGACTGGATCGGATCGCCGGGTTTGTCGGCGAAACGCTTCCCGCCTGACGCGCGCCATGCCCATCGAAATTGACGAAACCAACCACGCTCTCGGCGAGTTCCTCTCCCCGACCCCGCTCCGGCACTGCGCCGAACTCTCGAAACTTTCCGGAGCCCACGTCTGGTTCAAGCTGGAGAATCGCCAACCCACAGGCTCTTTCAAGGTGCGCGGCGCCTTCGCCAAGATGCTCGCCTGCGAGGAAACCCACCATTCCGCCGGACCTCCCCGAGGCTATGTCGCCGCCTCCACCGGCAATCACGGCGCCGCGGTCGCCCACGCTGCGAAGGAGCTCAACCGCAGCGCCCTCATCTTTGTCCCAGAGGGAGCCGCGGGAACCAAACTGGCCATGATCGCCGGCCGCAGCGCCAGGATCGTCAAACATGGCCAGGATTGCCTGGAGGCCGAAACCGAAGCCCGGCGCTACGCGCAGGAAAACAACCTCGTCTACATCTCCCCCTACAACGACCCCGATGTCGTCGCCGGTCAGGGAACCATCGTCGACGAGTTGATCGAGCAATTCGAAAGCGAAGCGCTGGATGTCGTCATCGCCTCTGTCGGCGGCGGCGGCCTGATCGGCGGCATCGCTTCGCGCCTGCATGATTTTCACCCGAACGCCCGCGCCATCGGCGTGTCGCCCGAGAATTCCTGCGTCCTGATCGATTCGCTGGCCGCGGGACGCGTCGTGCCCGATTCCGGATTGCCGACCTTGTCGGACGGGACTGCCGGCGGCATCGAGGAGAACGCCGTAACCCTCGAAATCTGCCGCCGCCACGTCGATCACTTCACCACCGTCACCGAGGACGATATCGCCCGGACCCTGCGCTGGTTTCAAACGGCCTACGACGACCGGATCGAGGGCGCCGCCGCGGTGGCAATTGCCGGCTTCCTCAAATTGAAAAACAACTTCGCCGGCCAGAATGTGGTGATCGTCCTCTGCGGCGGGAACATCGACGAGGAAACGCTCGCGCGCCTCGCCGCCCCGGTCGATCAGGCTTCCGCCTGATCGCGCACGATCGGCTTCAACCACACCATGGTCGCGCCCCAGCTCCCCTGAAACTCGTGCGCCAACGAATACGACTCGACATAATCCAGGCGTCCCAGAATGGCATGCACCGTCCGCCGCAGGTTGCCGATTCCCTTGCCATGCACGACCCGGACTTCGCGCAATCCTTTCTCCCGGCAGGCCTCGAGATAATCCGGCACAAGATCCTTGATCTCTTTCGGACGAAAGGTGTGCAGGTCCAGTTCGCCGGTGATGGGAATCTCCACCGGCCCGTCTGTCATTTCTTCATCCATCGTTTGGTGATTTCCGCCCAATCGGCCGTTCGCGCCCCCCGCGCCCCCCGCAGCGTTTCCGCGCGTTCGACCGTTTCATCGAAAGTTCCGGCGATGCGTTCGGCGATCCGCCAGAGGGCCTTGCGAAAACCAGCCTTCTCCGCCGTCTCCACCATCTCCCGGTAGTCCAGCCCCCCGGCCTGGCGACTCAATTCCGGACGACATTCCCACTCGTCCCCGGACCTCTTCAGCTCCAGGTCGCGAAGCGCCCTTTGCAACCAGACCTTCAGATGTTCGCGGTTCTTCGCCATGACCTGGCGAAGCAACGCTTCACGTCCTGGCTCCCAGGCATCCGGAAACAACTCCCCCAATCGGCCCCGTCTGGGGGCGCAGCGCATGTAGTGCGGCTGGATGTCCTCGACCGGGGTCTCACAGGCATCGCTCAACAGCGCGCGCCAATCCAACCCGAGTTCCTTGCGCCCGATCTCGTGAAACGAGACGAGATCCTGGATCGGACGGTTCTCCGGGGTGTAGGTTCCGTTCAACAGCTTCAAGTCCGCCCCCGGAATAACTGACTTGATCATGGCGTCGCCCACCGTGTGACAGATCCAGCCGAAAAGGTAGGCCAGCTTCCGCTCGCCCGGCTCAAACAGTTCAACCGCGTCGTCCACGGTCGCGGCAAAATAGTCCGGCAGATGATCGGACGGCACGGAACGATCCCTCTGCGAGGCCGGCCAACCAAGAATCAGATGCGCCCGCCCATAGAACAGCGCGTGAATCTCGCCGGGAGTGAATGCCTTGCCGCCGGATTCCAACCTCCATTGCCGGACGGGCTCCCCGTTGATCTCGATTACTCCCGCTGGAAGTTTGGCATAACCGCTCTCCGTTCCGCTCCGCAGGCCGATTGCCGCAGGCAGCGTCTGGATGTCGCAACCCAGATAGGCTCCGGCAAGGTAACTTGCGTGGTTGCGACGAAGGATCGCGGCGATCGGATTCCCGCGCGCCTCCGATGCCTTCAACGCCAGAACCGCATACAGACTGTGCCCGATGACGCCACTCATGGTTCAACCTCCATGAAGAATAAAAGGGCCGTCGAACCATGTCCGACGACCCTCACCAACGGATTTCACAGCGTTTCAATAGCTGTGCCCGGCGTGCGAGCAAGTCGGATGTTCTCCCACCTTGCCCAGTTTATACTCCCCGCCTGACGGGCAGTAGAGAGGCTTGGTGATGAACTTGACGACCCCGTAAATATCATTCTCCGAGGGCAGGTCCTCGTTGCCCTTACCCTCGTAGATCGACCACTGCTTCTTGGCGCCCTGGATTCGCTTCAACTGGCTCACACACAATTCCTGCTCGCTCTTCTTCTTCGCCGGCGGCGTGCGATAGGCCATACCCGGGCTGGAGCTCTTCGCGGCGTTCAGTTCGATCTTCAATGTCTGAATCTGAATCTTCAACTCCGCGTTCTCCGCCTGTAACGTCGTCTTCTCCGCTTCGGCCAAGCCCATCTGTGACTTGATGCGGAGCAACTCCTTCTCTGCCAATCGGCGGGCGGCCTCCGAGGTCGCCAATTGCTCCTTGAGCTTGTCGATGGTCGCCTTCGCCGACGACACATCCGCATCCGTGTTGACCGCCTGCTTGCGCAAATCACTCATCTGCTGCAATTGCGCTTCCGCCTCCGCCAACTTCTCGCCCTGCTTCTTCTTGGCCGCATAGAGCACTCCGGATACACCTGCCAGAATCGCCGCCGACAAACCCAGGCCGACGACCACCAGAAGACTTCCGGCCTGCCGACGCAACGTCTGGCCTCGTAGGATGGAAAGGGACGTTTTTTTGACTTTCATAGTGCAGATCAGTTGAGGCAGCCATAACACGAAGGGCTGCGCAGGGTCCAGCCTATTCCCGGCCCCAACGTCCATGCGAATGTCATTGGGCCGCTGACAAATCGCCGCCGACGGATTTCCTTGCAGACGTCATCCGCGGCAGTTTTCGCGTCCAGATCCTGGCGCCGCGGCCTTCGGCGGAGATATGAAACTCCTTCTCCTGCGCCGAGTAGCAGATTGCCTCGACTTGCTTGCCGAGCGGCGTGAAGAGAATCACATCCGGCCGCTCCGTCAGCAGGTCCGGCCAGACTCTTCCTTCGGGCAGGCGGAACTCCCAGATGGCGATGTAGGTCAGAAAGAGCATGCCGAGCCCATCCTCCCGCAGATCCATGGCGGTCACCATGGGCAGTTCCATGCTCGCCACGCGGCTGGCGGTCTGTTGGGTTGGCCCGGCCCGATCCGGCAGCGCCAGACGATAAACGCCGCAGGCTCCCGACCGGACCTTGCTGGCCAGCCAAACAACGCCGGCCGCTCCATCCACCGCCAGCGCTTCACAATCCGGAAATCCGTCCTCGAACTGAAACGAAACCGTCGACCAGACCGGGGCGCCTCGAATCCCAGTCTCACGCTCCGCGCCCGCCACAGGCTCATCAATGAAATGCAGGAGTCGAGGCCGTTTGTCATTTCGATTGGATCCGACATCCCCGATGACCAACATGGCCCGGCCGTCGCGCTCATAGGAAGCCATGTCCTCCCAATCCCGCGCCCTGACGCCTTCGAGTTGACAAGTCAGGCGCGTCTCGCCGGACCCCAGGTCCACCAGGAACAAACGGGCCGAATCGCCCGAGTCGTTGTGCGTCCAGACGGCGTTGGCGTTTCTGTACGATCGGGCGAGCCCGCTGCTTTCACGAATGCGCTTGTCCTGGAAAGTAACGATCCCCGGCAGATTGGAACCGTCCCCCTGGTCAGCGGCGTTCACGAATGTCTCGGCAGACGCCAACGCCAACAGCGCGAAAGAAATATGAAACCAGAATCGATCCATCCGGGCCCAGCCTACGACTCATCCCACAATTACCCAAGCTTGGGAACAGCCGGGGGACTCCCCTGCGTGCGATTAATGGAGGGTGGCGCGGTCAATGTGCTGACTCGTCCCGGAGGGACGAAAAGAGGGTAGCCGGCGGTGAAACCGCCGGATCTCCGATCACATACGCCATCCGCCCCGGCAGGGGCGGGAGAAGCCGGGGCAACCGAAACGACGCAGATTTCTCGCGCCCCTTCGGGGCGCATCCGGCGCTAGCTGAATCGACCGGTGGTTCCAGGCGCTGACGCGCCTTCCACACACCGGCTACCTTCTCTTCGTCCCTCCGGGACTTGAAACTGCGCCACCTGTTCTTGATCGCACGCGACTCTCCATTTCGCGACACCGTCGCCAAACTCATTCCACGGCTGAAGCGGAAAGAATTCCGCGCTCCGCTCCTCTTCAATCGGCGGCCGCCACGGCTTCAGCGTAGCGCAGGTCGCCGCTGCGTCCGTCGTAGTATTGAAACACCACCTGCGGTCGCGGATAGGCAACAAACCGTTCATCACCGAGTTTCTTCGGATTGTTGAAGACATTGTTCACCTTCACGACGCAGAAGGTGGGATGCTTGAGCTCCTGGCGCGGAATGTCGTTGGTGAACCAGGTCGACCACCGGATGTCGCATTCCCGCGGTCCATATTGAAACTTGCCGGTCATCGGACGACCGCCCTCGTCGACGAAGAAATGGTTGTTGGAATTCCGCGGGCCGGACGCGAATTCCCAGACATTGTCGGTGATCCGGATGACAAAGCTGTTGTGCAGGTCGCCGCTCAGGACCATCACCGGCTTGTTGATCTTGTCCCAGGCCTCGATCAGTTGCTCCCGTTCGTCGAAAAACACGGTCCAGGCGTCATCCTTGTTCGAAGTCCGCACCTTGCCGCCGCCCACGTGCGGAACCATGAAGTTGACGCTGGACAGGACGAAGATGAAATCGGCGTCGCTGTTCGCCACGCCGTCGAGCAGCCATTGTTTCTGCCTCTGCCCCAGCATGGACAGCCCCTTCTTGCCGGGATCACGGGTGTCATGCATCTCCCGCTCGCTCTTGGTGTCGGTGAAGAAGAAGTCACAGTTGGCGATCCGCTTGCGCCAGTAGTTGATTCGCCCGACCGAATAAGCGTTGGTTGCGGTCTCCTTCGGCGTCGGACGAATCTTCAACCGGGTGTCCGACAGGATCTTTACGATCTCGTAGACGCCGGCGTTGGTCACGCCGCCGACGCCATCAAGAGCGTTCTCATTCACGCCGGCGTCAGCGCGCCCCCAGTGAACGTGGAGGTTGGTGATCTCGTCGCGGTTCAGCGCCTCAAAGTTCGCTTCCGGATCGACCAGGGTGGAGCTTCCCGCCTTCAAGCGGGCCGAACCAAACTGAATCTGTTGTTGGATGCCCATGGGATTCGCCCAGCCCAGGTAGTCGAGCCATGCCTGGGTTCCGATATCGCGGAACACCGCGCGCCGATCCCGCAACCCGGGGCTGCCCGCGCCCCAGACGTCGTTCAGGATCTCATGATCGTCGAACACAAAGAAACAGGGCACGAAGCGATGAAACTCAGCGAGGTTCTTCCCGCGTGAGAGGTAGAGTTTGTAGTTCTCCCAGACCCCGGCGATTGTGGGCGCATGACGCACAACCGCAGGCGTCTGTTCCTTGGTCAGGTTCTGCTTCCCCCGCCATTGCGCCGGCGAGTAGTCGCGCATCTCCTCATATAGCCAATCGCCGTTCTGAATCGAAAAGTGAATCTTGTCCGCAAATTGGTCTGTCAGCGTCCGAAACGAGGGCAGGAGATACCCCGACCCGTGGTTCGGATGCTGGTTGTTGCCGCAGGCAAATTCAAAACTGAAGTTGAACAGTCCCTTGGGATTGAGCTTCTCATCCACGTAATCCGAGGACCTCGGCAGGGTTCGAAACGTTCCGTCGACTCGCCGCCGCCCGCCCTCCGCCTGGAGGGAATACCGATACTTGGTGTTGGGGGCCAATCCGGTCAGGTGAACCCACCCCGTGTTGTCCTGCTCAATCCGGGTCGGGGCCAGTCCCGCCCCCTCCAATGGCGACGGTTCGCCAGAGACGGCCACCGCGTAGGTTGCGCGGAGTTCGCCCGGCCCCGAGGTCCGCCCCCAGATTCCGACGCCGTCATGCGAGAGCCGCCCCAGGATCGGGCCGTGGGTCAGTTCGATGTCGGCAGCGACCGTCGCGGATGCGCCGCAGACGAAAAGAAGACGAAGGAGTGAAGCAAATCTGCGTCTCATAAGTCCCGCCATTGTCCCGGATGCGAGACCGCTGTCCATGCGAAAGCGGGATCAGAACTTGTCCAAGGCCTCGTTGGCGGCGGCGATTCGTTTCTTGAAGGATTCGAATTTCTTATCGTTCTCCGCGTTGCGCTCGGGTCCCGTGGCGATCCAATCACGCAGGGCCTTCTGCGAGGCGCGGACTTCCCCAAGCGCCTTCTTGTAGGCCGCCGCCTTGTCCGGGTTTTGCTTGGCGTAAGCCGAGACGCTGCCTTCGCTGAAGCGGGTGGCGTCCTTGAATTCCTTGATGAAGGAGGCCGGTGTCTTGTCGCGCCCGGCTCCCAGCCTTCCGAGTTGCGTCTCCCCGTCGCTGTCCAGCACGATGTAAGTCGGGTA
The DNA here is from genome assembly GCA_964519245.1 of uncultured Verrucomicrobiota bacterium. Lineage (GTDB taxonomy): Bacteria > Verrucomicrobiota > Verrucomicrobiia > Limisphaerales > JAYPEY01 > JAYPEY01. The sequence continues at coordinate 14,208 of CAZFLK010000086.1, forward strand.
GCCTCTCACCGCAAACTGACGCTGCAGCTCCTTGTTCCGGGCCACATACTTCTCGGGAACAATGCTCTTGTCATTCGGAAAATCCAGCGTGACCAAAACCGCGTTCTTCGCCGCGTATTGCTTCCACTCGTCCTTGGCGAAAACTCCCTTGTCCATCAGCTTGCACCAACCACACCAGTCGGAACCGGTGAAATTGAGCATCATGGGGAGCTTCTTCTCCTTGGCGAGCTTCGCGGCCGCGGCAAAATCCATCGTCCACTGCCCCACTTTGGCGCCTTCAAGCTGCACCTCGCCGGAAGCCAGCGAGGTCGTCACCGCCAGGAATCCGGCCAGCAGACCGGCGAGTGGCGTCTTCAATCGTTTCATCATCATGTCTTTCTCTTCTTTTGAGACGGCCATCCGACCGCCCTGTTCCCCGTGGTTGCTGAAAATCCGACGCCCGTCCCGACGCCGGGTTTCATCCTCTCAAGATAACCGCGATTGTCGAACCCTGATTCACGCGTGAATTTCTCTTCCCTACGGCCGCGGCTTGAGGCACTTTCCCGCCGCCGACCCGGCAATGGCTTTTGCCTCTGCCCGGCGACAAGGCTCTCTCGAGAGCCTCGCATGGCCGCATACGCAATCACGATATTCCTGGGCGCGTTCCTGCTTTTTCAGGTCCAGCCGCTGATCGGAAAGTTCATCCTCCCCTGGTTCGGAGGAGGCTCGTCGGTCTGGACCACCTGCATGCTCTTCTTCCAGTGGCTGCTGCTGGGCGGCTACCTCTACACGCATTGGACTTCGGTAAAGCTTAGCCCCCGGGCGCAAGCCACGATCCACCTGTTCGTGCTCGGCTTGTCCGCTCTCTTCCTGCCCATCATCCCGGACATTGACTGGAAGCCGACCCCGGACCATCAACCGACGCTGCGTATTCTGCTGCTGCTGGCCGCGACCGTGGGCGCCCCCTATTTCGTCCTGGCCACCACGGGCCCGCTGATCCAGCGCTGGTTCAACCTGTCTCAGCCGGAGGGAAATCCTTACCGCCTTTACGCCCTCTCCAACATCGGTTCCCTGCTCGCCCTCGTCTCCTACCCCTTTGCCTTTGAACCCTGGCTGGGCCGCGTTCACCAGGCCCACGCCTGGTCCGCAGGCATGGTTCTGTTCATCTTTTGCTGTGGTTGGTGCGCCTGGAAGATCCGACAGGCGGATCCAGGAGCGGAGCCTCCACCCCAACCGCAAGGTCATTCGCGCAGCGCTGCACACCCCGCGCCGATCACGCCGCTTCAGCGCAGTCTCTGGATCACGCTTCCCGCCGCGGCCTCGCTGCTCCTGCTCGCATCAACCAACAAGATCTGCCTGGATGTCGCCTCGTTCCCCTTCCTCTGGATTCTGCCGCTGAGTCTCTACCTCTTGAGTTTCATCATCTGCTTCGACCGACCCAACTGGTATTTCCGGCCAGTCTGGATCTCCCTGCTCGTCTTGTCCTTCTGCGCGGTCATCCTCGTGATGGAGGAGAAACTCGGGGACACGATCGTGCAACAATTGACGGTGTATTCCGTCGTCCTGTTCGTGGGCTGCATGGTCTGCCACGGAGAGCTGTTCCGCCTCAAGCCGCCGCCCGCCGGCCTGACCGGCTACTACCTGATGATCTCCGTCGGGGGCGCCTTGGGCGGCCTGCTGGCCGCGGTCGCCGCCCCCCTGCTTCTCGACGGCTACTACGAATTCCATGTCAGCCTGATCCTGGTCGCGCTTCTGCTCCTGGCCGTCTTCTTCGTCGACCCGAACAGCCCCTTTCACCGGGGACGCCCCCGCGTCGCTTGGACCGTGCTTCTCACGATGCCCGCACTGCTGGCCTGGGGACTGAGCCGCGACATCGGAAACTCGAGGGCCAACGCCATCGACCTTTCCCGAAACTTCTACGGAGCCCTGACCGTCATCGAATACGATCGCGACCTCGAGAACGGCCACCACTTCCTCCTGCGGCATGGCGGCATCACCCACGGACTCCAGGTCGTGGACTCGTGGGCATCGACGGAACCAACCACCTATTACACCCACGATTCCGGCATCGGCCTTGCCATGCGCGCCCTGCCCAAGGAATCCATGCGACGAATCGGCGTGGTCGGTTTGGGAACCGGGACCATGGCGGCTCACGGAAAAGCCGGTGATATCATGCGGATCTACGAGATCGATCCGGCCGTGGTGGAACTCGCCCGGCGCCGCTTCACCTATCTGAACGACTCCGAGGCCGAACTCGAAATCATTCTGGGCGACGCCCGCCTTTCCATGGAACGGGAACCGCCGCAGGAATACGACATCCTCGTCGTCGACGCCTTCAGCAGCGACGCCATCCCCGTCCACCTGATCACCCGCGAGGCCTTCGAGATCTATTGGAGACACCTGAAACCCGACGGCGTCCTCGCCATGCACATTTCCAACCTGCACCTGAAACTCGAACCGGTCGTCTCCGCGCTGGCCCGGGAGTTCGATTATGAGGCCTGGCAGATTGCGAACCTGACCGATGACGAAGACTGGTGGGCCTACTACTCGGATTGGGCGTTGATCACGCGGAACAAGGCCTTCTTGAATCATGAGGCTGTCTGGGACAACGCCTACCTGATCGACCCGCCGCCTGCTGGCTTCCGCCTTTGGACCGATGACTACTCCTCCATTTTCGCGGTCATGGATTGGACGGTGTTCGAAGACGAGGGCGACGACGAAGACGAAATCGATTCCGAACACCCCGAGGAAAACTGAAACTTTTCGGTCCTGTTTCGAGTCATATCAGACGTTGAAGTTACAGCCTGATGCCATTACCGAAATCGAAACGCCGCGTCATCGCAGTCATCCTCGCAACGCTCACTGCCTGCGCCGTCGGCGGCGCCTTCTTCTTCAGCCACACCTATTTCCAGAGTCAGGATGACCTGATTGCCAGGAAGATGGCCCGCCTTTCGCACCCGTCCAAGAAGTGGCGCTCACTGGAAGACGAGTTCAGCGCCATCAATCGACTTGTGAAGGAGAGCGGCGACTCCATTTGGGGAGAGCGAGAACTGCGGGAAGTCTCCGCCCGCCTTCAGGAACCCGACCTCACCGAAGACGAGCGAATGATCGCCCAGTACAACCACTCGCTCGTGCTGCTGCGCCTGGGCCGAAACCAGGAAGCGATCGATGTCTGCGAGGAGGTCTTGGCGAGAATGCGGCGCAACCCTGCGTTGCGCCGGGAATTGCCCATGGTTCTTCGCCATCACGCCACCAGCCAACTCCGACTGGCCGAGGTCGAGAACTGCATCCGACAACACAACAAGGACTGCTGTATCTTTCCTTTGCAGGGCGGAGGCATTCACACCGTAAAGGGGCCCGCCGAGAACGCGCTGGCCAGCTTCCGGGAAAGTCTCGAGATCCGCCCGGGCAATCTCGGGGATCGCTGGCTGCTCAATATCCTCGCCATGGCCCTCGGCCGGCATCCCGACGGCGTGCCGCCGGATCTGCTCATCGACGCCAAACACTTCGAATCTGACTACGACATCGGCCGCTTCACCGACGTCGCTCCCCAACTCGGCCTCGATGCGTTCAACCTCTCCGGGGGCGTCATCATCGAGGACTTCGACCTGGACGGCCACCTCGACATCATCACCTCGACAGTGGATTTCGAAGGCTCCTGCATCTTCTACCAAAACAACGGCGACGGCTCCTTCTCCGACCAATCGGAGGCCAGCGGTCTGGCCCGGCAGAAAGGCGGACTGCAAACCGTGCCCGCCGACTACGACAATGACGGCGACATGGACCTTCTGATTCTGCGCGGCGCCTGGATGCGGAATGTCGGCCAGATCCGCAACTCGCTGATCCGCAACAACGGCGACGGGACCTTCACCGACGCGACCCGCGAGTCAGGCCTGGCATCGCCTGCGCGCCCAACCCAGACCGCTGCCTGGGCGGACTTTGACAACGACGGCGACCTGGATCTCTACATCGGCAATGAATCCTCCCTGGAATCGGACCCGCAAGCCTCCGACAATTTCCCCTCCCAATACTTCGTCAATGACGGCTCAGGGCAGTTCACTGACATGACCCAGGCCGCCGGACTCGGCAACGACCGCTACGCCAAAGCCGTTTGCGCCGGGGACTATGACAACGACGGCGATATGGACATCTACGTCTCCAACCTTGGCGTCAACCGCCTCTATCGCAACGACGGCCACGGCTCGTTTACCGACGTCGCGGTGGAGGCGGGCGTCGAGGCTCCCTTGGACAGCTTCGCCAGCTGGTTCTTCGACTACGACAACGACGGCTGGTTGGATCTCTTCGTCGCCGCCTACCGCGCGGAGATCGAAGACGTGGCCGCTGATTGCCTGGGCGACAATTTCACCGCCGAACTCCCGCGACTCTACCGCAACAAGGGCGACGGCGCCTTTGAATCCATCGGCAGGGAGTCCGGTTTGAATCACGCCTGGATGGTCATGGGCGCCAGCTTCGGCGACCTCGACAATGACGGTTTCCTGGACATCTACCTCGGCACAGGCAACCCGCCCTTCCGCACCCTGATGCCCAACATCATGCTCAGGAACAACGCCGGAAAAGGCTACCAGAACGTCACGACCTCGGGTGGGTTCGGCCACTTGCAGAAAGGCCACGGCATCGCCTTCGCCGACCTCGACAACGACGGCGACCAGGATCTCTACGTTCAAATGGGAGGCGCCTATCCGGCCGACAAGTTCGCCAATGCCCTGTTCGAAAACCCCGGCCATGGAAATCACTTCCTGAAGATCCGGCTGACGGCCACGACCGGAAACCGACAGGCCGTCGGAGCCCGGGTCAAGGTGGTCATCGATACGCCGGACGGCAACCGTGAGATTCACCGCGCGCACGGCTGCGTCAGCTCCTTCGGAAGCCATCCTCAACGCCTCGAAATCGGCCTCGGCCAAGCCTCCGCAATCAAGCGGATCGAAGTGAAATGGCCGGTATCCAAGTCCCTTCAGATCATTGAAGGCGTCTCTCTGAACTCCTTCATCTCCATCACCGAAGGCGTCGATGGCTGGACTCCCCTTGAGGTTCCGCCAACCCCGTTCAAGACCACGACCCCGGCTGAAACGGCCCGGACAAACACGCCGAACAAGTCCGGCTGAAAAACTTCTTGAATAAATCCCGTTCGAAACGAGACTAACCAACGTTCGCCACGGACAGGACTGCGCGCAAGCGAGTCTTCGGCGGACTTATCTTATCGGGCATTCGGCAGACCCACTGGGAACTCTGCATCGGGATTGAATCAACCACACCGCGCTGCTGCGCCTCGATCCTCATTCGTGGGATCAACAGGAATGATGCGTCATTTCCCGGAGCGGCGGCGCGGACCACTTGAACAAACCGTCAGAACATCTCAGATCATGAACACCACCACTCTTGCATTCATCGGCGGCGGCATCGGCATGCCGGAAATCATCCTCGTCCTCGCAGTCGTCCTCATCCTCTTCGGCGCCAAGAAACTGCCGGAACTGGCCAAGGGCATGGGCCAGGGCATCAAGGAATTCAAGAAGGCTTCGCGCGAAGTGCAGGACGACTTGAGCCGCGCCATGGAGGAGGAGGAAAACGACAAGTCCTCCTCCGGCCACTGAGCGCCTCAGCAATCCCGGTTCAGCAAATACTCGGCCAACGCCTCCAAGGCGACCGCCTTGCCCTTGAAGGTCTTCAGCGCGGCAAAGGACTTCTCGGTGAGCTCCTTGGCTTTCCTCCGGGACTTCTCCAAGCCGATGATCGCCGGATAGGTCGCCTTCTGCACGGCTTCATCCTTGCCCGCGGTCTTGCCCAACTTCTCCGAGGTCTGGGTCACATCCAGAATGTCGTCGATGATCTGGAAGGCGAGGCCCACGTTGTAGCCGAAATCGGTCAACGCCTTGAGCTGACCCGGGGTGCAGTTGGCGCTCATGCCGCCCAGGCGCACGGAACAGGTCAACAGGGCCGACGTTTTTCGCTCGTGGATGTATTTCAATTGCTGCGCTGAAGTCTTCTTCCCTTCGCCCTCGATATCGGCGACCTGGCCGGCAATCAGTTGCAGCGACCCCGAGGTGACGGCGATCTCCTTGACCACGTCCCGATGCGAATAGCGCGGCCACCCCTTGCACTGCGCGGCAATTTGAAACGCCTGCGTCAACAGCGCGTCCCCCGCCAGGACGGCAATCCCTTCCCCGAAGACCTTGTGATTGGTCGGTTTGCCCCGGCGAAAATCGTCATCATCCATCGCGGGCAGGTCGTCATGTATCAGTGAGTAGGTGTGGATGCATTCCACCGCGCAGGCCAGCGGCATTGCGGCCGCGGCTTTCCCCCCGCAGGCCTCCGCGGCGGCCAAGGTCAGGATGGGCCTCATCCGCTTGCCGCCGGCGAACAGCGAGTAACGCATCGCCTTGTGAATGGTCGCCGGCTTCGTCCGCGCCGCCGGCAGGAATCCGTCCAACGCGTCATTCACCTCCTCGATCTGGCGATTGACGTATTTCTTGAAATCGAACAGGGCTGACGCGGCTTTCTTCTTGGCTGACATGCGCAGGTTTGTAGAAAACCCGCCTTCCCGGCGCAAGTCGCTTGTTGCAGCTTCTTTTCGCTTGCCTTGTCCGGCTGCCTCGCTACTTTTCACGACTCTCTTTCACGAGAACTGACTTTAAAGACAAAGACACGCATGAATACCGAACACATTGGCGAAGCGCTGGAAAAGGTCGGCAACCCGAACATTCTGGTGAACATCATCTCCCGCCGGGTGCGCCAGCTCTCCACGCCGGGCGGCAAGAACAGCCGTCCGCTGCTCACCGAGACCGCCACCATGGGACACGCAGACATCGCCTTCACCGAACTGCTGAGCGACAAGATAGACTGGGGCTTCGAACACGACGACAATCCGCTCAAGCCGGAGTTCGGCAAGTAAGCAGCTCCCATTTCAATCTCAAACAGCCAGGAGGCCGAACGTCCTTCTGGCTGTTTTGTTTACTCCAACGGCCATGGCCGCCAAAGAACCCAAGGTCCTCAACAATCCCAAGGCACGCCACGATTATCATATCGAGGAGTCTTACGAGGCCGGGATTGCGCTGACCGGGACCGAGGTCAAATCGCTCCGCGCCGGCCGCGGCAGCATCCGAGAAGCCTTCGTCCGCGTGGACAAGGACCTTCAGGTCTACCTCCAAAACGCGCATTTCGAGGAGTATGAACAAGGCAACCGGGAGAACCACGAACCCCGCCGCGCCCGTAAATTGCTTCTCAACAAGACCGAGATTCGAAAACTCTTCAATCTCATCCACATCAAGGGCTATTCCGTCATCCCCCTCTCCCTCTACTGGAAGAAAGGCCGCGTAAAAATCGAAATCGGCGCGGGCAAAGGCAAGGCCAAGTCGGACAAACGTCAGGACCTCAAGAAAAAGGAAAGCGACCGGGAAATGAAACGCGCCGCGATGGCGCAGATGAAGGGGCGGTGAGGCGGGTTCTCGGTTCTCGGTTCTTGGTTCTCGGTTCTTGGTTCTCGGTTCTTGGTTCTCGGTTCTTGGTTCTCGGTTCT